>JAMOZS010000015.1 GCA_023667765.1 Roseburia sp. | reverse complement strand
CCACATCCGACGGTTCCGTATCCGATAGCTTCGTGTCCGGCTCTCCGGATACATTTTCCCCGCTCTCCTCCGGCTCCTTTGGCAGCAAGTCGGAAAGGACAAGGGAACTCGGGTCTACCATTCCGAGCTCCTCCGCCCTCTCTTTAATTTCTTTATCGCTCATAGGCTCCTTCTCTTTGGGCGAAGCCGCCGCCATCAAAAGCGTGGTCACCATCATCGCAAGCCCCAGCGTCCGCAAATAATATTTCAGTTTCATTTCTTCTATTCTCTTCTATTCACTCATTTCCTATAAACCTATGGGAGCTGCCTTCCTCAATATTTCCCTTCGCACGAGTGCGCGTCCTATTTTTATATTATAGGAAATTCATATACTTTAGCCCTTCACAGTAACACAGTGTTTCCTATGATATGAAAAATTGTAACCGTTCAGCCGCTGAGCAGTTACGAAAAATTCTTGTACAAATCAATGACCAGCTTCACTTCGCCTACTCCCAGGCCAAGCTCCTTTGCAATAGCGACCTTTGATTTTCCTTTTCTGTAGAGCTCCAGAATCTTTTCATTGTTGTTCCGCCCTTCCGTATCTCCCATAAAGCCAATATCCGGTTCGGCCTTGGCGGCGGACTCCTCCTTCGGCGTCCGGGATTTGACCGCAGAAGAAGTCTCCCGGCGAAGCGGCTCCTTCGGCTGAGGCGACAGTATCTGGAAATTATTTACCAAATCCTCAGCCTCCTTCGTGGTCTCGGCTACCTCCTTTACGGTTTTATTAACCTGCGTTACCGTGTTCTTCAGATTCGCATGTTTACTGTTCAACATGTCATAGAGGAACATGACCTCCTCATGATTCTTATGAATCTCCTTTAATACGGTGTCTGAATACTCATTCACCGCCATAATCTTCTCATTGGAAAGCCGCTCCAGAGAACGCTCCGTCTTTTCCATGGCATAACCCACGGCTTCCTCCACCACATCATCCACCTGTCCTCTGATGCCGTCCATCTCCCGAGAAACAAGCTTTTTTATTTCCTCCTGCGCTAAAGAGCTGATTTCACCGTTGACTTTTTCCTTTCTTGCCGGTATCAAAAAACTGATAATAAAAAGCGTTGCACCGGCAATCAGTAATATAATCTCCATTGGACTCATTGTTCTCCTCATTCCTGCGCTGCTCTTTACACACAAAGCCCTTGTCGCACAAGCGATGCACAGTCATTCTCTTATATCTTCATATCAAAGCCCTGACGGCCGTTTACGACCACCTGCTCATGCTTCTTCTTTTCTTTTCTCTTACTGCCTCCATCTCCCCGGTACTCATTATCCCCCTTATCTCTGGCGTCAAACCGACGGTCATAAAATTCTGAATTGTCAGCCTGATTCACCTCCCGCATACGCTGTTTGGTATCCTTCTGGGCCTGTTCTCCTATTACAGTTTGAATCACAGCGCCCTTATTATCCTCATTTTGTTTGATGGTGGAAATATCCTGTACCCGTGAAACCGTGGTAAGCTCAATGGCTCCAAATGCCATACCCTCATCCTCCTTTTACGATACGCTTTTATCAGCGTTTCCCTATAAAAGCGGCGCTATTTTGACTTCCCCGTCACGCCTCTGAAATCTACAGTATTCATAGCTGCTCTGCACCACCATAGATACATCTCCAATGATAACATTCGTACCGGCGCACACTACGCCTCTCACAATTACCTCTGCCTTATTCTGTGTGGAAAGCAAATTCTGCATTCTCTTCATCGTATTGGTCTTTTTATCCAGTTCCGCTTTTTTGGTTTCGAAAAGCTCAATATTGCTTTTTAGATACTTTATCTGCTCTTCGTTAAAATGGGCGCCCTTTCCTTTTTTCTGTTGAAAATTTACAATAATCGGCTGAATATTCTTTATCTCTTTTACCAGCTCGCTCACATCCTTCTGCAGCTGCATGTATTCCGCCTTCACTCTGGGGTCTGCGCCCACCTCTACCACGGTAGCCGCTCCCATGGCGGCCCCAAGAGTCTTTACCGTTATCTTCTCCCCGGCCTGCACATGACCTCCGGTGATAAAGCCTCTCCTTCCCTCCACGGTAATCTCCGTACCGGCCGACACTTTACTATGCAGGATAGATTCTGTATTGATATAGCCGCCTGCCTCAACCTCTGCATTTTCCAGAAACTTCGCCACAATATTACCGCCTGCCTTAAGCACACCCTTGGTCATACCGTTCATGCCTCTGGCAATAATAATATTGCCGCCTGCCTCAATATAAGCGCCCTCCACCACACCGTTTACAATCACATTACCTCTTGCGTTAATACTCATATTGCTGGCAACATTCCCTTTGATTTCCACACTTCCCTCAAAATCAATATTTCCGGTCGAAAGGTCTACATTCTCCACCTCATAGACGTCAGAGACGAATACCTTATCTTCTACCAGCATCACATGACCGTCTACCATGGAGGCAATGGACATGCCGTCCTCCGAAGCCTCAATATTATTGCCATACTTCAGATTCGCCTTGTGAACATTCCTGGGCTTGATTCTGACACCCATTACATTGATGCCGGGCTCTCCTTCGTCCTCCGGTATCACTCTTGCCAGCATATCGCCGCGCCTGCAATGATTAATTACATTTAAATGAAAATAGTCTACGCTGCCATCTTCCCGCATTGTAGGCTGAATACGCACATCCGTATTAAAAAAATATTCTATCCTCGCATCCGTACCGTGCCTGGGTTCTTTCCCCTTTGCCACAATCAAATCCCGGCAGTAGTCATCCTCACTCATAAAGTGCTCCTGCAGCACCGCCATCTGCGTCCCCCAAACCACCTTCTTATTCCTTAAATCCTGGATAAATTCATCCATCGTTATACGATTCCCCGTTTCCGACGGCGGAAAAAACCTCACCGAAGCCTGCATATTATCGGGAGCTATCTCCACGACATATTCCTCGTTGCGAACCGGACAATCTCCCAGCGCCGCCAGGGTAAACACAGTCTCCTTCCCTGACAAAACAGCCTGTTTCAGAGCATCCAAATCATACCGCTCTTCCAAAGAAGCCAGATAATTTATAAGCTCAGCCATTCTAATCTGCTCTCCCCCGTCCTCAGGAGGCACAAGTTTCACACCAAAACCTCTCACTACCTTAACAAGCTGAAAAAATCCATTTTTCATACTGCCTCCTTTCCGGTCTATAAGCGCCGACACACTCACAGAACCGCCCATTAGCTGTCAGCAAACACTCCCATGTAGTTTCCCATCTTTGATTTCATTTTCTGTAACGCTCTGGTATGAAGCTGGGATATTCTGGACTCCGAGACCTCCAATATATGACTGATTTCCTTCAAAGTCAGCTCTTCATAATAATAAAGCGTAATCACCTTCTGTTCTTTTTCTGTCAACAATGCAAGGGCTTCTCCCAATACCCTGGTCAATTCCTTTTTCTCAATATTTTCTTCAGGCGTCTCAAAGCTGGCCGCCGTATGTCTGCCATAATCCTGGGAGACATCGCTTCCCTGCTCCATATACTCGTTTAAGGATACCAGACCGGTAATCTTCATCTGGGACTGCCAATCCGTATATTCGTCCTCCGATATTCCCAATCCCTTTGCGATTTCCTCGTCCGTAGCGCTGCGGCCGGTCTCCTGCTCAACCTCTCTGATAACGGCGTCGATTTTCTTCTGCTTCTGCCGAATCGTTCTGGGAATCCAATCCATCTTTCTGATTTGATCCAGAATGGAGCCACGGATACGCAGACTGGCATAAGTCTCAAACTTAATCTCCTTGAGATAATCGAATTTATCAATAGCATCAATCAGTCCGAAAATACCGTAGCTTACTAAATCCTCATACTCTACATTATATCCCAGATACATGCTGAGTCTGCCCGCTACCAGCTTAACCAAAGGCGCATATTCCAGAATCAGTTTCTCTCTGACTTCCTCCGACCTGGTCTTGGCATATTCTTCTAATAATTTTTTTCTGGCTGTCTCATCCATAGGCACACCTGCTATACTCTCCGTTTTCTGCTCTTATGAAGTCCTTATGGCTGCTGTATTTCTTCGTCCTGCACCTGCTTTTCAATGACTTCGCCTTCTTTACTGCTCTCCACGCTGTTTTGACGTTCAAAATAATCCAGCGCACTCTTCAGAACGCTTCCCAAGAAGAAAAAAACTACCAGAACAATCAGCAGCGCAATCAGTTTATTTATGATTGAATAATTCTGTATGAATGTAATAATACATGTGACTGCCCCTGCCACCAGCATTAAAATTAAGGGTAAATATTTTCTCGACATAAATCCCACCTGTTAAATAACTGTCTCCTGTCTGCCGACCGCTCTGATAACAAATTGCCCTGTCTCCGGAAAAAAGATAACAGTCCGTCCGTAATTAGCGCCGGTATCCTCTGCTATTATCGGTATATCCAGCTCTTTCAGCTTCTGCTTGCTGGCGGCTACGTTCCGCTCTCCTATCATTACCATATCTGATTTGGTCTTAAAGGCAAACATGGTGGCACCTCCCGCCAGCTTAGCCACCATGCGGACACGCTTTGCCCCCAAAAGCTCCATACGTCTCACCAACTCCACAATACCGGTATCTGCAAACTTGGCGATATTTTGTTGACTGTTTCTTATCGTAGTACTGTCCGGCAGCATCACATGGGCTAATCCTCCTATCTTTGTTATCGGATCCCTGATTGCCACTCCCACACAGGAACCCAGCCCCAATGTCGTAATGCCGTCAGGACTCTTACATGTATTTAAATCTGCCATTCCAACCTTAATTATTTCGCTCATTGATTTTGTTTCCTTTTAAATCTTTTCTTTTGCCATGCATGCTTCCTGTCAGCCATGCGGCCTTAATCAATGACCCCTTCTACCGCCAGACCAAGGGAAGTCAAAATCTTGGCATAGGATTCTAAATCCGGTATCATAATGAAATATCCGTCCAGCTCTATCTCATCAAAAAATCTGGACTGAATCAACAGTATCTTATCTCCCATCACACCAAACTCAATCGCCGGTACGCTTAAAATAGCGCCGGCCATATCTACCGTAATATCGGGAGGAGACGGATAAATTGTCAAATTTGTCAGCGTAGACAGGGAATTCAGGTAAGCGCCCGTAATGATATTCCCTACCTCCTTCATGGCCGACAGCTCCATATCGTTAAAATCATCGCCTTCCGTGGCCATTCCCATCATGACTTTATTTACCAGATGCTTAGCCGTACCCCTCTCCACAAGAAACATCATGCTGCCGGTGATATCTCCCTCCACAGCGAGAAAAACGCCAACCATAATCTGTTCCTCGCCGCCCATCATGGCTCCCACCTCAGAGAAATCCAAAAGCTTCACCTGGGGAACCTGCATATCCACCTTGCACTGAAGCATCTGAGAAAGCGCAGTCATCGCATTTCCGGCACCGATATTTCCTAATTCCTTTAATACATCATAATAAGCTGTCGATACTTTCTCAAGCGTAACATCACTCATAAGCAAATCTCCTTCACCTAATTTACCCGGGAATTTACTGTACGTTATCCTCCAATGTAACGGAATTCAAATCCAGGAGGGAAATTAATTCGCCTCCCCTTTTGCCCACGCCATTAATAAAGTTGGGGGCTCCGTCCTTGGAATCATATACCATCTTCTCTATCTGTGTACTGTCCAGGGTAATTACTTCCTTCACCTCATCCACAATGATGCCTACATTACCCTCCTGCTCCAGCTTCAGGATGATAATACGGGTAGCTCTGGTAATCTCGTCTGCCTCCAGACCCATCTTCAAACGGATGCTCATAACCGGCAGAACCTCTCCCCGCAGATTGATAACTCCCTTCAGATACTCGGGCACCTTGGGGATTCTGGTCATACGCTGCATACGCACAATATTATCAATATAGCGTATGTCAATTCCGTATTGCTCCTCGCCCAGACGCACCACAATATACTGAAGCCTCTCTATATTCTCCTGACCTGTCAATGCCAGACCGTTTAATGTATTCAGCTGTTCCATATGTCTCTCTCCCTTCCCTATATTAACGCATTCGCATCCAGAATCAATGCTACCTCGCCATCGCCCAGAATTGTTGCACCGCTGATAAACTTGCACCGTTTAATATATTTTCCAAGAGACTTAATAACAATTTCCTGCTGTCCAATCAGTTCGTCAATCACCAGACCGGCCATCTTATTGCCTTTCTTTACGATGACCACCGTCAGATTCTCCTGCGCCCCTCTGATGCTTGCAATATCCAGAAGCTCGGACAGCCTGATAAGAGGAATAACGCTGCCTCTCAGGTTAATAACCTCCTTATTCTGTACCAGCTTAATCTCATCCGGAGCAATATCCTCTATCGTCTGGATAGACCCCAGGGAAATCGCATACTTTTCACCGCCCACTACCACCATCAGAGCCTGAATAATCGCCAGTGTCAAGGGCAGACGAATCGTCCAGGTACTTCCCACGCCAAGCTCGCTCTTTACCTCTACCTCACCGCTCAGAGACTCTATCTTGGACTTTACCACATCCAAACCTACGCCGCGCCCTGAGACATCCGTTATCTTTTTTGCGGTAGAGAAGCTGGGCAGGAACAGCAGATTAATAATATCCTTCTCCGACATACTGGCCGCCTGCTCCGGCGTTATCGAGCCTCTCTCAATAGCCTTATCTCTCACGGCCTCCGTGTCAATACCGTTACCGTCATCCCTGACCTCAATTACGACATTGTTGCCGTCCTGATAGGCGTCCAGGAAAATTGAGCCCACGGGGGGCTTGCCTCTCTGGGCACGTACCTCTGCAGATTCCAGTCCATGGTCGGCGGAATTTCGCAGCAGATGCATCAGCGGGTCGCCAATCTCATCCACCACGGTACGGTCCAGCTCTGTCTCCTCACCGGACATGTACAGCTCCATCTTCTTTCCCAGCGTCTTGGAAAGGTCTCGAATCATGCGGGGGAATTTATTTACCACACTCTCAATAGGCACCATTCTCACCTTCATGACAGACTCGTGCAGACTCGTGGTCACACTTTCCAGATATTCAATCTGCTCATTGACGCCGAAGCTCCCCGCCTGCTGCTGGTCGGTAGCCGATACCAGCGAATTCTTCGCAATAATCAACTCGCTCACCAGATTCATCAATACATCCAGCTTTTCTATATCCACACGAACCGTACGGTTCACCACGGGCTTGCCGGGGGTCTGCTTTTTCTCCGTCTTAGCCGCCGGCTTATTTCTCTTATCCTCCGAAGCAGCCGCCTCGGAAAGCTTGGGCCTCAGATTTTCCAAGGGCTCCACAGGATGATAGTTTTTGGTTTTCTCAAGCTCCAGCACGCCGCCTGTTACCCGGGCAATCTCCGACACATTCTCCGCCGCCCTGATAACCGTGTCCAAATCATGTTCCGATATGATAAGCAGCGTGAAATCCTTGTCAAAGTGCTCATCCTCCACATCCTGAGCGCTGGGAACCGACACCAGAATATCGCCCTTCTCCTCCACGGATTTAAAGACCAAAAAGGCTCTGGCCGCTTTCAGAATACAGGAATCCTGTACCACCACATTCATTCCGTATACGTTTTTCCCCTGCTTCTGAGCCTCCATAATCACTCGAATTTGGCTGTCATCCAAAGTGATATCATGCCATTTTTCACTTTCCTCCGGAGACTGCTGTTGCTGTGACGTATCTGCTGTCTTTGCGGGCTCCTTCTTGTCCGCTGCCCCCTCCCCTTTATCTTTCTTCAGGATATCATTCAGCTTCTGTATCAAAGGCTCGTTGTCATTCGTTCCTTCATCGGCGGTTTCCTGAATAATATTATTGTATTCCTCCAGCGCATCCAGACAGCTGAAAAGAACATCTATCATCTCCGGCTGCACCTTGATATTGCCGTTTCGCACCTCCGAAAAAACATTCTCCATATCATGGGTCAGATTCTGCATCCTCTTATATCCCATGGTACCGGCCATTCCCTTTAAGGAATGGGCGGCGCGGAATATCTCATTGATTGTGTCCATGTTTTCGGAGTCCGCTTCCAGCTCCAGAATCTGGGTGTTCAGATTCTGTAAATGCTCCTTTGTTTCATCCAGGAAAATCTCAAGATATTGGCTAACGTCCATCTTTTCCTCCATTCTGCCGATTCCGGCTCCCCATTTTGTATTTTATTTTACGCCTACCTGCATAATGATTTCCTGTGCCACCTGCTCCAGAGCTGCAACCTGATTGGATAAGCCGGCGTTTACCACGCTTTTCGGCATTCCGTAAACCACGCTGCTCTCCTGGTTCTGTGTTATCACATGCACTTTCTTTTTTGCTTTCAGGTTTTTAATGCCCTCCGTACCGTCTGCTCCCATACCGGTCAATACCACGCAGATAATTTCATCATAATTTGTACCGGCCAAAGACTCATACATATAATTGGCACAGGGCTTGACGCCCTCTCTTGCCGGTTCGTCGGAATAGTGAATAACACATTGACCTTTGATGGTTCGCACATTCATATGGCGGCCTCCCATCGCCACATATACCTCGCCTTTTCTCAGGACGTCGCCCTCCTTTGCCTCCTGAACCCGAATATCGCTCAGGCTGTTTAAACGCTCTGCCAGAGAAGCCGTAAACCCTTTCGGCATATGTTGTACGATTAATACAGGTGCATCCAGATTCTTTGGAAGTCTCGTTATAACAGACTGCAATGCCTTCGGCCCGCCTGTGGAGCTGGCAATCGCCACCACTTTATTTCCGGCGGTTTTCGCAGAATGCCTGCCTGCGAGCTCCCATATCTTGCCGGTGTACTCTCTGCTCCCTCTGCTGCCGATACCCGATACAGATATTGCCGCCTTACCGTTCGCCACCGCATCCAGCGTATTGAGAATCGCGGAAACAAACTGTTCTTCCCGGCAGTCAAAGGATTTTTCCGGTTTGTGTATAAAATCCATCGCACCAAGCTCCAGCGCATCCAGAGTAATCTGCGCTCCCTCTCTGGTATCTGTGCTGGCCATCATAACCTTTGCCGGGATTTTATATTTGCGAAGCTCCTTTAAAAGCTCCAGCCCATTCATACGGGGCATATTCACATCCAGAACCACGGCATCGTAGCTGTTTCTTGACAGCAAATCAAAAGCTTCTAATCCGTCCTCAGCCTTTGCGACAACCTGAAATCTCTTGTCACTATTGATTATATCACAAAGAACCCTTCTCATAAGTGCAGAGTCATCAACAACCAAAATTTTTTTCACATTGTCCATGCTGTCACATCCTTTCCGTCAGTTTTTATTGTTCAGATTACGGCGCTCTTCCTCAAAAATATACTTAATAATAGCCTCCCTGACATCCTTATCCAGATTATAGTACTGCACGCGATGTTCAAAGGTTCCCTTTCGATTCTCAAGCTCCCTGGTAGCCAATACCTTCCCGACTACCTCGTATTGCTTTCGTTCGCCCTTTATCAATAAATTATAGCTGCAGTACAACAAGCTGTCCGGCTCATATCTCTGATTCGAAATAAATCTCAGCCCTCCTCCGCTGATATCCACAATAATGCTCCTCTTTAAGGGAAGGCCCGGCTGCAGCACAATGTTTTTGTTTCCCTCTATATCCTCAATTTCCTGCTCCTCTAAATTACGGGCGCACATCTCAAGGGCACAGCTGAAACGGTAGAATTCCCTGCGCTGAAATTTGCGCAGATTGCTGGTCAGCTCCGCCTGCAAAAGATAAATATTACCGCTTTTATATCGGTCTACAATCCTTGCAAAGCACTGATACAGTCCATGGGAGCCATAAAAATGCAAATCAAATTCCCTGTCTATAGGAAGAAGAATTAACCGCTGTTTTTCTATCGGCATCAAAAGCTCAATCGTATCCTCCGACAGGATATCATATACCTGGCTCTGATAAATTCTCTCCTCATTCTCCTCCGGTTCATCCGTGCGCTTATCTGTTGCCTGAAGCTCCACCTTCATTCCTTCACTGATAAATTTTGATAATATTTTTACCTGCTCCATACCTCTCTCCTACCTTCCTCCTGATACTATATGTGAAAAGAAAGCCGCCATCCCCCTCTTGGGCTGACGCTCTACCTCCTCCTTATCCAAAAGCTTAAGCGCCATCCTCTCATAAGCAAGACTGGATTTGGCCAGGGGATTCTGAAGCGACACCGGCATCTGCTGCATGACCGCCCGGGACAGCTGCACATCCGAGGGAATACAGCCCAGATACGTCATCGGTATCTTTAAATACTTAGCTACCACCGCATCCAGCTTATTAAATAACACAACGCCTTCCTCTTCCTTATCCACTCGATTGGAAATCATCTTTACCTTGGTAATCTCCTCGCGATATCGGGGATGCCGATACAGCGCTTTCAAAAGAGAATAGGAATCCGTAATGGAGGTAGGCTCCGGCGTAGTCACCAGAAGGATTTCACCGCTGGCAACCAGAAATTCCAATACCGCATCCGCAATACCCGCTCCCGTATCCACGATAATAATATCGGCAATCGCATCCAGCTCCACCAGATTCTGTATAATATAAGACAGATAATTCCTGCTTAAGCCCGACATACCCGCAATTCCTGAGCCTCCCGAGATAAAGCCCACCTCCAAAGGCCCCCAGGTAATAATATCCCGGATGTTCTTCCCCTGATAAATCAAATCACAGAGATTGTGCTTGGGCACCGCTCCAAACATAATTTCTATATTGGCCAGCCCAAAATCCGCATCCAGTATAATAACCCTCTCACCCATTTTGCGAAACTGAATCGCCAGATTAATGGCCGTGTTGGATTTCCCGACGCCGCCCTTACCGCTGGTCACGGTAATCACTCTCGCCAGAGGCCTGCTCTGTTTATTTGCTTTTATAATTCGTAATTGTTCTGCCTGATCCATTCCCTATCTCCTTGTATGAACCCAGTCGCTAACTTCTGCCGCCCAAAAGCCGCTTTACAACCTTCTGGGGATTAAACGGTTCAATATCATTGGGAACATTCTGTCCATAGGTCACATAAGCAATCGGGGTGTCCGTCATAAGCTTCAGATTTAAAAGGCTCCCAAGGGTTGTCGTTTCATCCAGTTTCGTGAAAATCATCTGATAATCCGTAATATCCTTATAATTTGCTGCAATCTTTAATAAGTCCTTATATTTTGTAGTAGCGCTCAGCACCAGGAAGCACTGATACTGGACGTCCTCGCCAATAAAGGAAATCAGCTTCTTCATATCCCCCAGCTGCTGGGCATTCTGATAGGAATGTCCCGCCGTATCCACAAAAATATAATCGTATGCTTTAAAATCCTGAATTGCCTGCGCAAATTCCTCACCGGTATAAATCACTCTGGCCGGAACCTCCAGAATGTCCGCATAAGTCCTCAACTGCTCTACAGCCGCAATGCGATAGGTATCCGTCGTAAAAAGGGCCACCTTTTTCTTCTTCTCCACTGTATAGACACTGGCCAGCTTGGCAATCGTAGTCGTCTTACCGACTCCTGTAGGCCCGATAAACACCACAAGCTTAGGGCCCTGCTCCGCAGGCGTAATCTCCTGAGATTTTCCGAATTTCAATATCATCTTCTGATAGATATTAGCCAGAATAAAATCAAGGGGCAGATTAGGCTTTCGGTTCTTCTCAATATCCTCCAGCATCTGATTGGCATACTTTTCGTCTACCTCATTATCAATCATCGTGTTATATAGGAGGCGGACAAACTTATCCTGCTCGGCGTTTTCGGCTTTGTCCTTGTTCTCTTCGACATTTTCCGGCTCCCTAACCCCACTGTCCTCTGAAAGCTCCTCCTTCTGGATGCGCTCTGCATTTTTAATCTGACTCTCCAAAAGGCTCTGCAGGCTGTCAAGCTTTTTCTCAATATTACTGCTGGCAGCCTTCTCCGGCTCTGTTTTCCTTTCAACGCTTTCCTCCGGTCTGATAGTCGTGCCGGCTCTGGCCGGCTGCTTCAGCGTTTCCCGCTCTTCCTCCAATGCCACGGTAACCTCTGTCTGGCTTGCCCGAAAAACGCCAAATAACCCTCCGGGCTTTACGCTTTTCACATTCATAATAACAATGCCTTCTCCCAGCTCCTGCTTCGCAGCGGCTACTGCATCCTCTTCCGTTTTCGCCGTGAACTTTTTAATGATCATTATGCTGTCACCATCCCTACCGACTGTAATTCTACATTTGTCTCTACTTCATTATATGATACTACCACCAAATCCCTGTAATACTCCTCCGTCAGCCGCTTGAAATACATTCTGACGATAGGAGAAGTAATCACAATGGGATCCTTCCCGAGGTTCTCCAGCTTCTTTACCTCGCTTCCCACCGAATCAATAATCGCCCTGGCTCTGGCCGGGTCCAGATTAAGAAAGGCTCCTGTCTCGGTCTGCTTGACGCTCGCCATAATCTCCTGCTCTATCTTCGGGTCCAGCGTTACCACGCTGATTGTCTCATTGGCCGGAAAATATCTGACAGAAATAGCGCGTTTCAGGCTCTGACGCACATATTCCGTGAGAATATCCGTATCATGAGTTGTGCCCGCATAATCCGCCAGCGTCTCCATAATGGTCAGCAAATCCCGAATGGAGATACCCTCCTTCAGCAGATTTTGCAATACCTTTTGAATTTCACCCAGACCCAGAAGCTTGGGCACCAGTTCCTCTATCAAAGAAGGATTGGACTCCTTCAAATTATTAATCAGGTTCTGTACATCCTGACGGGTCAGCAGCTCATCAATATGCTGCCTGATAATCTCCGTAAGATGAGTGGCGATAATGGACGGCGGATCTACCACCGTATAGCCCAGGCTCTCCGCTCTCTCTCTCTGTCCCTCCGTTATCCAGATGGCAGGCAGATGGAAAGAAGGCTCGTAAGTGGGAATACCTGTAATCTCCTCCTCCACATAGCCGGGGTTCATAGCCATATAATGGTCAAAAAGAATTTCCCCTTCGCTAACCTGTATGCCCTTTATCTTAATAATATACTGATTGGGATTTAACTGAATGTTATCTCTCAAACGAATAATCGGCACCACTGTACCAAGCTCCAAGGCAATCTGCCTTCGTATCATAACCACACGGTCAAGCAAATCGCCGCCCTGATTCACATCGGCCAGCGGAATAATACCATAACCAAACTCCAATTCAATAGGATCCACTTGAAGCAGACTGTTCACATTCTCCGGCTGCCTGATTTCCTCTGCGGCCATCTCCTCGCTGTCTACCTCCTGCTCGATTCCGGCCACCTCCAGATTCCCCGCAATCATTCGTCCACCCACAATAAAGAGCAGCCCCATCCCCAGAAAAAGAATGGTATTCAAATCCGTAAAGATGCCAAAGAAAATTAAAGTGCCGCCTACCAGATACATGACCTTCGGCACGCCGAACAGCTGTTTTAAGATAGCAGGACCGAATTCCGCCTCCTTACCGCCCTTAGTCACAAGAATACCTGTAGAAAGGGAAATCAAAAGAGAAGGTATCTGGCTCACCAGTCCGTCACCGATTGTAAGAATACCATAAGTTTCCAAGGCTCCACTTATATCTTCGCCTCGCATCATACCCATGGCAATACCGCCCACCAGATTGACTACCGTCAGCAAAAGTCCGGCAACGGCATCTCCCTTTACATACTTTACGGCACCGTCCATGGAACCGAAGAAGCTTGACTCCTGCTGAATTTTATCACGCCTCAGCTTTGCCTCTCTGTCGTCGATAGCGCCGGTATTTAAGTCTGCATCAATAGCCATCTGCTTACCGGGCATAGCATCCAGCGTAAACCGGGCCGTAACCTCTGCCACACGCTCGGAACCCTTATTGATGACAAGGAACTGCACCAAAATCAGAATAATAAAGATAATCGCACCTATCACGATATCGCCGCCGCCCACAAACTCACCGAAGGTCATTACGACATTACCGGATGTACCGGTTCTCAGAATCAGTCTGGTGGAGGACACATTCATGGCAATTCGAAAGATTGTGGTAAACAACAGAATTGTAGGAAAATAGGAAATATCCAGCACTTCCTTGGTAAACATACACACAAATAATATAGTAAACGCAATTGCAATATTAAAAGCCATGAACACATCCAGAAGAAATGCCGGCAGCGGAACAATCAGCATGATAAAAGCTATCAATATATAGATTGCCACAATAGCATCCGTTTTCTGTAATCTACTACTCATGTCCTTACCTCTTGTTCCTGTATAATCAACTTATTCCTTATATTTTCCCCTGTAAATGGTATACAAAAGCCAGTACCTCGGCCACCGCCTGATAAAGCTCCGGCGGTACTGCCGCTCCCACGTCCACATTGGCATAAAGCATACGGGCCAGCGGCTTGTTCTCTACAATCTCTATATTGTTTTCCTTTGCAATCTCTTTAATCTTTGCCGCCAGATAATCCTCACCCTTGGCAATCACTAACGGGGCATCCGCCACCTCAGGGTCATATTTGACGGCCACCGCATAATGAGTAGGATTCGTAATAACCACATCGGCCTGGGGAAGGCTCTGCATCATACGTCGCTGGGAAACCTCCCTCATCTTCTGCCGTATTTTTCCTTTTATCTGAGGGTCTCCTTCCGACTGCTTGTATTCTTCCTTAATCTCCTGCTTGCTCATCCTCATGTCCATACTGAACTTCACTCTCTGATAGACCAAATCCGCCAGAGCAATAACCATATAGACCATGGCCACACGGATGCCCAAATCGGTCACTGTCTCCGCCGTCAGCTGCAACGCCTGCAGCAGCGGCATATCATACAGCAGATACAAAAGCTTCCACTTATCCTTCAGATAAGTATAACATATAAATACGATAAGGCCAATCTTTAATAGAGACTTGATTAACTCCACCAGTGAATTGATTGATATAATCTTCTTAAACCCGGATATGGGACTCAATTTATTAAACTTGGGCATCATGGGCTTCGCCGTAGGCTTCCATCCCACCTGAGCCACATCGCACACAAAAGCCACCAGCAGGCCGATGAGCAGCACCGGCGCAATAATCGTCGCCACCTGCAGCAGCATATCCCGAAAGATAAGCATCGTATCATTCTCCGGCATAAAACCGTGCCAGAAGGTAGCCACCTCAGGAATATGATTATAGATAGCGCCGAAGGACTCCAACAGCTGCGTGGCCATATTTCCCACCCACAGCTTTAATATCAAAAACAAAGCAAGCAGTCCCATGCCATTGGCAATTTCACGGCTCTTGGCTACCTGTCCCTCCTTGCGGGCGTCATCCAATTTTTTCTGGGTGGCAGGCTCTGTCCTTTCGCCTCCCATACCCTCTTTGGCAAAAAACTGCAGCTTATAACTTACTATCACATCATGCCTCCCACAAAGGACTCTATCATCTGCTTCATCTCCTGAAAAATAAAATCCGCAGCTCCCGGCAGCATTCTCGCAGACAAAAAGAGAACCGACAAACCTGTCATAACTTTCAGCTGCATACCTACCGCAAACATATTCATCTGCGGCGAAACCTTTGCCAGCACTCCCAAAATAGCATTCAACAACAATATCACACAAAATATCGGCAAAACAATGCGAAAACCAATCAGAATGTAATCTCCCAAAAACGTAACCATAGATTGCAGAAGGGAGTCCGCCCGAAAAACAGCCCCGTTTATGGGAATCAGAGTAAAGGTGTCCGCCAGGGCCCCGAATAGATATCGGTACATACCGCTTGCAATCAGCATAAGCATCACCACATACTGATAAAAAACACCCGTGATACTGGTACTTTCTCTGGTGGTCGGATCCATCAGCGTAACCATGGAAAGTCCGGTTTCCATATCGGCGATGGAACCGGCAAAATTGACAATCGCCGTACAAATATTGGTTCCAAATCCGATTATCAGGCCGGTCAAAGCTTCCTTTATCACAATCAGAGCATATCCCATAACCGTATCATATTCCACCGCCACAGCCGGCGTAAGCGTTTCATACAGCAATACCGAGGTAAATACACTGATGGCAACCCTGACTCTGTTAGGCGTATTACGCAGACTAAAAAAGGGAGCAATAAACACGAAACAGGACACTCTGGTCAAAATCAACAAAAAATATTCTAAATCATAAATGGAAAAAGAATACTGAATCATGTAGGGACTCCTGCTACTTGTGTACATACACGCTAAAGCTGGACCATAACTGCGTGGTAAAATCCGCCATACACTGCATCATCCAGCCGCCCAAAATCATCAACGCCAGAAAAACCCCGATAATTTTAGGTACAAAAGTCAGCGTCTGCTCCTGAATGGAAGTCACCGTCTGGAAAATACTGACCACCAAACCGATAACCAGAGACACCAGCAATACCGGAATCGCCACCTTAATAATCAGGAACAATGCCTGACTTGCAATCTCTGTAACTGCATCTATCGTCATAATGAACCTCATTCCCGCGCCGTTCTCTGCGCATCATACAATGTATTGCTCCGTTACTGCGCCGGATTTGCGCCGCAAAGCGGCAAATTCCCCTGCAAATCCGTGCGCATCCGTCGGAGGCTCTAAGGAAGCGCTGATTTAATCAGTGCTTCCTTAGTAAAAGGTCTGCACCAGGTTTCCGATAATCAACGCCCATCCGTCAGCCACCACAAAGAGCAGAATCTTAAAGGGCATGGAAATCGTTGTGGGCGGCAGCATCATCATACCCATACTCATCAGAGTAGAAGCCACTACCATATCCACTACGATAAACGGAATATAAATCATAAACCCCATCCAGAACGCTATCCGCAGCTCACTAATCATAAAACTGGGAATCAATACGGAATTGGGAATTGTTGTAATATTTCCATCCCATTCCCTGCCCGCAATATCCATAAACAGTTCCACATCCTTAAGCTGGGTCTGGGGATACATAAATTCCCTCAAGGGCTCCATTCCCCGCTCAATCGCCTCATCCTGCTCAATCTGGCCCTCCTCAAAAGGAACAATAGCCTCCTCATACACCTGCGTAAACGTAGGCTCCATAATAAAAAAGGTCAGGATTAAAGCCAGGCCGACTAAAATCTGATTAGGAGGCGCCGTCTGCGTATTCAGAGCTGCCCTGGTGAAATGTAATACAATAATAGTCCTCGTAAAGGACGTCATCATAATGACCAATATCGGCAGAAGCGATATCATGGTCAGCGTAAGAAGTATTCTGAGGTTGCCGTTTAACTGCCCGTTTCCCTCATTATAAGTAAGGGTCACCGTATTAGCCGTATTGAGCTGATTCATATCCTCATGAGTCATTGCGGTGCCCGGAGGATTGATAACCGTGGATTCCTCCTGTTCTCCCGTAAGATGCCTTTCGGAAGCTTTTACCATTTTAGGCGGTAAAATACACAATATGCCTACCGTAACCAGCAGGCATATCATACATAATTGTCTTACAGATAAGCATTTCTTTTTCATGTATCTTTTTCCTTCAGTCCGTCACCGGCCCCCGGATTCTTCTTCGCAGCCAGTTCCAAAAGCTTCTTAAAATCCGGCTTCTGCTGCGTGGGGCCTTCCCTGAGCTGTTCGGCTGAAACCTCACCGAGCATGGTAACCGTATCCTTGCAGACCGCCAGCACCATATAGGTCTCTCCCACCCGCACAATCTGCAGATACTTGTTATTTCCCAGACGTGCGGCATCCAACAGCTCAATGTTGCCATTCACTCCCTGCTGCTTCTGATATTTTGCAATCCACTTCGTAGTAAGTGCAGTAGCTCCCAGCACCAGGACAAAAACCACCAAAACAGTTATAAATTGAGCATAACTGTTTGCTTTTCCCATTAACAGGACCGCCATTAACCGACTACCTTCTTTACTGCCTCAATTACGCGATCCGGCTGGAAAGGCTTTACGATGAAATCCTTGGCGCCTGCCTGTATGGACTCAATTACCATTGCCTGCTGACCCATTGCAGAACACATAATAACCAATGCGCCGCCATCCACCTTCTTAATCTCCTTGAGAGCCTGAATACCGTCCATCTCCGGCATTGTGATATCCATAAGCACCAAATCAGGATTAACCTCTTTGAATTTTTCAATGGCCTTCAGGCCATTCTCGGCCTCGCCGGCTACATTGTACCCGTTCTTGGTTAAAATGTCCTTAATCATCATTCTCATAAAAGCCGCATCGTCACAGATTAAAATATTTTTTGCCATTTATTCGTCCTCCATCCTGCCTTACCGGCAACATTTTTGTTTTTTTGTCATTACTTGATAATTTCTGTTACCCTGACGCCAAAGCTTTCCTCTATTACTACAACCTCGCCCTTGGCTACAAATTTACCGTTCACCAAAACATCTATCGGTTCACCTGCGATACGGTCAAGCTCTATAATCGTACCCGGTGCAAAGTTAAGTATATCGGAAATATTTTTTGCGGTTCGCCCCAGTTCGACGGTTACCTCCAGGGGTACATCCATTATCAGGCCGATATTTTCCTGTCCCGGTATCGAACTGACATTTTCCGAAAAATTCTGGAACTGCGCAGGCTGTACATTCACATTCTGCATGTTCATCTGGGGAGCCCCCATAGGGTTCATAATCATACCGCCGCCCATAGGGTTCATTCCCATACCATTCATACCCATCATCGGGTTCATGCCCATCATAGGATTCATTCCCATGCCGTTCATGCCCATCGGGTTCATACCCATCATGGGATTCATTCCCATGCCGTTCATATTCTGGCTCATGTCCATGCCGCCCATGGGATTCATTCCCATGCCGTTCATATTCTGGCTCATGTCCATGCCACCCATGGGATTCATTCCCATGCCGTTCATGGCGCCCATACCCTGATTCATATCCTGAGTATTTCCACTCATACCGGCTGCCGGACTGTCTCCCGAATTTCCTGCGCCGGTGGGCTCGGCCGGAGCATTCTCCTCTATATCCCCCATCTGGGTATTGATAAAGGTTTCCACCAGCTGCTTGGAAAAGTCAACGGGATAGAGCTGCATAATGGAACTGTCCACCAAATCGTCAATCTGCATTCGGAAGGAAATTCTTACAAAGGTGCCTCCCAGAAAAGCAGAAATCTGCTCCCCCGACTGATACTCCTGCAAATCAAGAAGCGAAGAATCGGGAGGACTGATGTCAATCATCTTCTTCAGCATCGTGGAAAGCGATGTTGCCGCCGCTCCCATCATCTGATTCATGGCCTCCGATATAGCGCTTAGATGAAGCTCGCCCAGCTCGCCCTCCGTATTGGTGCCGTCGCCGCCCATCATTAAATCCGTAATGACCTTAACGTCATGTTCCTTCAGTACCAGAATATTGGTTCCGTCCAGTCCCTGGGTATATTTGATTTGGATAAAGACACAGGGCCTTTCATATTGCTTAATCAAATCGCTCCATTTGACAAGCGTTACTACCGGAGTCGTTATATACACCTTTCTGTTTACCAGAGAATAAAGTGTTGTGGCCGAAGAACCCATGCTGATATTGGCCACCTCTCCTATCGCATCCTTTTCCACATCCGTCAGGAAATTCTCCAGAGCTTCTCCATTCGGGGTTTCGCCTGCTGCAGATCCCCCGTTTGCCTCCTCCGGCGGTATCTCAGCCGCCGCATCCGAGCCCCCGTCGCTCGGTACATCCATATTACTCAGCAATGCGTTTATTTCATCCTGAGACAGCATTCCTCCGTCCATAATTAATCCTCCTCCCTAAGCACCGATGTGATTCGGACTGCATACATATCCTTATTGGCGCCGGGCAAAGCTTTGAATTTTTTCAAATTACCTACATAAATTTCCATATCATCCTCCACTTTAGCATCCAACCGGATGCAGTCTCCCACCTGCAGATTCATAAAATCGGCTACGGATATCGCGCTGCTTCCCAACACGGCTCTTACCGGGACATCAACCTTCCTTATCAGAGCCTCGATATAGGCTTCATAATTCTCATCCTTGTTCTGCTGCATTGTGGAGAACCAGTACTTCGTATTTAACTTATCCATGACGTCCTCCAATGTGAAAAACGGAAGACATACATTCATAAAGCCTTCTACTTCCCCTATCTTCATATCCAGCGTTACAATCGCTATCATATCACTCGGGGCAATCACCTGCGCAAACTGCGGATTGGTTTCCAATCTGCTCAGCAGGGGCGATATATCAATAACATTCTTCCAGGGCTCTCTCAGTAATTGAGTCATCATAACCATCACCTTCTGAAGAATCGTCATTTCTATCTCGGAGAAATCTCTGGTTTTTTCCAGTGGTGTTCCGTTTCCTCCCAGCATTCTGTCTAAAATCGCATAACCCAAATTGGTCGCCATGTCTATAATAATGGAACCGTTCAATGGCGAGAAATTCACAATTCCCAAAATACTCGGATTCGATAATGCATTCGTAAATTCGCTAAAGGTAACTGTCTCTGAACTGGCCACCGCTACCTGGACATTCTTCCTTAAATATACCGGCAAATTCGTAGATACCAATCTGCCGTAATGCTCAAAGATGATTTCCAATGTCCTTAAGTGTTCTTTAGAGAATTTTGTAGGTCGGCTGAAATTATAGTCCCTAACCCGCTTATCATCTTCCTCCTGCATCTGTTCCACATCCAGTTCACCGGCAGACAGCGCCGCAAGCAGATTATCTATCTCGTTCTGCGAAAGAACCTCGCCCACAAATTCTCACCTCCTGTTTCTGGTTTTATGACCTATCATCCGAACTTAATATCCATGATAGCCACATTATATATAAAATCTGAATCAAACAGTTTTTGAATGGCTTCCAAAATTTCTGCTTTCAAACCCTCTAAGTCGTTTCTGCACTGATTCTCCGTGCGCTGGGCCACAACTGTATTAATTTCGTCCTTAATCAGACTCTCCATATCCGCCATACTGTCTTTATACTTCTTGTACTCTTTATGCTTCTTATTCATGGAAAGAGAAGCATTGCATATCATATAGCCGCCGTCTGACAGAGGAATCGTCATGGAATCCGTCAGGTTGTAAACCTCCGTATCCGCCAGCGAAACCTCCTCCTTTTTCTCCTCCTCGCCGGGCTCTGTCCATTCAAAATCCAATGCCATGGCGATATTTCGCACCAACTGTGCCGTCTTTTTGTTTGTGCTCATCACACTTACCATCATCACGCTGGTCAGAACAATATTGACCAATAAAAGCGCTAATATTAATACTGTCAGCAAATTCTTTTTCATTTCATCCTCTTTCTAATCCCCTGTCTCTTTTCCCTGTCAGGAGGGATTATAAATTCTGATTTCCACTCTTCTGTTTTTGCTTCTGCCCTCCGGTGTGGCATTATCAGCCACCGGAACTCTCTCGCCCATGCCGGCATGCTTTAGATTCACCGGATCCAGATGGGAATTTTCTACCAGATAATAGAACACCTCCAACGCTCTTGCGCTGCTCAGCTCCTCATTGCTGGCATATCGTTCGCTGCTTATGGGCACATTATCGGTATGTCCCTCTATCTCTATGGTTCCTTCTGCGTAACGCTCCAAAATCAACGCCGCCTTATCCAGTACCTCCTCTGATTCTGTCCGAAGCTCGGCGCTTCCCGAGTCAAACAGCAAAGCTCCTTTCATCGTCAGCTGAACATACTGAGAAGAAAAGCTTACCTCTACCTGATCCGCCAGATAATTTTCCGAGACAGCCTCCTCTATCAGCTCCGCCAGCTCTTCATTGTCCTGAAGCTGCTGCTGTTCAATGGCTTCCAGAATTTCCTGCTTCTGCTGGTCGCTCGCACCTTCAAACTCCTTAAAATCCTGCACATCCCTGTCGCTGTCCGCAGTCTTTCCCGTACTGTTGATGTATTTATCCAGCTCATTTAACTGACTGACGCCGTTACTGATTAATATACCGTCGCCAATGGCCGTTGCGCCCGCATCAAACACACTGAAGCTCTGATTCATAGCCGCAACCAGTTCCTGCAGCTTGCTTTCCTGAATAGACGACATCGAAAAAAGGAGTACAAAGAAGCATAACAGCAAGTTCATCAAATCGCTGAAGGTAGCCATCCACGCAGGCGCTCCCGGCGCCGGAGTCTCTTCCTTTTTTCTGGCCACTACTCCTCACCTCCTGCTTGCTCTCCCTGCGTTTCTCTGTCCTTAGGCGCAAGGAAGGATTTCAGCTTCTCCTCAATAACCCTTGGATTCTCTCCCGCCTGTATGGACAAAAGGCCTTCAATCATTACTACCTTCTGCGTCATCTCTACTGCATTGCTGGCCTTAAGCTTATTGGATACCGGAATACATACCCAGTTCGCCAAAAGGGAACCGTACAGTGTGGTAATCAATGCGACTGCCATTGCAGGGCCGATGGCTCCCGCATCACTCATATTATACAACATATTTACAAGGCCTACCAGAGTACCAATCATACCCCAGGCAGGACCCATGGAACCCAGCGTATCCCAAAAGCCTATCAGGGTCTTATGCCTGCTCTCCACATTTTCAAGCTCCGTTTCCATAATTCCCCTGACCAGTTCAGGGTCGGTACCGTCCACAATTAACAGAACTCCTTTTTTCAGAAAGGGTTCATCCAGCTCTGCAGCAGACTCCTCCAGAGACAAAAGCCCTTCCTTTCTGGCCACATTGGATAAATCAATGATTTTCTGAATCATATCCACCGTATTTAACGTAGGCGTTTTAAAAATCAGCAAAAAGCTTTTTAATCCCGCTAAATAATCCTGCAAGCTTACGGAAGTAAGGGTAGACGCAAATGCGCCTCCAAAGGTAATAATAGCGGAAGCAGGGTCGAGATACCTGCCAAAGCCCCCTACGCCTGCATTGTCAATAATACCGAAAATCAACATTGTAAGGCCGAGGACAATACCCAATAATGATGCTATATCCACGTTATTCACCTAACCTTCTGCATTTTTCTAAACTATTCTGCAAAAATATCCTTTCTATACAATTCTACAAGATTTTTTATCTCTTGTCTACTTTCTTTTACAATTATTTTTTTCCCTGTCGTGAGGGTAATAACCGTATCCGGAATTTCCTCGATAATCTCAAACAGGCCGGGATTCACCAAAATTTTTACTCCATTTAATTTGGTCACCTCTATCATTTCCTACCCTCCCTTACCGCAGACAACTTGAAACGCTTATCCCCGCATTTTCCCGGCACTTAATATTTAGTTAAGGGACGGAAATCTTCCGCCCCTCGTTTTATGTATCTTTTATCCTATTATAAACTATCTCTTAAGATTGGTCAACTCCTCAAGTAAAGTATCTGACACGGTAATAATACGGCTGTTTGCCTGGAAACCACGCTGAGTGGTAATCATTTCCGTAAATTCCGCCGACAAATCCACATTACTGATTTCCAGCTGGCCGGTGGACATATACCCGCCGTTGGCAGTTACATCCTCACCGATACCATCAAAGGAACCGGAGTTCAAGGTAGCAGAATAGAGATTGTCACCTGTCTTTTCCAGACCGGAAGCATTCGGGAACTCAGCCGTTGCAATCTGTCCCAGAAGCTTTGTCATACCGTTGTCATAGCTTGCATAAATCATACCGTTGCTCTGGATAGATACGCCAATCAAATCGCCCAGTCTCCGCCCGGTACCCAGGCCCTCCAGGTCACCGTTAGTAGCTCCGATTGTAGAAGTACCTTTATTATCATACATGGAGCACTGCGAGAAATCAATGGTAATATCAGAGAAATTACCATATTTTCCCGGGTCATCCGCAGGACTTACAAACCTCATAATCAGCGTGTTCTGTGTAGAGCTGCCGTTTAATCCTGCGAATTTACCGTTATCGCCGTTAAAATCAATATAGGCTCCGTCAAACTTTCTTCCGGCCACCGTAAAGCTGGGGTCATCCGTTGCGGAGGTAAATACCGGTAAAGCCCCTGCGTCGCCGGGATTGCCCGACGCAAGATTTGCCAGCATCTGCTCAATGCTGAGCGGGTCTCCCGCATCATTTAAGGTGAACAGACTCAGGAATTCCTCCGTGGCTCCCTCATATCCGTATGCCTTGGCAATATTGTTCAGAGATTCCTCTACCGTCAGGGTCTCACCGTCATAGGTATATTCGCCGGTCTTCAACTGTGTACCGTCAAACATCTGGCTCACATCCGCATATACGGTAGTCTTGTCTGCGGACATCAGCACTTTGCCATCCCAGGTATAAGCGGCGGTATTAAAGCTGACCTTTCTCTCTCTCTCCTGGCTTACGCCCTTATTACCAAACTCCACACCCGAGATATCTATCTCCTGCCCTGTGGAATCCAGGATTTTATCCAGCTCAATACTGTAATTATTGATATCATCCGACTGCTTAAATACAAATTTGGCCGTATAGCTATAGCCCAAAGCGTCATAGAAGTTTAAGTTAATGGACTTACCGCTGGCGCTGGTTACATTGGTATCATGCTTATCCAGAATACCTGCCACATAAGCCTGAGAGGTTGCCTCGGGAGGATAGGTCATATTTGCCGCACTCATAATACGCAGCGCAGCAACCGTATCCTTCTTGATACTGCCGGTTTCAGGGTCTACGCCCCATCCCATTACATTATAACCGGTACTGGTCATAGCCAGATTTCCCGCACCGTCCACATAGAAGGAACCGTCTCTCGTAAAGAAATTATCCGTACCGTTATTCACCACAAAGAAATTACTTCCCGTAATCATAACGTCGAAGGGATTTCCCGTTGACTGACTGGCGCCCTGAGAAGAAATATTCACATTGATTGCGCCTGTCTTAACGCCCAGACCAATCTGTCTTGCGTTGGTACCGCCGACGCCGTTAGCGGCATTAGGGCCGCTGGCCTTCTGCGTGGTCTGGCTCATCAGCTCGCTGAAGGTGATAGAACTTGACTTATAAGCTGTGGTATTTACGTTTGCAATATTGTTACCGATAACATCCATTTTGACCTGATGTGTCTTTAAACCTGCCACACCAGAATACAGTGATCTCAACATATGATTTGTCCCTCCTGTTACTGCGGAACCGTATCCGCTTTTCTCTATCGTTCAAAAAGCGTAAACCTCCATTCCGGTCCGGTCTACATAATTACGGCTCCATTAATATTTGTAAATATATTATCATTGGTCTGGGTGCTGTCCATTGCGGTGACGACTGTCCTGTTTGGTATGTTTACAATAAATGCCAGTTCGTCCACCAGGACCAGCGAATCCCTGATTCCCTTCTGCTGCGCCTTGTTGGTTCCATCCTCCAATCGTCCCAGCTGTTCGTCGCTTAAACTGATTCCTCTGTCCAGAAGCCGGTCTGCCGCATGCCTGGAAAATTTCAAGCCCTGCTCCTTCCGGCTCAGGCTCTTGCTCTGCAATACCTCCTGAAAGGAAGGCCCTGTCTCCGGCGGGCTCTGGGTCTGTTTCTGCCCTTTCAGATAGCGGTCTGTCAACTGTTCAATGGAAAGGAACCCATTATTCTGAATATCCATATTCATCAAGCTCCTGTCTCATTTTCTCGTCTGTGACGTTCTACGGAGTCTCTTCAGAACCTTCGGCTCCCGTTTCTTCGGTCTCCTCTGTCTTTGGCTCTTCCTCCTCATTTCCGGCCTGCTCGGCGGCCAGTCTGATTTCCTTGACTCTCTCGATATATTTTTCCAGTGCCTTCGTCACATCGCTTGCCAGGAAAGATTTCTCATATTCATTCATCTCATTGTAAATCTTTTCCAGCTCGTCAATCTTATCCATATCCGTATGGTCGATACCGCTCACATTGGGAAGCTTATTCAAATCATTTACGAACTTGGTAGCTTTCTGATAAGCATCCAGATATTCCTTATCGGCCACAGTATCCAAATCATCCATGGAGTATAACTGTTCATCTATGGAAAGATATGCCTTTCCGTTCTCATATACTACATAATCTACCTTACCCTGAACATATTTAGGCTCGCCCGTTGAGTCTGTCGTCTTAATATATACCTCCTGACCCACAAGAGAGCTGGCTCTCTGCAAATCCATGCCGACTGCCATATTCTGTAACTGTTCTACCTGAGAGAACTGTGCGTACTGAGATATGTACTCCGTGTTGGAGGTAGGCTCCAACGGATCCTGATACTTCATCTGTGCTACCAGAAGCTGCAGAAACGCTTCCTTATCCATACCTTCATTGGCAGAAGTGGTTTTGTTCTTCAAAGAATTTTGTGAGTCGGTTTCCACAATCTTACCATTTTCTACCGGCGCTACTAATGCCATATTGTTTTCTCCTTTCCCTTTATTCCTTTATGCGGTATAATCCACCGTATTGCCATTTGCCGCCATGATATCGGCAGCCAGCTGTTCTTCCTCGTCCCAGTCCTGAGTCTCCGGTAGTTTGAAATCTCCCTCCAGACGAATGCGTCTGGTACGGCTCTTTCTCTCCTGAGCCTCCGGCTGTCCGTTTCCGCCCTGATTTAGATTGCGGTCAAACTGCTGTGTCTGTACGTGAACCTCTATCGCATCAACCTTGATACCCTGCTGTTCAAAGCTCTCCTTCAGCTGAACCATCTGATTTTCCAGTACTGCCTTAACGGCCTCATTCTGAGTGATAAACTGCGCCGTCATCACCCCGCCTCTGCTTGCTACCTGTACCTGCAAGGTTCCCAGGCTGGCCGGGTGCAGCTGCATTTCCAGATTGGTTGTATCCGGTTTTATCTGGATTTTCATATAATCCATAATCTGGCGCATAATGTTCTGAGTATCCACTTCCCCTGCGAAGCTGCTCTGGACAACCTGCTGGCTCTGAGGCGTCGTCAGCTCCGTCCTTATCTGTTGCAATACCAGATTACCGGTCTGCTGCTGGCCCCCTGAGTGAAACTGTCCCTGCTTCTGTCTGCCGGAATCCCCTGTTCGGAAGGATACCCGTTCCGTAACAGATTCTTTCGCCCCATCCGCAGTTGTGGTTCCCGAAGCTTTTTCCTCAAAGGGAGTTTTTGCCACATTCTCACGAACCGGCTCCTCCTCTTGAAGAAGCGCCTTCGCCTCTCCCGAAACATCCGTCTCTTGCTCATCCATCGGCAGCCGCTCTACAACAATCTCAATTGCCGGCTCCTCCGAGGCTGTCTCCTCCATAAGAGACTCCTCTGTCACAAACGCCTCACTGTCAGCCGCAAAATCTTTGGCCTGAAGCTGTGCTTCCAGCTCGCCAATCTCCCTGCCAAGCTGCTGTGCCACCTCCTGCACCAGATTCTCTCTGCCCTTCATCAGGCTCTGAAAATTCTGATAAAGCGTCTCATCCGTCAACAAGGACAAGGAATCGCCTGCGCCGCCTGCCTCAAGAACCAAAGTTCCCAGCTTATCCGCCTGCAATAGGTCCAGAGAACTCAACCGTAGACGATTCATCAGCTCCTGTACCTCTTCGGTACTGATTCCGAATGTCTCCGCCAGCTGTTCAACGAGCTGTATCGCCGCAGACTGCAGAACCTCCATAGCTTCCTCGTCCACTCCCTCTGCATCTTCTGGAGCGTCCGTTTGAGCCATTTCCTTTCGGGGCTTTTCGGAGGCTTTGGTCTCGCCAACCTCTTTTACCTTCTCAGGCGCTTCGGCTTCCTCCGGAATTTCCGCTTTCTCAGGCTGCCCGGCTTTCTCTACCGTATCCGGTGTCTTTTCCTCGTTTGCCAGAGCATCCCTTTTGTCGGCCGCCACATGGTCCGAAGGCTGTCTGGTCTGCTCTGTCTGCCGATTCAACACAGACTGAAAATTATCCGTTCCCGTCTGGATACCGCCGGTTTTTGCCATACCCTGCTGTGCCGCAAAGGCGGGCAATAAAGTACTCACACCCTTTACAGATGTACCTGCCATGCTCTTCCTCCTTTCTCTTTGATTTTCAATAGAAGCAGAAGTCTCCTATAGACAGACCCTGCTTCTATATTTATCGGCATATGTGTATTTTTAATTAAGTCTCGGGATCCATAATTTTTGTAATTCTTGCCGCTATGGCAGGGTCCATTTCTGCCAGAATCGCTCCTCTGCTGTCCGCAGACATGGCGTTTAATATTCTTGCCACCAAATCCAGATTACTGGTCATCTCCTCAAAAATTGCCGCCGCCTTCTTCGGCTTCATATCGGAATAAGCAGAGGCATACTCCTGTACCTCGCTGCTCTCCTGCAGCTGAATAATCACCTGCTTATAAATAAACTCCGCTGTAGCCGGATCCATGGATTCATAATACTTTCTATACTCCTCCGCCCCGGGCCCTTTCTCCGCATACACGACCTCCTCGTAGAACTCTGTGCGGATTCTCTGAAACTCTACCTGCTTTTTTTCAAATTCCTGAAGCCTCAGCACCTCCGCCTTTAAGGTCTCTACTTCCTCATCCTTGGCGTCGGAAGCCGACTTGATACGATCCAGTTCAACCTCCAGGGCCTTAATCTGCTCCACCGCATCCTGAAGATTGGTATAGCCC
The DNA here is from genome assembly GCA_023667765.1 of Roseburia sp. Classification (GTDB taxonomy): domain Bacteria; phylum Bacillota; class Clostridia; order Lachnospirales; family Lachnospiraceae; genus Acetatifactor. Next base: position 19,847 of record JAMOZS010000015.1, on the reverse strand, counting down.
CCGTATTTCTCGGGATTGGCTGTCTGCGTAATGGAATTGCCGGGCAATATCTTATTAATAACAGGCACATCCTTTAGAACCGGCGTCAGCACGCTGCTTCCAAAGCCGCCTATATCCAGCTTGATAACCACACAGATGACTGCCAGCCAGAGAGCTACAATTAACAATGTCACCCCAAAGGTGGCAAGTCCGTTGCCCTCCCCCTCCTCCAGCAGTTCATCCTCTTTTTTGGCAAGCTCCTTTGCTCGGCGCTTCACCTCTTTTTTCTGGTTCTTCTGCTGCTGCTTCAAAGCCTTCTTTTCATCCGCTATTTTCTTTTTTTCCGCTTCCGCAGCAACTGCCTCCGGGCTTCTGTCCTTTGCCATTATTCTTTCACCTGCCGTTTCTGACCATATGTATAGCTCACCAGTTCGTCGACTGCCTTGCCTTCCTCTCTGTTCTCCTCCTGCAGGAAATTCTCAAATGCCTGTTCCCGCAGCGTCTCATAGGTTTTTCTCTCCATCATAGCCTCTGCCATGGCCTGTCTGGCCTGCTCCATCCTCTTTCTGGCAAGTTCCACTCTCTTTATCTGCTCGGCAATATAATTGTCAATGACCAATATTGCCGTCTTATTTTCTTCAATTTCCAGCACATCCAAATTCCCCGACAAAAGCTGTCTGGCTCGCTCTTCATATAAATCCCTGCGCTCCCTTAACGCCGCCAATCGGTTTTCTTCCTCGCTCAAAGCGCCCAATGCCGCCGCAAACCGCTGTTTTGCCTGCGTTTCCAGTTTCAGCTTAATATCTAAGATACTTTGTAGCGTATAGCGAAACCTTGCCATGATAAACCTGCCTCTTTAAAACAATGCTCCCAGAAGCTCCTCCGACTGTTCAAAGGAAAACTTCTCGTCCACTTCCTGACACAAATATTCATTTACGGCGTCAATCTTTGAAATAGCATAATCAATGGAAGGATTGCTTCCGCTCTTATAGGCTCCGATATTAATCAAATCCTCCGCCTCACTATAGGTTGCAAGCACATTTCTGAGCTTTCCCGCCGCCTGCTTATGCTCCTTTGCCGCTATCTGGCTCATACATCTGGAAATACTCTGCAGCACATCCACCGCCGGATAATGATTCTTGTGGGCCAGCTTACGACTCAACACAATATGTCCGTCCAAAATACTTCTGGCCGTATCCGCTATGGGCTCATTGAAATCATCGCCGTCTACCAATACCGTATACAGGCCTGTGATAGAACCCTTGCTGTCTCTCCCGGCCCTTTCCAGAAGCTTAGGCATCTCCGAGTAAACGCTGGGAGGATATCCTCTGGTTACAGGAGGCTCGCCGCCCGCCAGACCGATTTCTCTCTGCGCCATGGAAAAACGCGTCAGAGAATCCATCATCAACAGGACGTCCTTACCCTGGTCCCGAAAGTATTCCGCAATGGCCGTAGCAGTCTTTGCCGCCTTATTACGCTCCAGTGCCGGTCTGTCCGAAGTGGCCACCACCACTACCGAACGCCGCATACCCTCTTCGCCCAGGTCCCTCTCTATAAACTCGCGCACCTCTCTGCCCCGCTCCCCAATCAGGGCAATCACATTGATATCCGCTTTCGTATTTCTGGCAAACATACCCATCAGCGTGGATTTCCCTACGCCGGAGCCCGCAAAAATTCCGATACGCTGACCCTTTCCCACCGTAATCAGGCCGTCCACCGCCTTTACACCCAAAGGCAGCACCTCGTCAATAATCGTACGGCTCATAGGATCCGGAGGCAAGGCCTCCACCGGATAATTCACCCCCAATATGCTCTCTCCGTCTATCGGCCGTCCCAGGCCGTTCAAGGTCTTACCCAGAAGTCCGCCGCTCACCTGTACCGAAAGCGGATGCCCCATATTTTCCACCATGGAGCCGGCGCCGATACCGTCTACCACATCATAAGGCATAAGCAGCGTACGTTTGTCCTTAAAACCTACCACCTCAGCCAGTATGCCGCTCTCCTTTTTGCTGCCATCCGGCAGTATCTGGCATAAATCACCCAGCTTTGCATCCGGCCCTGCGGACTCAATGGTCAATCCTACTACATTGACCACCTTTCCCAGTTTTTTGATATGGCTTTCGTCGGCCAGTTTATCATACTTTTCAAAATTAATTTCAATACTCTTCAATAAATCACCTGCTCTGATAAGATAAAAGCTTCAGTTTTCTGGAAAGCTCTGCCAACTCCGTCCCCAGGCCGCAGTCTATAATCCCATTCTCCGTCTCAATCATGCATTCATTGCGGGACAGTGTCATATCCTCAATGATTTCTATGGAAGCGTCTCCGCTGGCGGCGCCCAGAAGCTGCTGTCTGCGTGTGCTCACATAAGGATAATCCTCCCTGGAAATATGCACCAGGAAATTCCGGCTGGTTTCCGCTCTGCTCATGGCAGAGGTAATCAGATACTCCAGAATTTCCCTGTTTCCGCTCATGTCCACATGAAATACATATTCATAAATATTTGTAATATGTTCTACAAGCTCCGGCTCCAGCTTCGCTACAAGCGCATCATATTCCGCTTCCAGCTGCTTTTCTTTCTCCCGCAGGCCGGACATTTCCTTCTCCAACTCCTGCCGGGCTCTGGCACAGCCTTCCTCATACCCCTCCTGTCTGGCCTCTTCCAGAACGCGCTCCCGCTCTCTGAGGGCTTCCTCCGTAATTTTGTCCGCCTTCGTCTGGGCGTCTGCCAACAGAGCATTGGCCTCCTCCAGAGCTTTTCTGCCCAGTTCCTCGGGGTCGGGAGCCTTTATAATATTACTTTGGAGGCTCTGAAAACCTGCCCCCTCATCCTCCGTATCCTCCTCCCCTGCCGTATCGGGCAGGGCTTCTTCTATGTTCTCCGCCCCACGCAGGATATCCATACTTAAGGCTTCTATTCGCTGAGCCGCCAGCGCATTGCTATCTATTATCCGGGCGTTTCCCTGCTGTACATCGCAATTTCTCAGCTTCAACAAATTACTAGACAATTATCTCGTCACCTCCGCCTCTGGAAATAACAATCTCTCCTGCGTCCTCCAGCTTTCTGATGATATTTACAATCTTCTGCTGCGTATCCTCTACATCCTTCATACGCACAGGACCCATAAATTCCATATCCTCGCGAATCATTACGGCAAGACGCTTGGACAGATTATTAAAGATAGCTTCCTGTACCTGCTCGTTAGCGCCCTTCAAGGCAATTGCAAGGTCATTATTATCCACGTTGCGGAGCACGCTCTGAATCGCTCTGTCATCCAGCAACAAGATATCCTCGAATACGAACATCTTCTTTCGGATTTCGTCTGCCAGCTCCGGCTCCTCGATTTCCAGGGTCTCCATAATATGCTTTTCCGTACCTCTGTCCACCGTATTCAAAATTTCCACCACGGCATCCACGCCGCCGATAATGGTATAATCCTGATTTACCAGACTTGCCAGCTTTGTTTCCAATACCTTCTCCACTTCCTGTATCACATCCGGGCTGGTACGGTCCATTACTGCGATACGCCTTGCCACATCCGCCTGTCTGTCCGGCGGCAGGGCAGAAATAATCAACGCGGCCTGACTGGAGGACAGATAAGACAATATCAGGGCAATCGTCTGGGGATGTTCGTCCTGTATAAAGTTTAACAGCTGCGACGCATCCGTTTTACGCACGAACTCAAAGGGCTTTACCTGCAAAGAGGCGGTCAGCTTTCCGATAACGCTCATAGCCTTTTCATTGCCCAGCGCCTTCTCCAGCAATTCCTTTGCATAGGAAATGCCGCCTTCCGCAATATACTGCTGTGCCAGACAAACCTCATAAAACTCATTGACAACATCTTCCTTGAGCTGAGGCGTAACACTCCGCGTATTTGCAATTTCCAAAGTAAGCTCTTCTATCTCTTCTTCTTTCAGATGCTTAAAAATACCTGCAGAGCGCTCCGGCCCCAATGAAATCAACAATATAGCAGCTTTCTGTAAACCTGTAATTTCATCTTTATTTCTTGCCATTTTTCAACATCCTCTCTATGGATAGGTTCCCTTACGCCCAATCCGCATTCAGCCAGTTGCGCAAAAGCGCTGCGGCAGACTCCGGATTATCATCCACAAATTTTTCCACCACTCTGCGCGTCTCCGACTTGGCTTCCACATCAATCTCATCCAGTTCATTCTCAGGCGAAGACTGCAGCAAGCTTTCCACCGACAGCTCTTCCTCCTCCGGTGTTTCCTCCTGTTTTACACGCATGCTGTGAAGCACCACAAACGCCAGCAATCCCAGGATAATAACCAACATCACAATACTCAGCACATTGGTCCAATTGACGTTCATCTTCTCCCTGTCTACAAAAATCGGAGATTCATAAGCCACTATCGTAATATTTTCCAGAGGAATGCCTGCGGCGGTTGCCACCATGGAGTAAAAATCCTCATCTACCTCCTGCTTGATGTCCGCACTGTTTGCTGCTTTATATTCCTCCCAGGTAATGCCGTCCAAAAGGCCCTGATTCCTTACATTCTCCTCACTTATCTCCCGGTATCGAATCATCGCAATGGAAACGGAAGAGTTGCTGTAATTGATGGCTCCCGCCGGGCTTACCGAGGTTCTCAGCGATTCGTTGGGCAGATACTTGCGTTCCGCCTCCGTCTGTGAAGAAGAGCTTCCGCTGTCATCAGGATTAACCATAACCTGTTCATCATTGGAGCTCGCACCGGGAACCCCGCTGATTTCACTGTTATTTTCCGATTCAAAGGTACTCTCACTGGCGAGCATTCCCTGCTCATAACCCGTATTTGCGTAATATTCCTTTATGCTTTCCTGATATTCCGCATAATCCATATTCAGATGGCTCGTCACCTCTATGGAATTATACTGATTCGTTCCGTAAAGCACTCTTGTAATCTGGCTGGCAATCATGGACTGCGCCTGCTGCTGCAGCTCCAGCATGGAATTGGCGATTCCCGCCGTGCTGTAATCATCTCCTCCCGCGAAGAGCAGATTTGCGTCCTGGTCCATAATGGTAATATTTGCCGTCGTTTCATTTCCCAGAAAGGCCTGAGCAGCTTTTGCCACTGCCGTAGCATGAGCCGATGTAAAAATACCGTCCAGCTCCAGGCGGATAAACGCCGAGGAATCCTGACGCTGTGCCGCCAACGTCCCGTTCTGGGGCGGCGTATGTATCTTTACCGAGGCGCTCTTTACATTGGAAAACGCCGACAAATCGCTGGCAAATTGTTTTTCCAGATATTCGTTCCACAGTTTTTCCTTATCCGACGCCGTAGTGGAAAGCCCGCCGCTCAGATAGTCCTTGGGCGAGTAATTGTTAGGCGTATAGCCTGCCGCTCCCAAAGCCACATTGGCCACCGCCATATCCTGCTCTCTGACGCTGACCTTCAGACCGTCGCTGGATATCTTATAATCATCAATGCTGTTATCTTCCAGAATCTTCTTGACCTCAGCAGTTTCCGAAGTAGCGGCGCACTCCTGCAGCAGTACATACTGCGGCCGATTAAAGGTATATATTAAAATTGCGAAAGTAAAAATAACAACGGCACTGATACCGACAATGATGCTCTTCTGTCTGGTAGTGAATTTGTTCCACCACTCCAGTACCTTTGTCAGAATTTCCTTAAGCTTATCCGCCATGATAGTTCACTCCTAGTCAAATTTGCATCTGCATTAATTCTCTATAGGCCTCCAGCAGCTTGTCTCTTACAGCGACTGTGTACTGCAGCGTAGCGGAAGCCTTCTGCAGAGCTATAGACAGGTCATGCGCATTCTCTGTCTCTCCCAGGGCAAACCTTATCTTTTCATCCTCTGCATCCGACAGATAACTGTTGGTAGTCTTTATATTATCAATAGCAGAATTTAAGAAAGCCTCAAACATAGAGCCTTCTGCTTTGTTTTCCTTCTCGGTGAGCATACCTGTCAGAGAGGCCGTACCGTCTATACCCGACAGGCTCTTTGCAGCGTTCAGTCCGTCTACTGCATTCAACCCGTTGACAGCGCTCAGCGCGCTGATTGATGTGAAATCCATAATAATCCTCATTTCTGCGCTGCTTTTTGAGCACAAGCAATTTGTGCCAAACAGCGCGCAGGCACAAATTGCCATGTAAAAAATTCTATTTTTTCACATGAATTTCTCTTTTATTTCAAAATAGTATATATACTGCGTCACTCATTTTCAGCCAAATACCATCGGCTCACTAGCTGTTCTGCGCCAGCTGCAGTCCCTGCATCACAATAGATTTGCTGGCATTAAAAGCCGTTGAGTTAGCCTGATACGCTCTGCTGGCATCAATTAAATCCGTCATTTCCGTAATAATGTTGACATTGGGTCCGGTCACATAACCGTTTTCATCCGCATCGGGATGGGAGGGGTCATATACCATAGTCATCGGCGTCTCATGGTCCTCAAAAACCGACGTCACCTTTACGCCCTGACCACTATAGGCAGAGGAGGAAATATTGCCCAATACTCTGCCAAAGGGCGTCTGCGCCCCCTTCTGGGCAAAGGTCACCACCTTGCGGTGATAAGGCGTTCCGTCCTCCGTACGGGTGGTATTGGCATTGGCCACGTTCTCTGAAATGACATCCATTCTGTACCGCTGAGCGGTGAGACCGGATGCATTGATATTAAAAGAAGAAAACATACTCATCTGATAACTCCTTTCCGTAATATCTCACTTACTGACATATTCCTTAATAATCCTTAACGCTGCTGTTTCGCTGTTTGGAACCGCCGGCCTTTGCTTTACCGGCCGTCAGGCACAGTTATTTCAGGACAAGCTGCATGTTTGCGAACTCATTCTGAATACTCGCCATCAATCCCTGATACCAGAGCTGGTTCTCTGCCAGAAATACATTTTCATTTTCAATATCCACATTATTGCCGTCCAGGCGATAGGAATAGCCGGCATAATCCGTAAAAGGCCTGGGATTTAGACTTGCAGTATTCACTCCGGCAACCTTTTCGTCCATGGAAGTATAACGGCTGCTGCCCAGAGCCTTGCGCAGCTCTGTCTCAAAAGACACATCCTGCCGCTTATAACCCGGCGTATCCACATTTGAAATATTATTGGATATGGCCTCGTTGCGAAGCACACTGGCGTCTGCGGCCTTATCCAACACATTGATATAATCGAAGACATTCGTATGTATCATGGCTTACTCCTTTCTGAAAAAAAGTACAAGGTACCTACCATAAGATATATTATAGTGAATTTTGACAAAAACACAATATCTTTTTGCATTTTTTCCACAAAAAAGGACCTATCGATTCCTCAATAAATCCTTTTATCCGTACATAAACCGTAAAATCCTTTTTACGACGTAATCCTCTTCTTAACTCCTGTTATTTTTTCTCTTCAGTTCCTCGATTTCATCAAACACCACATCATTCAGCACCTTGATATAAGTGCCCTTCATTCCCGAGGAACGGGATTCTATCACGCCGGCGCTCTCGAATTTACGCAGGGCATTGACAATAACGGAGCGGGTGATACCCACCCTGTCGGCAATCTTACTGGCTACGAGGATTCCCTCCATACCGTTTAATTCATCAAAAATATGCGTAATTGCTTCCATCTCCGAAAAGGAAAGAGTTCCTATGGCAGATTTTACCACCGCTATCTTACGGCTCTCCTCCGCACTCTCCTCATTTACGGCCCGCAGCATCTCAAGTCCCACCACCGTAGTGCCATATTCGCACAGAATAATGTCGTCTATATCATATTGTTCATTGCATTTATATATGAACAGAGTCCCCAGACGTTCCCCGGCAATCTCAATGGGTGCGATAATTGCCTGAAATTTCCTGATGTCTGTGCTCTCAAAACCCAGCGTCTCCAGATTCACATTCTCCTTTGTGGACAGCACGCCCAAAAATCTTTCATTCAGCATATGGTCAATAAACCCGCCCACATTCTCCTCAAGCAGTTCTGTAATCGGCTCTATCCCCTCAGACTTCCCTATTCCCAGAACCTTGCCCTTGCGGCTGATTACCAGCACATTGGAATTCAATATCTCCCGCATCACCTTGCAGATATCATTGAACACTACCTTGCTGGAGTTATTATTGTGCAAAAGCTTACCTATCTTTCTGGTTTTATCAAGCAACTGTACACTACTCATATAATACCCTCCGTTTCCCCACCAGAAATCCCTTTATATTCTCTGCTTATCAGTTTAGCACAAATAATTTCAGATTACAATGCATATTTTGCAAATTTGTTCACATTTCTCCTTATTTATTAGACAATTCAGTTTTTTCGTAAATTAATCCTTCTGCACATAACCGCATTGCTCATTCATACAGACTCTGCCCTTGCCTCTCTCCAAAAGCATCTTTCCGCATTTCGGGCAGATTTCGCCCGAAGGCTTCTGCCAGACCATAAAATCACATTCGGGATTATCTATGCAGCCATAATACCGTCTTCCCTTGCGCGTCTTTTTTATCACGATATCCTTTCCGCAATTGGGACAGGGAATACCGATTTTTTCATAATAGGGCTTCGTATTCCTGCACTCGGGAAATCCCGGGCAGGCCAGAAAGCGGCCGTGAGGGCCATATTTAATAACCATCCTTCTGCCGCAGAGCTCGCATTCCTCATCAGACTCCTCGTCCGCCACAGTCACCTCCGCCAAATCCAGCTCCGCATGCTTCACCGCCTCATCTAAATCAGGGTAGAAATTGGAAATGATGGTTTTCCACTTTACCTCCCCCTCCTCTACACCGTCCAGAAGGGCCTCCATATTCGCCGTGAAATTCACATCCACTATCGTGGGAAAGGCCTCCATCATCATTTTATTGACCACCTCTCCCAACTCCGTCACGTACAGCTTCTTATCTTCCTTCACAATATAATGTCTCGCCAGTATCGTGGTAATCGTGGGCGCATAGGTACTGGGACGTCCTATTCCCAGTTCCTCCAGAGCGCGAACCAGCGTAGCCTCCGTATAATGGGCGGGCGGCTGGGTAAAGTGCTGCTTCGGCTCGTCAGAGACATGCTCCAGCACACTGTCCACGGTAAGCTCCCCCGTATAGGAATTCTCTTCCTCCTTATCGTCCGCCTGCACATAAACACTCATAAAGCCGTCAAACAGTCTCTTTGAGGCCGCCAACGTAAAAATCTGACTGCCCGCCTGTATCTTTACAGAAGTCGTCTCATATCTGGCCTCTGTCATCCGGCTGGCCACGAAGCGTTTCCAAATCAACTGATAAAGACGGAACAGGTCTCTTGGCAGCTGCTCCTTTATCTGTATCGGCAGTCTGCTGATATCCGTGGGGCGGATAGCCTCATGAGCGTCCTGTATCTTCTGGCTGCCTTTACTCTCCGCCCGAACCACAGCCGTATATTCCGGGCCATAATTCCCAGTGATAAATTCCTTCGCCAGATTCTGGGCCTCCTGGGATACGCGGGTAGAATCCGTACGCAGATACGTGATTAAACCGATTGTTCCTTCTCCCTTGATATCCACTCCCTCATAGAGCTGCTGGGCCAGGCGCATGGTTTTCTGGGTTGAAAAATTCAGAGTCTGGCTGGCCTCCTGCTGCAGAGTAGAGGTCGTAAAAGGCAGCGGCGCTTTCTTATGCCGCTCACCCTTTTTTACCTCCGTCACCCTGTAAACGGCGTCCTTCGTCTCTTCCAGCACCTTCTGCACGTCCTGCTCACTGGAGAGCAGCTGCTTTTTCTCTGTCGTTCCATAATACTTTGCGGTAATCGGTTTCTTTCCGCCCTTTATCCTCAGATTGACGTCCAGCGACCAATACTCCTCAGGAACAAAAGCATCAATCTGCGCCTCTCTGTCACAGATGATTCGAAGCGCCACGGACTGCACCCGTCCGGCGCTCAGGCCCCTTTTAATCTTCGCCCACAAAAGAGGAGATATCCGATAGCCCACCATACGATCCAGCATTCGTCTGGCCTGCTGGGCGTCCACCAGACTCATATTGATTTCCCGAGGATTCTTAAGAGACTCCTTCACGGCGTTCTTCGTAATCTCGTTAAAGGTAATCCGGTACACCTTCTTGTTTTCCAGTTTCAGGGCATAATACAAATGCCAGGAGATTGCCTCTCCCTCCCGGTCCGGGTCAGTTGCCAGATATACCTTATCAGCCTTCTTTACCTCCTTGCGCAGACTGGCCAGAATATCCCCCTTTCCTCGAATCGTTATATATTTGGGTTCATAATCCTCCTCAGGCGAAAAACCCAGCTGGCTTTTCGGCAAATCCCTCACATGACCGTTACTGGCCATAACCTCATAGCTGCTACCAAGAAATTTTTTAATCGTCTTTACCTTCGCAGGAGACTCCACAATTACCAAATTTTTTGCCATACGCTCCACCTTACCTTATATATTCCAGATAACTCAGTGTAATGACACACTATCCTCCATGTTAGAGCAGTTTACTGCGATACCATGCTCCGGCTCCATACTGCCCGAATGCAGTTAATCGTGAAACACTATACACCAAAAAAAACAGAGGCGCAAGTTTTTTCTAAAATTTTAAGGAAGTTTTATTATATGCGTTTTATCATATGAAAAAATTCCCGAAAAATTCCTTACTAAGAACGAAAGTGTTAAAAGATGTCCCTGGGATTCGTATCCGGCAATCTATAGGCAAAGGTGGCGCTGCCAGTACAGAACAAAGCAGACAAGTCCACTTCAACTCCCTATATCCTTCCCAGTAACACGGTTTTCCTATGACGCAAAAAAAGCTTCGCTAAAATAGCGAAGCTTTCGCAGCTGATAGGGGAATCGAACCCCTGTTTCCGCCGTGAGAGGGCGGCGTCTTAACCGCTTGACCAATCAGCCATATGCTCGTACCTCATCGGTACTTGCATATAATAATACATCTTTCCAAAAATTGCAAGCATTTTTTTGAAAATTTTAAAAATTTATATCGCCGCCAAATCAAACAGACTGATTTGATTGCTCTCCGGCAATTTTCCCAGAAGGCCCAGCCTGTCCATCAGCTCCACTACCGTCTGAGAGACCTTCGTCCGCTGCCTGAAATCATCCTTGGAAAGAAAAGGACCATCCTTTGCAGCCTCCATCACCGCATCGGCCGCCTTCTCTCCCATTCCTTCAATACTGATTAACGAGGGCATCAGCCTTCCGTCCACAATCTTAAACTGCCTGGAATGGGCCGTAAAAATGTCTATCGGGATAAAATCAAAGCCTCTGGCATACATTTCCTGCACAATACGCATATCCCCCAACGCCGCTTTTTCCTTCTGGGACAGCGTGTCCTCCCGCTTTTTATAATCCTCCAGTATACTTTCCAGATGTCTCTGTCCCTGACACATGATTTCATAGGAAAAGGCTTTTGCCCGAATGCTGAAAAATGCTCCATAATAAGCCAGCGGATAATGGATTTTACAGTAAGCGATACGCCAGGCCATCATAACATAGGCCGCCGCATGGGCCTTGGGGAACATATACTTAATCTTCTGGCAGGAGCCGATATACCACTCCGGCACATCATGGGCCAGCATATCCGCCTTCCACTCGTCCCATTTGTCACATTTCCCCTTTGCCACCACACCCTTACGCACAGCTTCCATAATTTTAAAGGATTTTTCCGACTCTACCCCCTTGCCAATCAGATACGTCATAATATCGTCACGGGTACAGATTGCCGTGGAAATCGTGGCGGTTCCCGACTTAATCAAATCCTGCGCATTGCCCAGCCATACGTCCGTTCCGTGAGACAGGCCCGAAATACGCACCAAATCCGAGAAAGACTTCGGCTGGGCGTCAATTACCATCTGCATGGCAAAATCCGTACCGAACTCAGGGATTCCCAGCGCCCCCAGCTTCGTCCCTCCAATCTGCTTTGGCGTAATCCCCAGGGCATCCGTATTCTGGAACAGACTCATTACCTCCTGACCGTCCAGCGGAATCGTAATCGGGTCTATACCGGTCAAATCCTGCAGCATCCGAATCATCGTAGGGTCATCATGCCCCAGTATATCCAGCTTTAACAGATTATGATCTATCGAGTGATAATCAAAATGCGTGGTAACGGTATCCGTGGTCATGTCATTCGCAGGATGCTGTACCGGCGTAAAGGAATTAATGTCCTGACCCAGAGGCAGTACCACGATACCGCCGGGATGCTGCCCTGTGCTCCTGCGCACCCCCGTACAGCCCACGGAAAGCCTCTCTATCTCGCTTCTGCGCTTATTAACGCCTCTCTCCTCAAAATAATTCTTCACATAGCCATAGGCCGTTTTATCGGCCAGCGTGCCAATCGTTCCGGCCCTAAAGGTCTGACCGGCCCCGAAGATAACCTCCGTATATTTGTGGGCCTTGGACTGGTACTCACCGGAAAAATTCAAATCAATATCCGGCTCCTTATCCCCCTTAAAGCCCAGGAAGGTCTCAAAGGGAATATCGAATCCTTCCTTGTGCAGCGGCTCCCCGCACACCGGACAGGCCTTGTCCGGCATATCAATACCCGCCTTACCCGCATAGGCCTTTACCTCATCGCTGTCAAAATCAACATAATAGCATTTACTGCAGTAATAGTGAGGACTTAAGGGATTCACCTCCGTAATCCCCGCCATAGTCGCCACAAAGGAGCTTCCCACACTTCCCCGGGAGCCCACCAGATATCCGTCCTCCACGGACTTCCACACCAGCTTCTGGGCAATGATATACATCACGGCGAAGCCGTTGCTGATAATGGAATGCAGCTCTCTCTCCAGCCTCTCCTCCACAATGGGGGGCAGCTTGGGGCCATATATTTCATGAGCCCTGTTATGACAGATTTCCGTCAGGGTCTTATCACTGTCCGCGATAACGGGAGGACATTTGTCCGGCCGCACCGGCGCTATCGTCTCCACCATATCCGCAATCATATTCGTGTTTGTCACCACGACTTCATAAGCCTTGTCGCTGCCAAGATAGGCAAACTCCTGCAGCATTTCCTCCGTGGTATGCAGATAAAGAGGCGCCTGCTCATCCGCATCCGCAAAACCCTTGCCCGCCATAATGATACGGCGGTAGACCTCATCCTCCGGGTCCAGAAAATGCACGTCGCAGGTCGCCACCACCGGCTTGTGAAACTGCTCTCCCAGCGCCACGACACGCCGGTTCAGATTCTGAATATCCTCTATGGAATTCACCGACCTGACCCTCTCGGAGGCAATCATAAAATGATTATTCCCGCAAGGCTGTATCTCCAGATAGTCATAAAAGTTCACCAGCCGGGCAATCTGTACATCCGACTGTCCGTCTAAAAGCGCTCTGTACAGCTCCCCCGCCTCACAGGCGCTGCCCAGAATCAGTCCCTCCCGATATTTCATCACCAGACTCTTCGGCACTCGGGGATGCCTGCTGTAATAGTTCAGATGGGATTCCGACACCAGTCGGTATAGATTGGTTCGTCCCAAATCATTTTTTGCCAGAATAATCGCATGATAGGAAGCCGACTTCTTTACCAGCTCCGGGCTGGAGGCTCCAAGAGCATTCACCTGAGACAGTGTGAAAATATCCTCCTGGGCAAGCATTTTAATAAATTTCACAAACATATGCGCCGTGGCCTGTGCATCATCCACCGCCCTGTGATGATTTTCCAGAGAAATACCCAGAGTCTTGCAGACCGCATCCAACGTATGCTTCGCCTGATTCGGCAGAAGCACTCTGGCAATCCCCACCGTATCCACATAAGTAAACTCCGTCGAATACCCCAGTCTGCGACAGTTTTCCATAATAAAGCTCATATCGAAATTCGCATTATGCGCCACCAGAACGCAGCCCTCGCAAAATTTCAGAAATTCCGGCAGCACATCCTCTATTCCGGGAGCATCCATCACCATATTATCATCAATATGAGTCAGCTTCTGTATCTCGAAAGGGATGGGCACCCTGGGATTGACAAAGGCGGAATAACGCTGCACGATTTCACCGTCCAAAACCCGCACCGCTCCGATTTCTATGATACGGTTATTGACCGGAGAAAAGCCTGTTGTCTCAATATCAAAGACCACATAATTCTCGTCCAGCTTCTGTCCTCTGTCCCCTGTGACGATTTCCTTCAAATCGTCCACCAGATAGGCCTCCACACCATACAACACCTTAAAGAAATCCTGCCTGTCCGGATTCCCGTCTCCGGCCTCCTTGCGCCTTCCCTTTTCTTCCTTCCAGAGATCCTCCCACACATGATTTGCATCCGTAAATCCCTGAACTACGCCATGATCCGTGATGGCAATCGCTCTGTGCCCCCATTTATAAGCCCGCTTCACGATATCCTTGGCCTCGGATACCCCGTCCATATCGCTCATTTTCGTATGACAGTGAAGCTCTACCCTCTTTCGGGGGGCCGTATCTGCTCTGCTTTCCGTAAAATCGGGAATCTTCTTGATGCCGGCAATAGAGCCCAGCGTAATCTCATGGTCAAATTTATCCATCATGGCAATCCCCTTGACCTTTACGAAGCTGCCTTCCTTTAAACCACCTGTAATCTCCTTCACCTGCTCATTTTTGGCAAACAGCTTCACCGAAAGAGTGTCCGTGAAATCCGTCAGGTCAAAAAAGATAATTGTTTTCTCATTTTTAATTTCCCTGGTATCCAGCTTGATAATCTTCCCCCGGAGGACCACCTCTCCGATTTCACCGATTACCTCCTCGATAGGCATAGCGCCCTCCTCAAAATCCCTCCCATAGACAACATCAGGATTATCCGAGCGCTTCACTCCGCGGTTAAAGTCTCTGCCGGAAGCTCCTGTAACGGACCGCTCTTTATTCCCGGATCCCGGACTGCCGCTCTCTCCCCCTCCGAAGCTCTGATTGGCAGGTTCCGGGACGCCCCGGCTCCCCTCGATGTCCTGCCGCTGCCCCGAAGTCTTTGCCTCGCCGCGGGCCCTTCTATAGATTTCATCCACCTTCAGCCGTATTTTCTGCTCCTCGGTACCGCTGTGTTTCCCCTCCGTAACCTCCCGGTATTCCGTCTTAAGCTTCAGAGAGAAACCGCATCGCTCTACGAGAATCTTTTCCAAAATGCGCAGAAGCTCCTCCTCCTTGCTGCGCGCAGGAACGGTATCCTCCAGCCTTAACATCACCGTATCCGGCTGGGGAAAGGAAATTTCGGCGGTCTTAAAGGCATTATATTCCACATGGCTGTATTCCTTAAGCTCCATCAATATGCTGTCCCTGTATAAATCCAGCAGCACCTCAGGCTGATATTGTGCCGACAACGTAAAACGCTCATATATCTTTACTGTCATGTTTGCGCCGGGAAACAGCTGCTTTTTAATTTCCTTCTCCGCCCTCCAGATATCCGGCTTTTGAATCAAAAAAGTACTCCGTAAATAAATGCGCAGAAAGTCCTTTCGTCTGGTAGCGGATATCTTCTCTACCTGCGTCTGCTCCAGCCTGTCATGCAATTCCCTGTCTAATTTCAAGGTGGGAAACACCTCAAAAAACGGCTTACTCATCTATTTCTTACCCCAATCGTCCAATTCTTCCTTCAGTGCATCCAACAGCTCTGTCTCCGGTACCTTACGGATTACCTCTCCTTTTTTTATCAGAAGTCCCTCGCCGATGCCGCCGGCAATGCCGATGTCGGCCTCTCTTGCTTCTCCGGGGCCGTTCACCACACACCCCATCACAGCCACCTTAATATCCAAAGGATAATTCTCCGCAAGCTCCTCCACCTTCGCCGCCAATCCAATCAAATCAATCCGGGTTCTTCCGCAGGTGGGACAGCTCACCACCTCGATGCCTCCCTTCCTAAGACCCAGCGTGCGCAGGATAAGCCTTGCAGATTTTATCTCCTCCACCGGGTCGCCCGTGAGCGATACCCGAATCGTGTCGCCAATTCCCTGATTCAGAATCAGCCCCAGCCCCACAGCCGATTTGATATTGCCACTCTTAACGGTTCCCGACTCCGTAATCCCCACATGCAGCGGATAGTTCGTCTGATTCGCCAGAAGCTCGTGAGCCCGTACACACATCATCACATCCGACGACTTAATGCTGATAACCAGATTGTCATACTGCAGTTCTTCAATCATATGTACCTTGTCCAGAGCGCTCTCTACCAGCCCCTTTGCAGTAACTCCGCCATACTTTTCCAAAAGAGCCTTCTCTAACGAGCCGCTGTTTACGCCTATGCGGATAGGAATCTCCCTCTCCCTCGCCGCATCCACCACAGCCTTTATCCTGTCGGTGCCCCCGATATTACCGGGATTAATACGAATTTTATCCGCGCCGTTTTCTATCGCTGCAATAGCCATTTTATAGTCAAAATGAATATCCGCCACCAGCGGTATGGAAATCTGTTTTTTGATTTTGGCTATGGCTTTGGCCGCCTCCGGCGTAGGCACAGTGCATCGGACAATCTCACAGCCCGCCTTCTCCAGTCTGTGTATCTGAGCCACTGTCTCCTCTATATTTTCTGTCCTTGTATTGGTCATAGACTGTATTAAAACAGGCTGGCCGCCCCCTATGCTGCGGTCGCCAATTCTGATTTGTTTTGTTTTCTCACGATAAGTCATTTTTAACCCCGTTTCTGCGATGTATCGCTATCTTTTTCATTTCCGGCAGCGCCGTCTTAAAGTCACGCAAATGATGAAGCACCGGATTTGCGCTGCAAAGCGGCAAATTCCCCTGCGAATCCGTGTACATCCGCCAGAGGCTATAAGGAAGGGATGCTTCCTCAGCCCTTCCTTAGTTTACAATGCTTCCTGCCGATTTACAAGTTCAATATCAGGTTTTTACAAAATATCCGGACGATACCTGTCTGGCCGCTCCTTCTACGCAAAGACGCATCAAAAGCACATTCAGACGAGCGCATTCCATATCCGGCAGAATCTCCCTCAAGCCATCCACGCTGCAGGGCGTAAAGCTCAGGCAGTCATACACTCTTCCCAGCTCCCCTTCAAATCCCGGCTCTCTTTCCCCTTCTCCTTTTAGGCCTCCCCTTTTCGAGTTTCCTCTGACCGTGCTTTGTTCTTTGCCTTCTTCCACAGCCTGGCAGTCCAAAGTCTGTTGTCCCGGTCTGATACCGTACAGCTTCGCCACAAGCTCCTCCGGCGACAAAAGCGCTTCCGCTCCTTGCTGAATCAGCCTGTTGCAGCCGTCGCTCAATCTGTCTGTAATCCTCCCCGGCACCACATACACTTCCCTGCCCTGCTCCAGCGCCATATCGACGGTAATCAGCGTACCGCTTTTCAATCGGGCCTCAACCACTATCACTGCATCAGCCAGGCCGCTGACAATACGGTTACGGGGCGGAAAGTTTCTGGAAAGGGGCTCTGTACCGGGCGGGTAAGCAGACAATATACCCCCCTGCAGTAACAGTCTCTCATACAGCCTCCTGTTAGATGCCGGATAACAGATATCCACCCCGCAGCCTAACACGCCATAGGAATTTCCTCCCGCCGACAATGCCGCCTCCTGGGCAATTCCGTCAATTCCTCTCGCCATACCGCTGATAACCTCTACCCCCTGCTCCCCCAGATAGCTCCCCAGCTTAGTTGCCACATAGCTTCCGTAGGCGGAACACTCCCTGGCGCCGATGATGGCCACACTGGCTCTGTCCCCTCCCGGCAAACTGCCCCGATAATAAAGTCCCAGGGGAGAATCCGGTATCTGTAAAAGCCTTTTGGGAAATTCCGCCTCCCGGCGCCAGACAAAACGGATTCCCGCCTCCTCCATTTCCTCATAGACAGTGATTAATTCCGGAAGTCCTCCATAACGCTTTCGGCTCTTTACAAGCTCCTTTAGCTGACCCGGGGTAAGCAGCCCGCTCAGCGCCTCCTCCGAGGCTTCAAAGACTTCTCCCGGGCCTGCAAAAACCTCCTCTAAACGCTTTAATGCCCTTCCGTTCATAGATAACAGACTGCAAAGCCACTGTGCATAATATTTTTCTTCTCTCATAGCGCCCGCCCTTCTTTCGCCGTTTTTCTTTCCCCTTTTATTTTCTTATTTTTTCTCACGTTTCTATTTCACATTTCTATCTCTCGTTTCTATTTCACATTTCTATCTCTCGTTTCTATTCCACGTTTCTATCTCCCATTTCTATTTCACGTTTTTATTCCACATTTCTGTCTCACATTTCTATTCCACATTTCTATTCCACATTTCTATTTCACGTTTTTGTTCCTTGTCATTTCTATTTTTTATTCGCTTCTTATTCGCCGGCCCGCTATAGCCAATAATCCTGAGACGTCCGATAACAGGCGGCCTCCAGCAAATGCTCCGCCCCGATTTGCGCTGCGCCGGCCAAATCCGCTATGGTTCTTGCCACCTTTACAATCCTGTGATAGGCTCTGGCGCTGAGTTCCATGGTGCGATATAATTCCTCCATACATCCAAGTTCCTCTTTCCCCAACCGACAATATCTCTCCATATCCTTCGCTTTGATATCCCCGTTGAAACGATATTCACTGTCACGAAAACGAACTTTCTGCCGCTGCCTGGCCTCCAGCACCCTCAGACGGATAACCTCGCTGCTCTCTCCCCCTTTTCTCTGTTGTATCTTTTCAATTCCCACCCGCTGCAATTCCACGCATAAATCAATTCTGTCCAGAATCGGCCCGGATATTTTCCCCATATAATGCTTGATTTGCGGGATACTGCAGCGGCACCGGTTCCTGTCGGGATAATAGCCGCAGGGACAGGGATTCATAGCGCCAACCAACATAAAGTCCGCCGGATAAACCAGATTCCCTCCCACTCTCACAAGCTGTATCCTGCGCTCCTCTAAAGGCTGACGCATACTGTTTAAGACATTTCCGGGAAACTCCGGCAATTCATCCAAAAATAAGACACCTCTGTGAGACAGCGATATCACACCCGGCCTTGGCACGGTTCCTCCTCCCATCAGGGCTGCCGGAGAAATCGTGTGATGAGGGCTTTGAAAAGGTCTTTTTTTAATCAGACCTCCGTCCCCCAAAAGCCCCGCTACACTGTACACTGACGTCACCTCCAGACGTTCCTCCTTCGTAAGCGGCGGCATAATACCGGGAATACACTTTGCAATCATGGATTTCCCCGCTCCGGGAGGCCCCGTCATTAACAGATTATGAAAGCCTGCGGCGGCAATCTCAGCTGCCCGCTTTGCCATCTCCTGCCCCTTCACCTGGGCAAAATCATTCTCCTCCGATAGGCCTCCTGTTTCAGGCAACTCTTCTTCCTTTATCCCCGCAACGGGAAGAACCCTCTCCCTTTCTTCCTCCTTAGCCTGTAAATACGTCAAAATCTCGGAAATATCCGATGCTCCCCGCACCCTGATGTCTGATATGACTGCTGCCTCTCGAACATTCTCCCGGGGGACAATACATTCCCCTATTCCCAGCTGCGCCGCTTTTCGGACAATAGGCAGTACGCCCTTCACTTTCCTGATTTCACCGTTCAGACCCAATTCTCCCAATAGCAGCGTATTCTGAAGCCGCCCTGTCGGGAAATAAGAAAGCGCCTCTAAAAGCCCCATTGCAATCGGCAGGTCAAAGGCTGTACCCTCCTTCCTGATATCCCCGGGAGAAAGATTCACCGTTATCCTCATGGGCGGTATCTCCAGGCCTGCATTTTTCAGAGCCGCCCATACCCTCTCCCTGGCTTCCCTCACTTCCCCGCCCAGAGAACCCACCATGCTAAAGGTGGGCAGTCCTGCCGCCACATCTACTTCTACCTGTACCGGACAGGCATTCACCCCCAATAAAGCCCCCGATAGAATCGTGCTGTACATAAAAGAATCCTCCCTGTTTATCTTTTTGTTTAGGAAATTTTGTGATAGAATCGATAAAAAAATGTGATAAAATGGAAATTGTGATTTAATGATTTTTAAGATTAATCTGTTCTTTTGCCCATTTGCTAATGCATTAACAGCATCCCGCAAACGCTCTATTTTGCA
>JAMOZS010000014.1 GCA_023667765.1 Roseburia sp. | reverse complement strand
GAACGAATGTGGAAAGTCTGGTGGCCAGACAGGCAA
Source organism: Roseburia sp. (assembly GCA_023667765.1). Classification (GTDB taxonomy): domain Bacteria; phylum Bacillota; class Clostridia; order Lachnospirales; family Lachnospiraceae; genus Acetatifactor. The sequence goes on along the minus strand of JAMOZS010000014.1, from coordinate 51,019 downwards.
TCGTAATCAGTGAGATTGATAATTTGCAGGGCATCGGCCAGGTCACGGTAGGCGGTCAGGAGTGGAGCGCAAGGAGTGTGGACGATACAATCAACCTGCCTGTGGGAGCAGTGGTGGATGTTGTGGCAATCAGCGGCGTTAAGCTGATTGTCAGGGAGAACGTACAGAATCATAGGATGGACGCCCCTGAGCAAAACGAAGTATCATAATCCTGTAAAAAGGGATTTATAAAAAAAGTGCGTGCTGCACAATCAGCACAGAAAGAGGTGAAGTATGCCGTTTATTATTGGACTTATCATTGTAGTATTATGTGTATTTGTTTCCTGTATTAAAATTGTTCCCCAGGCGCAGGCCTATGTGGTGGAAAGACTGGGCGCTTATCAGGGAACATGGTCGGTAGGCTTTCATGTTAAGATGCCTATTTTCGACAAGGTGGCAAGACGGGTGAATCTGAAGGAGCAGGTGGCTGATTTCCCGCCCCAGCCCGTTATCACCAAGGATAATGCATCCGTGAGAATTGACACCGTTGTATTTTATCAGATTACGGACCCCAAGCTTTTCACTTACGGCGTTGAGAACCCGATGATGGCGATTGAGAATTTGACGGCGACAACGCTTCGTAATATTATTGGTGATTTGGAATTGGACCAGACTCTGACCTCCCGTGAAATCATCAATACTAAGATGCGCGCGGCATTGGATATTGCTACGGACCCCTGGGGTATCAAAGTAAATCGTGTGGAGCTGAAGAATATTATTCCGCCCGCTGAAATTCAGAATGCCATGGAGAAGCAGATGAAAGCGGAGCGTGAGAGACGTGAATCCGTAACCCGTGCGGAAGGTGAAAAGAAAGCCCGCATTCTGGAGGCAGAAGGTGAAAAGGAATCCGCAATTCTTCGCGCAGAGGCGGATAAGCAGTCTGCCATCCTGCGTGCAGAGGCAGAGAAGGAAAAGATGATACGTGAGGCAGAAGGTCAGGCCGAAGCGATTCTGAAGGTGCAGCAGGCAAACGCCGACGGTATCAGGATGTTAAAGGAAGCCAATGCCGATGAGGCGGTATTGAAGATGAAGAGTCTGGAAGCCTTTGAAAAGATAGCGGACGGTCAGGCAACCACGATTTTGCTTCCCGCAGAGCTGCAGGGTATTGCAAGTATTGGGGCCGCTTTAAAAGAGACTGTAAAGTAACAGGATAAAAAGGATGATAATAACAGCCGGAAGGAGGATTCCTTCCGGCTGTTTGCGGTTGGCGCCCCTTTGTTATCCGGAGGGGGTTGAAAAACTTGGGCATATCCAGTATATTATTATAAGGAAGAAGCAGACTTTTGACAGGATGTACGCTTTTTTGGTAGGCTACAGGTCGAGACCTGTAAGAAGAATCGTTTGATTCCTTTGTTGGCACGGCAGGGCTTAGGAGTTATGGGGTATCATGAAACTTGTCGGACGCCCGGAAGGATAAAGAATAAAGGAGAAATGAGATATGAATTTAAAGGGACGGGATTTTTTGAAACTGCTGGACTTTACCTCTGAGGAGATTTTATATTTGCTGGATTTAGCGGCGGATTTAAAGGAGAAAAAGAAGAAGGGCATTCCGGTGGATACCCTGAAGGGAAAGAATGTGGCGCTGATTTTTGAAAAGACCAGTACCCGTACTCGCTGTGCTTTTGAGACAGCCGCCCATGATTTGGGGATGGGCAGCACCTATCTTGACCCTGCGGGTTCTCAGATAGGGAAAAAGGAGAGCATTGCGGATACTGCCAGAGTGCTTTCCGGTATGTTTGAGGGTATTGAATATCGGGGCTTTGGGCAGGAGATAGTGGAGGAGCTGGCCAAATATGCAAAGGTGCCGGTATGGAATGGGCTGACGAATGAATTTCATCCGACGCAAATGCTGGCAGACCTTTTGACAATCAGAGAGCATTTCGGATATCTGAAGGGAATCCGGCTCACCTATATGGGAGACGCCCGCTATAATATGGGGAATTCCCTGATGGTAGCCTGCGCGAAGATGGGCATGCACTTTACTGCCTGTACGACTTCTAAATATTTCCCGGAATCTGAACTGACAGCCCGGTGCAGAGAAATTGCAAAGCAGACCGGCGGCAGTATTACGCTGACGGAGGATGTGACGGAAGGAACAAAGGCGACGGAGGTCATCTATACGGATGTATGGGTGTCTATGGGTGAGCCTGACGAGGTATGGGAGGAGCGGATTCGGGACTTGTCCCCGTATCAGGTGAACAGGAAGGTGATGGAGAATGCCGGGGAACAGGCAATTTTCTTGCATTGTTTGCCGGCCTTCCACGACCTGAATACTAAAATCGGCGCCGAGATGGGCAGGCGTTTTGGTATCACGGAAATGGAGGTAACCGACGAGGTGTTTGAGTCACCCAGGTCTTTGGTATTTGAGGAGGCTGAAAACCGTATGCATACCATTAAGGCTGTGATGGCGGCCACGCTGTAAGAAACGGAATGAAGGAAGAATATTTGTTGAAGGAAAAGATAGCTGCGGAAGGTTTGATGCATACAGCCTGGGCCGGTAAGACCTTATATTATTATGAGACGACGGATTCCACGAATGTCCGGGCAAAGCAGGAGGCAGAGAGGAATGCTCCCCATGGAGCATTGTTTGTGGCGGATGAGCAGACTGCCGGAAGAGGCAGACGGGGCAGAGCCTGGCAGAGTCCGGCAGGCCGAAATTTATATTTTACGCTTCTTCTGCGGCCCGGTGTGGCTGTGGACAAGGCGTCTATGCTGACGCTGGTAATGGCGCTGGCCGTGGCGGAGGGAATCGGCGGCGTCCTTCGGAAGGAGGGCAGGGAGGCTTCCCTGCGGCCCGGTATTAAATGGCCCAATGATATTGTGCTGGACGGAAGGAAGGTCTGCGGTATTTTGACGGAGATGAGCCTGGAGCCGGAGCAGAACGGAATACAATATGTGATAATCGGCGCGGGTATCAATGTGGGAAAGCAGGAGTTTCCGAAGGAGCTTCTGGATAAAGCGGTATCTTTGGAGGAGCTTCTGGGCGCGCCTCTCTCTCGCAGCCGCTTGCTGGCGGATATTATGCAGTCCTTTGAAAGACATTATGAGGCTTTCCTGAAATGTCAGGATTTAACGTATCTTCGAGAGGAATATGAGGCTATGCTGGTAAATTATGGCCGTGCGGTGCGGGTGCTGGAGCCCGGGGGAGGCTTTGATGGTGTGGCCCGGGGAATTACAAATACAGGAGAGCTTTTGGTGGAGCGGCCGGACGGCAGCGTGCAGCGGGTCTATGCAGGAGAGGTTTCCGTGCGGGGAATCTATGGCTATGTATAAGGCGCATAGGGAAATGGCATGTCTGTAAGGTGGAAGGAAAACGAAGGGAAAGAAAACATGAGCGGTAAAAGAGTGGTGCTTTGCGGCGCCAATGCCTATGAGAAAAAGTATTATTTTAACGAGGCCTTTCAGGGGATGCCTGATTCCATCAAGGATGAACTGCATATTATATGCGTGCTGTTTACCGAGGAGGTGGGCGGCGTTTTTACCATTGTGTTTGAGGAGGACGGTACGTTGTCCCTGGAGACGGCCGCAGAGGAAAATGATATTTATTATGATGAGATTTCCAGCGGGCTTCTGGTGTCGGAAATTCGCAGAAAGCGGCAGGAGCTTCTGGAATCCTTAAGCCTGTACTACAGAGTGTTTGTGCTGAAGGAGGATGTGTCGGCACTTTTGGAGGAGGACGACGAGCCATGATTTTGGTAATAGATGTAGGCAATACGAATCTGACGATGGGAGTCTATGACGGGCAGGAGCTTAAGGCAACCTTCCGTATGATGACGAAAACTCCCCGTACCTCCGATGAGTATGGGGTCATGATAACAGAGATACTGAAAAACAGAAAAATATCCGTGGAGGAGCTGGAAGGCTCCATTATTGCCAGTGTCGTGCCGGACGTCATGCATTCTCTGACGGGAGCGTTGAAGCGCTATACAGGCACGAAGCCTTTTATTGTAGGCCCTGGAAGTAAGACCGGCATCAGGGTGGCGGGAGAGGACCCTAAGGGGATTGGGGCCGACCGTATCGCGGATGTGGTGGCGGCTTATGAGAAATACGGGGGGCCTGTGCTGGTGTTGGATTTCGGCACGGCGACTACCTATGACCTGGTGACGGCGGACGGCAGCTTTAGTGTGGGTATTACGGCGCCGGGCATCCGTATCTGTTCGGAAGCGCTCTGGACGCAGACGGCAAAGCTGCCTAATATCGAGATTAAAAAGCCGAAATCGATTCTGGCCCAGGAGACCATCAGCAGTATGCAGGCCGGACTGGTCTACGGTCAAATCGGACAGACGGAATATATTATCAAAAAGGTGAAAGAAGAGAGCGGTATTGCGGATTTAAAGGTAGTGGCTACCGGAGGTCTGGGCAGGATTATCGCAGACGAGACGGATTCTATCGATATTTATGACAGTTCCCTTACATTGGAGGGATTGCGTATCATTTACGAGAAGAATCATCGATGAGGTTGGCAATGAGCGGTTTAAAAATCGGAAATGTGGTTTTGGACAATAATATCATACTGGCTCCTATGGCAGGCGTGACAGACCTGCCATTTCGTTTGTTGTGCCGGGAACAGGGAGCAGGGCTGGTCTGTATGGAAATGGTGAGCGCCAAGGCCATTTATTATCATAACAAAAACACGGAGGAGCTGCTGAAAGTGCATCCCCGGGAATTCCCTGCATCTTTGCAGCTTTTCGGCTCGGATCCAGCGATTATCGCTGAGATGGCAAAGCGTATAGAGGAGCGTCCTTTTGCTATTATTGACTTTAACATGGGATGTCCGGTGCCCAAGGTGGTCAATAACGGGGAGGGTTCCGCGTTGATGAAGAATCCGGCGCTGGCCGGCAGGATTCTGGAAGGTCTTGTGAGGGCGGTGAAAAAGCCGGTGACTGTGAAAATCCGCAAGGGCTTTGACGAGGAGCATGTAAATGCCGTGGAGATAGCCCATATTGCCCAGGAGTGCGGCGTTGCGGCGGTAGCGGTTCATGGGCGCACCAGGGAGCAATATTACAGCGGAAGGGCTGACTGGGATATCATCCGCGCCGTAAAGGAGGCGGTGCGTATACCGGTTATCGGAAACGGTGATGTGGATACCCCTGCGCGGGCACGGGAGCTTTTGGAGGCTACCGGCTGTGACGGCATTATGATTGGAAGGGGCGCCCAGGGGAACCCGTGGATATTTCGGGAGGTAAAAGCCTATCTGGAGACAGGGCGCCTGATTCCGGCTCCCGATAATCGGGAGAAAAAAGAGATGATTCTGCGGCATGGGGAGCTGCTTTTGGAGTATAAGGGAGAATATACCGCTGTCCGGGAGATGCGCAAGCATTTGTCCTGGTATACGGCGGGGATGCCCGGTTCCGCCCGGTTCAGACAGCAGATTAATCAGATGGAATGTATGGAGCAGCTTAGGGAAAGCGTGTCTGTTATTTTTGGGAATTGAGCGGCGCATGTTTGTCTGAATCTTTGCATAGACTAGAGCATGGAAACGATACTGTATTTTTATACAATGGACAAAAGGGCTCCCTACGGAGAACTGCCGATTCAGCTGGAGCGTATCAGTCGGCAGAATTATTGTCTGGTACGGGCGGGGATTCAAAGGTCGTATCTCAAAGAGCTGGACGCGGAATATCACCGGGCTCTTTCCCGGGAGGAAGAATACAGGCTCCTTTCTCAGAAGAAAAATCTGAGGGAGCGTCTGTTCGGGAAAAGGCAGAGGAGGCAAAAAGAGAGGGAATATATAGAGCATTTGAATTGTCTGCATGACAGGGTCGGGGATTTGGCGGAGCTTGTCTGTCCGCTGGTGGACTTCCCGAATGAGTGCAGTTATGTGTATGAGGATGGACTGGACATACATGTCTTTGCGAAGCTCTGGCAGCAGCATTGTGATTTTATAGAGCTGCGGGCGGAGGATTATGTCAAAAGCCCCTGGGTGGAGGAGCTGCTTTCCCAGGCACAATATAATCATTATATGATTCTGGGCTGCGTCCAGGCATTGATAAGGCCCCTGTGGCAGAGAGCGTCTCATATAAAGAGCCTGCAATGGTTCCTGACAAAGAGGCAATATACAAAGGAGCTGCAGGAATTTATAGAAGAACTGTCCATGGAGTACGGACTGATAGCGGATGTGCAGCTGCTGGAGGGTGAGGAGGAATATCACAAAAGGCGGCTGAAAAGCGCCTTGCCGGTGAATGTGCTGGATTTTACCGAGGTAACGGGGCTGAAGCTCTCGGAACTTGCCGGGGGAAGCTGTTATTTGGATATGTGTTCTTTAAAAGAAAAAAGAAGGCTAATAGAGGAGAGAGGATTGCCGATTCGCTATTTCTCTATGAAAAAACAGTGGAAGGAGTGGCAAAACAGCATTGCCGCCCTTGACACTACACATAAAAATGGGTATAATACGTTAGTTAATCAAGGTTATTTTGAGAACTCGCAAGCAGAGGGCTCTAACGTAGATGATAAATAAAACAGAAACATTCAGGAGGGTACGGTATCATGCAGGAAAAAAGGAATATTTTGACTTATGAGGGACTTAGAAAGTATGAGGACGAGCTGCACGAGCTTAAGGTGGTAAAGCGTCAGGAGGTTGCTCAGAAAATTAAAGAGGCGAGAGAGCAGGGCGATTTGTCCGAAAATGCTGAGTATGATGCAGCGAAGGATGAGCAGCGTGATATCGAGGCGAGAATAGAGGAACTGGAGAAAATCCTTAAAAACGCAGAGGTTGTGGTCGAGGACGAGGTAGATTTAGATAAAATCAATATTGGCTGCAAGGTGAGAATTCTGGATTTGGAATACAGCGAGGAGTTGGAGTACAAGATTGTGGGTTCTACAGAGGCCAACAGCCTGAAGGGCAAGATATCCAATGAAAGCCCGGTGGGAAAAGCGCTTATTGGCTGTAAGGTGGGTGATAGTGTAGACGTTGAGACCCAGGCGGGAACATTCACATACAAGGTGCTGGAAATCCAGAGAAGTAATTAAGATACCCATATGGCATTCCTGGCTGTGGAGGCGTGAATCGTCTGTGGGCAGGAGCGTTGCTGTAAATTCAAATGCCGTTGAAAAAGGATGGTCCGAAATGGCGGTATGCATAGAAGAGTAGGAGTGAAAAAAGTGGCAGAAGCACAAAACACAAAGGTACAGGAGCAGGATATCAATCAATTATTAAAGGTCAGAAGAGAGAAGCTGGCGGCGTTACAGGAGGCGGGCAAGGACCCGTTTCAGATTACGAAATATGACGTGAGCCATCACAGTATGGATATTAAAGAGAATTATGAGGAATTGGAGGGGGAGACTGTACGCATTGCCGGCCGAATGATGTCCAAGCGTATCATGGGAAAGGCGTCCTTCTGCAACATTCAGGATTTGCCGGGTAATATCCAGTGTTATGTGGCGAGAGATGAAATCGGAGAGGAATCCTATGCGGATTTTAAGAAATATGATGTAGGCGATATTGTGGGTATAGAGGGCTTTGTCTTTAAGACAAAGACAGGAGAGATTTCCATACATGTGAAGAAGCTTACCCTTTTATCCAAGAGTCTGCAGATTCTGCCGGAGAAGTTCCATGGCCTGACCAATACGGACGTCCGCTATCGTCAGCGTTATACGGATTTGATTATGAACGCCGAGGTAAAGGATACCTTTGTGAAGCGTTCCCGTATTATCAGCGCTATCCGCCGTTATTTGGACGGACAGGGTTTTATGGAGGTGGAGACTCCCATGCTGGTGGCGAATGCCGGCGGTGCGGCGGCGCGTCCCTTTGAAACGCATTATAATGCGTTGGATGAGGATGTAAAGTTGCGTATTTCTCTGGAACTGTATTTGAAGAGACTGATTGTAGGAGGTATGGAACGGGTATATGAAATCGGGCGCGTATTTCGAAATGAGGGCCTGGACACCAGACATAATCCTGAGTTCACTTTAATGGAGCTTTATCAGGCGTACACCGATTATTACGGGATGATGGATTTGACGGAGAATATGTTCCGCTATGTGGCGCAGGAGGTTTGTGGTACGACACTGGTTCCCTATGGGGAGGAAATGATAGATTTGGGTAAGCCCTTTGAGCGCCTGACTATGATGGATGCGGTGAAGAAGTATACCGGTATTGATTTTGACCGGGTAGCGGATACCGCCGAGGCAAAGAAGCTGGCCGATGAGAAGGGCGTACATTACGAGGAGCGTCATGCAAAGGGCGATATCCTGAACCTGTTTTTTGAGGAGTTCGTGGAGGAGCATTTAATCCAGCCTACCTTTGTGATGGACCATCCCGTAGAAGTGTCTCCCCTTACCAAGAGAAAGCCGGACAAGCCGGATTATGTAGAGCGTTTTGAACTCTTTATCACTGGCAGAGAAATGTGTAACGCTTATTCCGAATTAAATGACCCGATTGACCAGAGAGAGCGTTTCAAGGCGCAGGAGGCTGCGCTGGCGGCAGGCGACGAGGAAGCCAACACTACTGACGAGGACTTCATGAACGCCCTGGAAATCGGTATGCCTCCCACAGGCGGCATTGGTTACGGCATTGACAGATTGGTTATGCTTCTCACGAATGCACCGGCCATCAGAGATGTGCTGCTGTTCCCGACGATGAAGAGTCTTGATAAGTAAAAGGGCTTAAATAAGGCATTTTCAAGTGATTTGGAAGGTTTATATTTGTGTTTTACGACAGAGTTACGACAAATGGTGAGCCTTGATATAGTAAAAATTTGAGACATCGTTACTTATAGTGATATAGGTGGTGGTGTCTTTTGGGGTGTCGGGATAGTTTACATTTGATTGGCAGCAGTGTTTTATGATAAAGGTATATCTGATGGATTCATTTATCAAGTAGATTTGGGAAAGTGTCGAAATGGTATATATGATTGTTTCACACAGCATTTTCTGAAATAATTACCGAACTATGGTAAAAAAGTGTTTATATTGAAAAAGCCTGGAAAATAAGGCTTTTTGAGAAATTTGTATTTTAGATAAATTGAGATAAAAATGGCTGGAATGCTTGAAAAATAGGACTTTTACCGAACATTATTGAAAAATGTAATCAATATGAGTGAAGATGTTCTGAAAACCTTATAAAATGGGGATTTTTGTGATTTACCGAACACACATTGAAATAGGCAAAGTGTAATACAAACAATAATAAGGGATTGATGGTTTTTAATCAATCCCTTGATTGCTTATATTATTATTTTGACAAACTGGAATTTCCGCATGACTTACTTATTTGATATCATTGCAATAATTGTTAAAATAATATCTATTCCATTACCAAGTAAATTACCTATAAAATGTGCAGTTATCGGTACATAAACATTTTTTGTCTTGATATATGAAATACTTAAAGGCAATGACCAAATCATTGTCAAGAAAATTCCCCAAACGGCAAGCGAATGTTCAAGAGCATACATTAACATCCCCAATAAAGTTGTAATGATTAGTACAACTTTGTTTTCAAAAGAAATTATATTTTTCCTAAAAAAAGTTTCTTCTACAATTGGCGGAAGTAAAATCGTAGATATAGAAAATATTATCAACGTTATCCACGAATTACGCCTTAATCCTATCATTCCCGTATTGAAATCCGAGAATATACTCTCTAAAACCATTGTTATTACAAACGCACTAATAAATCCTAATGCCGTCAAAATAACATTCTTCCAAAACTTTTTCCCACTTTTTAGGTTATGTAACCATTTCTTTAACGAAAAATCTTTTCTATGCAAAAAATATATTGCTAATATTAAATAAAAGCAAAAATTGGTGTATATGTAATACTCTCTTGGAACAATAAAGCATGATATAATAAATATCACTTCTATGATAATTGGGAAAATATTTGTTCTTGTATAATTTTTCATCTACATTTTCTCCGTTAACTCTCGATTTGCTAATATCATTATATTAATACAAAACAGTGAAAAAATCTATATTAATAGTATATGTCAGTTTTAGCATTATTATTTGATTGACTTCCTTTGGGGAGCAATCCGTGCGCCAGCCGGGTTGTTCCCAGTGTGGTGCGTAAATCCATAAGGAAAGCGTAAAGCTGTTCTCCTTTTCCTTTTCCCTTGATTTGTAGACAGGGGAGGATGCTTATAAGAGTATTATGCAGGAAATGAGGGCAGAAGACACCCCCATCAAAATTCCCGATTTTTATAAAAATGAATTGACAGTGCCCAAGAGAATACGTATACCGCCAATGACACAACAAATACAATGATGCTGACACTCGTTTGAGGTACAGAAACTTTGTCTAACAGTCCTATCGTCTGATTAGATGCCAGCACGCCGATGGCACCCCCAAAGACAGCAAACAGAATGTAATATGCGATTCGTCCTTTATTTGCGCCAAACTTATAAATAAACGGAAGCAGAAAGGCGGTAGAAGCTAATGTAAGCGGAATGAATGCCAGTAGCATGGATAGTAATCTCTCAATAGCAAAGGAGTTCAGAAAAATCATACGTATAAGCTGCGCAATGATATTCAGCAGAATTGTGACTACTCCAAAACATAGGCTTACAATGTATTTTGAGGATACCATCTGTGCTTTTGTGTAGGGCAAAGTAGCGGCATATTGCTCCCACTTTTCCTTTTCTTCATATGCAAGCAAGCTCATTGCTATAACACCTGCAAAAATACAAGGATAATATGTGAACAGGATATTTTCTTCCATTACACCACCTGCAATAGAGAACGTCACGATTAAAATAATATAAGCACGGCAGTAGGCATTTATTGCATACCAGTCTTTTAACAAAAGTCCTTTCATTTTACATCTGCCTCCTTTATCATAAATATAAACAACTGCTCTATATCGACCGGGCTTTTTTCCAGATCCGTCGGAATCTCATTTTTTCTTACCAGAGCTTTTATGCCATAAGCATTCTTTTTTGTACCGATAATGGCAGAGGTATTAAGTTCTGATAGCTGTTCAACAGAGCAATGAACAAGGGTATATTTCTCCTTCAGTACGTCTTTTTCCTCGCACAAAAGTAATTTTCCCTTGTGGAGAAAAGCAATGTAGTCACAAATTTTCTCCAAATCGCTGACAATGTGTGACGAAATCAAAATGGAATGTGTTTCATCTCGTGTAAACTCACAGAATATATCAAGAATTTCATCACGGATTACGGGGTCAAGACCCGATGTGGCTTCGTCAAGAATCAGTAGCTTTGCATTGTGGCTGAGTGCAACAGCAATCCCAAGCTTCATTTTCATACCACGGGAAAATTCCTTAAACTTTTTCTTTAGCGGTAATTTGAAAAGATTCAAATAGTTTTTATAAGCATCCTGATTCCAGTTTCCAAAAGTCGCTTTCATAATTTTGCCAACCTGAATTGGAGTTAGACACTCTGGTATGCCCACATCGTCAAAAACCACGCCAATATCTTCTTTTGTCAAGTGAAGATTATCCTTGTTGTCCCTGCCGAGTAGTGTAATCGTTCCGCTATCTCTTTTTGCCATATCAAGAATAAGTTTAATGGTGGTACTTTTACCGGCGCCGTTTTCGCCAATCAATCCCATAATCGTGCCCTGTGGCAAAGATAAATTTAGGTTATCAAGAGCGAAATCCTTATACACCTTGGTAAGCCCTTTTATTTCAATCGCATTCATATTTATTCCTCCGTTAAAAGCTTTATCATTTCGATAATATCGTTTTTGCTGAGATTGCAGGTAGCAGCAAGTTGCATAATCTGCTCAATATGTCCTTCAATCTTCTTAAGATTTTCTTCCCGAAGTAATTCTACATTCTTAGGAGCAACGAAGCATCCTTTAGCAGCAACCGTGTATACAAAGCCATCCTTTTCAAGTTCGTCATAAGCTCGCTTAGTTGTGATTACGCTAATTCGCAAATCCTTGGCCAAATTACGAATGGAAGGCAGGGCTTCATCCTCTTTTAACGCTCCGCTTATAATTTGTGCTTTAATCTGCGTATATATCTGTTCATAAATTGGGCAACCGCTTTTATTGTCAATAAAAAGGTTCATATGACCTCCCTCCTCAATTCTGTTAATATACATTATATACAGTAATAACAATCATGTCAATAGGAATTGCCATTTTTAAAAACCTATAATATTTCACTAATGCGAAAATGAATTTGTTGAAATAAGAGGAAAAAAGAGATATCATATAAATAAAAATTGTGCTGGTGAGTGTTTGCAAACACTTATGCAGGATGGAACGATTGTTTCTAAAATCCAATGAGGGATAGAAGATGCCGGTAGAAGTAGTCTGGCGTGAAATAAACAAAGATGGAGGTAATCATGGGTAACGAATCCGGAACATGGATTATGTATGGAGTATCAGAAGATGACCCTGAGTGCATTCATACAGTGGAGCAGGCAATGAAATACATAAATGAAATCGGATTTTTGCCTTTATTTAAGAATGTAATTCCGGGATTTTCTCTGGAGGAGCGGACGGTACCTGAGTACTGGTGGAGTGGCGATATAGAGCGTGATCCATGGGAATGGAGAGAGATGATTGCCAGAACCGGACAGGTAGCGTATGGCAAGTTCTTTGATAAGAAGGCTGGATTTGTTTCTAAAGAATGGCTACCGTATTTTGCAAATTATCGCAGGGCTGGATATGATTTTGACGCCCTGTGGGATGATGAGAAAGCGTCCATGAAGCAGAAGAAGATTATGGATTTATTTGCAGAGGCAAATGCGGATGCAGAGCTGTACTCCTTTGAGGTAAAGCAGAGAGCGGGCTTCGGAAAAGACGGCGAGAAGAATTTTGATGGTACTGTTACGGATTTGGAGATGAAAACCTATCTATGCATTCGTGATTTCCGTCAGCGAAGGAATAAAAAGGGCGAAGCTTATGGCTGGTCAATTGCAGTGTACGCCACACCGGAGCATATATTTGGATATGAGCATGTGACAGCAGCTTATCAGGAAGAACCGATTGAGTCCGGTAAAAGAATTGTAAAACACATGATGGAGGTATATCCCATTGCAACAGCGGAGCAGATTCGCAAGGTAATGGGTGCGCCTGCCGGGGAACCGGTCAAAAAAGAGAGAAAATACAAAAAGTGATTGGGAATTCAGTAGTAACAGTAGATGGATTTAGGATGTAGGTGGCTTTTTGACCAAAATACGATGTGTGGTAGAACGAATTACATATCAGAATCCGGAGAATGGGTACACCATTCTAAAGTGTCATGTGAAGGATTATGCAGAGCTTGTGCCGGTCATCGGGAACCTGTTGGATGTTAACGTGGGTTCTGTTCTTTTGGTGGACGGAAACTGGAAGGTGGATGCGAAATATGGCAGACAGTTTGTGGCAGAATCCTGGGAAGAAACGCTGCCGGCAACCGTTTATGGCATGGAGAAATATCTTGGATCCGGCCTGATAAAGGGTGTGGGGCCGAAATTTGCCAAGCGTATTGTGCAAAAATATGGCGCAGATACCTTTACCATTATCGAGGATAATGTGGAGCTTTTAATCGAAGTAGAAGGCATTGGCAGGAAACGTGTGCAGATGATAGCTGAGTCTTGGGAGAGGCAGAAGGAGATTAAGAATGTTATGCTTTTTCTGCAAGACCATGGGGTAAGTACATCTTATGCAGCGAAGATATATAAGCAATACGGCAACGACAGTATTCCGATAGTAAAGGAAAATCCCTATAAGCTGGCGGATGATATTTGGGGTATTGGTTTTAAAACGGCGGACCAGATTGCAGGCAAGCTTGGATTTGAAAAAAATTCCTTTGTGCGTCTTCGAAGTGGAATCATGTATACTTTGTCGGAACTCAGTAACGAAGGGCATGTATATGCCAGAAAGCAGCAACTGATAAAGGCGGCAAGTGAGCTTTTAGAGGCAGATGAAGAATATATTATTATGACTATGGATGAGATGCTGAAAACAGAGGAACTCATCCGGGAAAAGGATATTGTTAAGTTGGATGAAGAGGGTAATGCAGTAGAGGCAATTTATTTGCCGCCGTTTTATTATGCGGAAATCGGGATTGCCGGAAAAATGAAAAAACTGGCAGCCTCGCCTGCAACGGACAGATTGTGGACAGGTCTTATGAAAGCCAGAGCGGAGAGTGGAAATCAAGCGCTTTCTGTGGATGTGGAGGCTATTGAAAAGAAGGTGGGCATGACTTACGATGATGTGCAAAGAGATGCTATTCGTCAGTCTGCTACGGCAAAGGTTATGGTGCTTACCGGAGGACCGGGTACGGGAAAAACAACTACTACCCACGGTATTATTTCTGCATACAAGGCATATGGCCTTAGGATTCTCCTGGTAGCGCCTACGGGACGTGCGGCAAAACGTATGACAGAAGCCACTGGGTTAGAAGCAAAGACCATTCACAGATTGTTGGAGTGCAAGCCGCCGGAGGGATATCAGAAGAATGAGGAAAATCCTTTAGAAGGTGACGTGCTGATTGTGGATGAATGTTCCATGATTGATGTAGTGCTTATGAATTCCCTGTTAAAAGCAATTCCGCAGAATATGCGACTGATTATGGTGGGAGATATTGACCAGCTCCCCTCCGTAGGAGCCGGGAATGTATTAAGGGACATCATAGCTTCGGGAAGCTTTCCTGTGATTCGTCTTACCAGAATTTTCAGGCAGGCGCAGACAAGCCGTATTATTATGAATGCGCATCGGATTAACGAAGGTAAGATGCCGGATATCTCAAATGGCAGGGATGCTGACTTTTTCTTCATGGAAAATGAGGATGCAGAGGCTGTAGTCTCGCAGATTGTGGAGCTTGTAAAGACAAAGCTGCCAAGATTTTATCATGTGGATTCCAAGCAGATACAGGTGCTGACACCGATGCAGAGAGGTGTGGTTGGCGCCACAAATCTTAATCTTGCATTGCAGGAAGCACTTAATCCGACTGAGCATGAAATCTTTATGCGAGGACGTGGTGCGGTGATGATGCCGAAAGAAATACTGCGTAGAAGCGGTTATGCTTTCCGAGCCGAAGACAAGGTTATGCAGATTAAGAACAATTACGACAAAGAAGTTTTCAATGGCGATATCGGCATGATAGAATCGGTGGATGCTGAGAATAGGACGCTGACGGTTAATTTTGATCATCGGCTGGTGGAGTATGACGTGACGGAGCTGGATGAACTGGTACATGCCTATGCAACCACGATTCATAAATCCCAGGGTTCTGAATATCCAATCGTAGTGATGCCGGTGTTGATGAACCATTATGTTATGCTACAGCGCAATCTGATTTATACCGGCATCACAAGAGCGAAGAAGATTTTGGTGCTGGTGGGAACGAAGAAGGCATTAAGCTATGCGGTGCGGAATGTTACGGTGGTAAACAGAAATACGCTGCTAAAGGAAAGGTTAAGTAAGTAATAGGTGGAGATACTATTTTTGCATTATCATTTGGATGAGTGAGCATTTGGAGGAGCGGATAGACATCAAAGTAAAACCGCATTGCTATTGTATGTACATATTGGTATAATATATCTGGCAGGGGCCTGAGGGCGATGCCTGTTGACCATTATCTGGTGTTTTCGGTATGCCAAATATTCGACGGCAAAGGAACGTACAGGTGGATGATGCGAGTTGCTGAACACACAAAATTTAAGGATAACGCAGGAGACAGGGAATCATGGTTTTACAGTTTGAAGGCATTAGAAATGCCAGAGATTTTTCAGAATATGGTAACAGATTGTGCATCAGAGCTGCCCATCTGCATGATATGACGGATGGGGATGTGGAAATTTTAAGGAATACATGTCATTTGCAAACCGTGATTGATTTGCGAACCGGTATGGAGCGGGAAGAAGCACCGGACAGAGTGGTTGATGGTGTTTGTTATTATTCTATTCCGCTGTTTGACGAGGCTATGATTGGAATATCCCACGAAAAGAATACCGATTCTATGGCAGGGGCAGGGGCTGTGCCGGATATGGCGGGGTTGTACCGGGATATTGTAACTACGGATTCATCGGTAGAACAGATAAAAAAGGTGATGAAAATTATCCTGGCTTCAGACAGAGAGGGAGCGGTTCTTTGGCACTGTACGGAGGGAAAAGACCGGTGTGGTATCATATCAGCCTTGTATATGATGACGCTTGGTGCGGATGATGAGGCAATTATGCGTGATTATTTGAAAACAAATGAAACAGCAGAAAAGCGAGCTGAAATGTATTATCAGAAGGCACTTGAAAAAAGTGGGAATGAGATTTTAGCAAATAAAGTGAGAAATGCTTTTTTGGCAAAAAGCGAATATATGGAACCGATTTTGCCGGTTCTTAGGGGAATGTCGGCATGGTCGAACCGTTTAAAATTTGGGAACCAATAGGGGTGAGATAAGAGAATATGAATTTTAAGAAGGTGCGAAAAAATTTTGTAGAGCATATGTCTTGAGGAGGCAGCAGCGAAGTGAAAATAGAATTTGATAAAATGGATGAAACAAGAATACCTGAGTTTAAGGGTGGCAAGGGAGAATTGATTGCCAAAATGCGTGTGGATGAGCTGGGAAAGATTATGTATGGGAAGCTTCCTGTTGGCTCTTCTATTGGCTATCATAAACATGATGGAAACAGCGAAATAATATATATTTTAGATGGTGTGGCAAAATGTCTGTATGATGATGGCGAGGAGGAGCTTGTAAAGGGTGACTGTCATTATTGTCCAAAGGGGCACAGTCATAGCCTTATCAACGTGGGCGATGATGAATTGGTATTTTTTGCGGTAGTTCCGGAACAGTAGGCGGCGGTATGGCAAGTATTCGCGATTCAAGGAACGAAGGCAATATACCATGTGGGAATTGCTTTTCAGAATATAGAGATTAAGAGGACTTACAAATGTTGGAGCTTAAAAATGGTCGCCCCGTGGATTGTAATGGGAGACTGGAAAAGGAAGTCAGAACCTATGATTTTCTCGACAAACTCGGAATAGAATATAAGAGGCTTGACCATGAGGCGGCCATGGCAATGGAGGTTTGTGAGGAGATAGATAAGGCATTGCAGGCGACAATCTGCAAGAATCTATTTCTATGCAACCGTCAGGAAACAGACTTTTATCTGTTGATGATGCCGGGAGATAAGAAATTTAAGACAAAGGACCTGTCAAAGGAGCTGGGCGTATCAAGGCTTTCCTTTGCAAAGGAAAGTTATATGGAGCAATATCTTGATATTACACCGGGTTCCGTCAGCGTTATGGGGCTTATGAACGACAAGGAAAACAAGGTAAGGCTTGTCATTGACGAAGAAGTGTTGCAGGGGGCAGAGGTAGGCTGCCACCCGTGTATCAATACTTCAAGTATCAAATTTGCTACGAAGGATTTAACGGAGAAAATCATACCGGCAATGAAGCATGATTATACGATGGTGGCGCTGCCAAGGTATGAGGAAGACTATCTTGACAAAAAGCCCTCAGACCATAAAGACACGGTAGCAGAATTTTAAAGAGTTGGAGTGACAAAATGGGAGAAAAAACAGAGATACATAAAAAGCTGGATGCTTTCTATAAGAGCATCATCGATCAGGACAGGAGTTCCGTTGTGATATGTAATTTGGAGCATGAAATTATTTATATGAACCCTGCTTCTATAAAGAATTATGAGAAATGGGGAGGAGATAAGTTAATAGGCAGAAGCCTTTTGGAATGTCATAATTTAGAATCGAGAAATAAGATAGAGCAGGTTTTAGTATGGTTTCGGGAATCTGAGGAGCATAACCTTGTTTATACATTTCATAATGAGAAGCAGAATAAGGATGTTTATATGGTCGCATTGCGTGACAATGGTAAATTGATAGGATACTACGAAAAACACGAGTATCGGGATAGGGAAACTATGAAGATGTATGATATTTAATTGCTTTTATTTGATTACGGACATACTCTTTTGTATGAGCCGGGTTGGGATTCTGTTAGAGGAACTGCGGAACTTTTGAAATTGTTTCCTGCCTTGCCGCAGGCATGGATGGTCATGTCGCCAAGCCTATAGACACGGATAAACTCTGTCAGGAAATCAGACGTGTTCTAAACGGCTGAACACAACGATATTTGCCACATGAAATTAACACAAAGTATAGGGAATGGGGGCTTTATGAGTCAGGCGGACGTCAATACCCCGCCCTTTGCAGGGGGCTATTTACTTCCTGACACAGAATGCAAAATACCCCTTTCCCTCCGTGTTGAACAGCAGGCTGTAGGTAGGATATTCTTTGTCAAAGGTTCGAAGAAGCTGTTCGAAGGTCAGCAAATCGGTTTTGTCAAGCCGGCACCCCTTTGTAAGGGCAAAGTGCTTCCCCACACAGTCCATAAATTGCTGGGAGAGAATCCTCATGGCGTAAAGCACTGTCTGGTCTGCTCTCTTGATTTGTTTGCCCAGCATGCTGCCAAGTGCGTTAAGCACCATTTGTTCCTCATAGGTCAGAAAGACCTGAAAGTGTTTGCCGTCCTGGGCGAGGTAAGTCAAACGGTAGCAGATAGTCTTTCCAAAAGAAAAATCTTCCCCGCTGTAATGTTCGCTGATAATCCGGGCGTCAATCTTGAATATATCGTGCAAAACCTGGATGATGGCTTTTTCCAGGGACATTAATTCATCCTCCGACGGACGATGCACCCATTTGTTGGTGGTGCGCCCTGCAATGGCACAATCTTCAATCATAATATGTCCGGTCAGCCATCCGACACAGATTCCCAGAAAATGGCGGACGGACTCTATGGAGTAATTCTGCTCCTCCAGCTCCTGTTCCAGAGCAGGAATGGTATTATCCCGCATATTGTCGTGCAGCTTTTTATGTATTTCATATCCGCTATAATGGATGGATTGCATGTAGGCCTCTTCTTCTGCAAAATGCTTTATGGTATAACTTTTAAAGTATTTGACGCCTTCCCGGCAGGCATGCTGCTGCTTTGCCTCATCTTCGTTTAAGACAAGTAGTTTGCCGACAATCGAAAAAAGCCGTTGATGTGCCTTGTCAATGTTTGCCACGCCAAGATTAAAGCGGTCATTCCATTTTACTTCATTCACCATGTGGATTTCCTCCCTGTAAGCAATGCGTTGCATAGACAGCCGAGCGATTGGAAACTGCTGTACCAGTCAATGGGAATAGTTTATCATATTTTGGCAGACTTAACAACCGTTCATTTTGGAACGCTTTCCTTATTCTGTCGGAAAAAAGCGTGCTTCGGGAAGGATTACTGTAAACGTGGCGCCGCCGCCCTGGGTGTCAGATACCTGTATACTGCCGTGGTGGGCGGTAACGATTTCCTTTGCAATACTGAGCCCCAGACCAAAATGTTCTTTTTGGGAGCGGGAAGGGTCCTCCTGATAAAATCGTTCAAATATATGTTCTTTGGCGTCAGGGGAGATACCGATGCCGTTATCCGCCACTTCCAGACGGAAGGTATGGTGTCTGCAGGTCAGGCGCAGAACCACAAGGCCCTTCTCGTTGCTGTAGCTGATTGCATTGGAGAGCAGGATTTCCAGGAGCTGTGTGATGCGCTCTTTGTCGCAGCGACAGGGCGGAAAGGTCTGTTCTGGCAGTTCCAGAGACAGTCGGACCTGTTCTTTTGCCGCAAGAGGCTTATATGCCTCATAGACATTCAAAAGCAGGGTATCCAATTCGGTATCCGCCATGCAAAATGACCAGGTATGGTTGTCGGAGCGCACCAGGGTGAGCAGCTCATGAATCAGATGGGACATTCTGGCGCCCTCGGATTCAATGATGGTAAAAAATGGCTCCTGCTCCTGGGCGTCCGCATATTTCAGGGCGGAGATGGAGGAGAGTATGACAGATACCGGGGTGCGCAGCTCGTGAGAGGCTGCCGCAATAAAAGCGCTCTGCCGTTCCTGAGATATCTGAAGGGGGCGCAGAAGATATCCGGTAAAAAAATAAGAAAACAAAAACAGCAATGTGATTCCCGCGAGATTCAGTCCTGTCAGCCAAATTCGTTGACGCATCAGCCGATTGTCCAAATCCTTGGTGGAAAAGAGAATAACGGTGGTCAGGGTGGAGGAGAAACGATGGATATTGCTGTAGCAGACATAATAGAGCTGTCGGTCCGGGGCACGCCAGGTAAATTCCCTATGGATGGAGCCGTAATAGGCATAGGAGGATATGGCGTCAATAATCTCCTTTTTTGCCTGCAACAGCTCCGTAACCAGAGCCTGCTCCTTATCGGTAAGTACAGTAGTGGTGTAGGAAAGGGGAAGCTGGTTATCATATAGGGCAATGATATATTTTTCGTTTGCGCTGATTTTGGAAAGCCATTCGTAGGTAATGGTTTTCTGGTTTTCCAGGTTGGAGAGAATCGTATTCATTTCTCCGGCAAAGGCGGGAAAACTGCTGTTTCGCATTTCTCTTTCCGACAAAAACTGGTAGCTGACAGATAGGATAACCAGAATCAGGGATGTGATTCCTGCGAATAAAAATGCCAGCCTGCGGTGTATTTTTCCATACATAAATGAGATACCTCTTTTTCGTTTTCCTTTTCATAAGTAGACCGGGATAAAGGCAGTAATGGTTCGACAGGCTCTGACAGCCTTTTATCGGCGGTTCTCGGCGAGACTGTAACCCACGCCCCGAATGGTCTTGATAGTGACAGCGGAGCCTACGCTTTTGAGACGCCGCCGTATAAAGTACATATAATTATCCAGATTGCCTTCCTCCACTTCGGCGTCCGGTCCCCAGACCTTTGTCAGAAGCGTCATGCGGGGAAGCGTCTGTGAGGAGTTTGTCAGAAGGCATTCCAGCAGCGCTCCCTCTTTTTTGGAAAGTGTACAGGAGCCGGAAGGCCCGGTGAGGATATTTTCCTCCGCCTTTAAGGTGATATCTTCAAAGGAACGGATATTTCCGGTTTCCCAGGTTCGCGGTCGTCTGCGGATACAGCGGATGCGGGCAAGCAGCTCCTCGAAGGCGAAGGGCTTTACCAGATAATCATCGGCCCCGGCGTCCAGTCCGTCTACTTTATCATTTATTTCTCCCAGTGCCGTCAACAGAATAACCGGAACCATATTGCCGGAGGAACGCAGCTTCCGCAGAATGGTTATTCCGTCCACATGGGGCAGCATACGGTCCAACAGAATCAAGTCGTAAATGGGCTGGTCGGTATAATAGGAGGCGTCCTCTCCGTCCTCGCAGGTATCCACCAGAAATCCGTTTTTCTGTAATTGAAAAGCAAGGGAGAAACATAGTTCAGGGTCGTCTTCTATCAATAATATACGCATGAAAAACCTCCTTTTTCCGATTCTGATTTTTATAATCTATTGTAACACCAATAGCTCTAATTTATCTTTAAATTTTATGATTTTTTATTTTCCTGCAAAGCGGCAAATTCCACTTTGCCTACTGACTGTTTTATCGTTTCCCTTGTTTCTGCCCTTACAAATGATTGATAAGGGAAAGAGTGATTACAGAGCCTAATAATACATTTACCAGATAAGAATATTATGTTAAAATATGTTCTTGTGGATGGGGAGAGACTAATTGTCCATGTAACGATATATCCATGTTGATAGGGAGATATCGGAAAATATTCTGGAGATAAAATAATGAGGAATACTTGTTTTATAATTCTACTTATTTTAGCTATGGTGTTCGTTTGTAGTTGCGGAAGGAATAAAGATTACAATTTGAATCCAGATGATGAATTATCACGCTCTGTGCAGGAAATGCTGGGCGAAGAATTTTACTATCATGGAAAAGGAGATACCGAGTTATATGGAACCTGTTATGAATATCAAATAAAAAACAAAAATGCAGAGGCAATCTCAAAGTTTATAAAAATAATCAGCAAGTGCATGGAAGATGAGCGCCGAAAAATCTCAGTGTATGTTTATTCCGATATTCCGGGGGGACTTGAATGTGTATTTAGTCTTACCAATTATGCAAAAAAAGATGAGGAAATAGGTGATATCATGGAAGGTTGCTTCTTGTATGTTAGTAATCTAAGAGTTGTTTCGGATGATATTTATTATGATCCTTTCACTTATTCAAATATAGAAGGGGTTAGTATAATGTCTATTCCAAATCAGATGGATGAAAATGCTAAGACAGCAGGTATTGATTGGTATTCGGATTGTCCTAACCTAGAAGAAGTTATTGTTAGGGAATAAAATATTTAATGGGAATCATAATTTATTATAACACTTTGGCAACAGGGAAGTAGTAAGATAAAATCAAATACGAAATTGAAAATCCAGTCTTTCTTTTTGCTCCGTGAGATTGATTTTCAAACACTTTCCACCTATTCCATGAAAAGAGAATCTGTTTGAAATTCCTGTCGAACTGTGGTAGTATTTCTTTGGGACTACCAGGATGGTAGGCGGTTAGCCCTCTCCGGAGGGACTGTGACCCTCCGTTTACATAGAAACCCGCAAGGGAATCTGGGAAGGGAGGGCTGAGCCATATGGATATTTTGGGACTGATTGCAGTGCTGAGCTTCGGTTTGACCTGCTTTGGAATCGGATACTCTTTTGGTAAAGATAGTAACGAGACGCAGAAATAGCCGCCCTGGTCTGGAAAACTGAGAGGCTATTCTAGCTTAACATATTCCGGGCTAACCGTCTATCGGTAGCTCCTACGGGGCACCTGTTACCAGCAGGTGTCCTTCTTTATGTTCAATATACCACAATCCGCGGTGGGTTTCAAGTGGTTTCTTCTTCCGGCGGCGCTGCTCTCCGGAACCGGTTGAGCCTTTCGGCTGACTGCTAATCCTTATCCGGGGCAGTTAAGAGGTATTTCGGAAGCATATAAAATGATATAACGTAAGGGAACACATTATAACAAGTAAGGCAATCCTTAAATGACTTGGTTTCTTAATTCCCCTGCAAATCCGTGTACACCGCCGGAGGCTCTAAGGAAGGATGATACATCAGCCCTTCCTTAGATAAAAATTAGAGAATACCATGTTATATTTCGTATGTCGACAAATCACATCGTAAAAAGGAGCGTGGAGCATATGAAGAAATGGCAGCGAAGAGGAATCGCCATGATTTTGACCGCGGCACTGGCATTTACTGCCCTGGGCTGCGGCGGCAGCCCAAAAGAAACAGGAACAGAAGGAGACGGCGGTTCGTCTGTGGGCGCTATGGGAGGAGACGGCAGCGCAGGTGCGACGGCGAAGGGCAGATATATGGAAACCCAGTTGGACATACCGACAGATTTTCAAAGAGGCGGGTGTATGGCAAAGCTGTCTGACGGTACGCTGGCAGTAGTTGATACGCTGGCAGGAATCAAGTATACCTCGTCGGATGAGGGGCAGACCTGGCAGGAAGATGAGATAGCGGCCTTGCAGAGAGTGCTTTCCGCCGTTGAGGGAGAGTACCGGACGGCGATTGCGCCGGATGGCGGAATCTTCATAGAATATATAGATTGGTACCAATCCAGTGAGGAGAAGCTCTATCCGGAGAAATTTCTTTATGTGGCGCCGGACGGAAGCGAGACGGAGTTTGAGCTGGGACTGGAGGAATATCATGCCTCTGTGACAAAGATGGCGTTTAGTACCCGGGGGAGGTTGTTTGCCGCAACCAACAGTGATGTGGTATATGAGATTGATATACAAAACCGGAGCGCAAAAAAACTGTTTGAACTGGCGGGGGCATGGGATCTGGCCATGTGGGCGGACAGTAAGCGGCTGATGCTGCAGGACGGACAGCAAGTATATTTTTATTCTTTGGATACCGGAGAATACCATACGGAGGATGCCGTTTTAAATGATTTTATTAAAGAACAAAACAGCCAAAAGACAGGAATTGTACTATGTAGTGGGGAAGGAGAGCAGGGAGAAGATACCGTATTTCTGGCGTCGGTGGGCGGTATCTATTGTCATGTCGCCGGCGGTAGTGTGATGGAGCAGTTGGCGGACGGTGCTTTGAATAATCTGGGCGACCCTACGAAGACACCCATCAGTATGCTGCAGATGGATGAGAAGGCATTTTTGATTCTCTATGATGACGGAGAACTGTATTCCTATATCTATGACCCTGAGGCCTTAGCAGTACCGGAGGAGCAGATAAGCATTTACGGTTTATATGATAACGAGACGGTTCGACGGGCCGTCAGTGTTTTCCGCAAAGAAAATCCCGATGTTTTTGTGCGGTTTGAGATAGGAATTTCCGGTGAGGACGGCATGACGGAAAATGACGCCATCCACAATCTGAACACCAGACTGCTGGCGGATGAGGGACCGGACTTACTTCTGCTAAACGGACTGCCCTTGGATTCTTATAAGGAGAAGGGCATCCTTGCAGACCTGAAGGGGGAGACGGAAAGCCTGAAATCCACAAATGCCTTTTTTGAAGGTGTTCTGGAAGGCTATGGTGATGATAAAGGAATCTATGCTCTGCCGTTTCGATATGAGATCCCCTGCTTAAGCGGTGCAGAGGGAAAGGTTTCTTCCGTTGTAGATTTAGGTACCCTGGCGGATGCCGTAGAGCGTATTGCGGCAGAGGGCAATGTCAAAGAGACCATACTGGGAACGTATACGGGAGAGGAATTATTAGAGAAAATATACCGTTTATGTGCGGATTCCTGGATAACGGAAAACGGTAGTGTGGATAAGGAAAAGCTGGGGGAATTTTTGACGGATGCAAAGCGGATTTATACATCTGAGCAGGCGAATCTGAAGGAAGAGGCCAAAGCAGGGCACGAGGAGTCCCGACGCAGGTTACAGAGCTTTTATACGGAGGAGGAGATGAAGCTAAGGCGGCTTGGCGTTTATGACCAGGTAATCAATCAATTAATGGGGGAACAGATTCTGAGCGCGGGTTATCTGCGCAGTATGAGCGATTACAAGGCGGTGGTTTCCGTCGGCAGGCAATGGGAGGATACGTCGGAGGCTTACCGGATTAAGGCGTGGAGCGGGCAGAGCGCTGGTACGTTTTGCCCCACGGGAATCATAGGACTGAGCGCCAATACAAAGGATCCGGAGACGGCAAAAGCCTTTTTGCGGACCTTGTTTCGTGAGGATGTACAGAAGGTGGATTTGGGAGACGGTTTCCCTGTCAATGAGGACGCCTTTGAAATATTTACCACACAGGCCAATCCCAATGAGACGTATTCCCTTGGTTTCTCGGGACCGGACGGAGCGTACTTGGGTCTGGAAATTGTATGGCCAAATGAGGGAGAGGTGGAAGAGCTGCGTGAAATCATTCAGGCGTCTCACACCCCTGTGGGAACCGACAGTCTGCTGGAGGATGATATCATCGCTATCGGCGTGAAGGCATTGACGGGAGAGAAAGAAATTGATGAATGTGTGGAAGAAATCGTACAGAAAATATCGCTGCGTATGCAGGAGTAGAGTTTTGTTTTTACTGCCCAGTCTGGCAGGGGTAGGGCTGTTTGTGCTCCTGCCCTTCCTGGATGTGGGGAGGAGGTCTTTTCGGACGGCGGTTACAAAACAATTTACCGGTATAGATAATTATCTGACTGTTTTCCGTAATCAGGCGTTTCTGCTTGCTCTGAAAAATACCGTAAGGTTTGTGGCGGTGGGGCTGCCGCTGCTTTTGATTCTTTCGCTGTGTCTGTCGCTGATGATTGACCGGTGCAGGCATGCCCAGAGGTGGAAGTCTGTTTATCTGTTCCCCATGGCAGTACCCACGGCTACCGTGGTATTGGTCTGGAAGCTTTTTTTTCATGAGAATGGCCTGTTGAACGGAATGCTGGAGCAATGTGGGCTGAGCGCCGTGGACTGGCTGGGAGGCGATGCGTCTTTTATGGTGTTGATTTTCAGTTATCTCTGGAAAAACATGGGCTATACCATCGTTTTGTGGCTGGCGGGGCTGCACAGTGTACCCATAGAGCAGAAGGAGGCCGCCAGAGTGGACGGCGCATCCGAAAGACAGTGCTTTTTCCGGGTGGTTTTACCGGAATTAAAGCCCATGATGTATACCATCACGGTATTGTCCTTCTTAAATTCCTTTAAGGTATTTCGGGAGGCATATCTGGTGGCAGGCGCATATCCCCAGCAGAAAATGTATCTGCTGCAGCATTTATTTAATAATTGGTTTACCAATCTGGAGATGGATAAAATGGCGGCGGCAGCCGTCTGCATGACGTTTGTCTTTTTGGTAGGCGTAGTGATTTTGCAGCGTCTGTGGGACAGACCAAGTTAAGGCAGGTCAGGGAGAAACTCTATGAAAGGCAGGAAAGAGATATGAAAGATACCAGGGGCGGAAAGAAAGCCGAGGAGAGTACTAATCACAGAAGTAAGAGTCGCAGAAGAATCAATGCGCTGGGGAAGCATCTGCGAAGCGCAGTCAGGAGTATCCGGAATATGAGCTGTCTGAGTCTTTTTGCAGTACCTGTTTGTCTTCCCGTTATCATGGTCTTATGTGGTTCCATCAAGAGCGGCAACGAACTGGCGGCAATTATGGCGCCACTCTATGGCAGCTCTTCGGAGGATGTGACATGGAATTTTCTTTCCCTGTATCCCACCGGGAGACATTATCTGCGCCTTTTGTTTTATAGCCCGGAATTTTTTACCGTTTTCTGGAACTCTATGAAAATAGTCAGTCTGATTCTGGTGGGACAGCTTGTGACAGCGGTACCTGCGGCCTGGGCGTTTGCGACATTTCGTTTTCGGGGAAGGAGTGTGTTGTTTACGCTGTATATTTTGTTGATGCTTCTGCCCTTTCAGGTGACAATGCTGCCCTCGTATCTGGTGCTCCAGAAGCTTCATTTGATAAATACGCAGGGAGCGGTTATTATTCCTGCTATTTTCTCCACCTTTCCCGTATTCCTGATTTACAGGGGATTCGCGGGAATTCCCCGGGAATTGTTGGAGGCGGCGAAAATGGATGGAGCGGGTGAGTGGACTTCTTTTTGGAAAATAGGGGTTCCGCTGGGGTCGGGGCAGATGATGTCCGCACTGGTGCTGGGTTTTTTAGACTATTGGAATATGATGGAGCAGCCGCTGGCTTTTCTTCGGACAAAAGCATTGTGGCCCCTGTCCCTGTATTTGCCCCAGATAGATGCTGCAATGGCGGGCAGGGCGTTTGCGGCGTCGGTGATTACCCTGATTCCTGCGGTGTTTGTGTTTATAATCGGACAGGATTATCTGGAGCAGGGCATAGCTTTATCAGGCATGAAAGCGTAGAAGAAAAGGTTAGGTCAAAGGATGGAGACAACAATCAGGGAGCAGATTCAAAAATATAGAAGCAAGGCAGTAAAGGGGTTTGGCGTTTTTCTGGTATGGATGCTATTGTGTACCATAATTTCCAGGGGAATTTATGCTTATTTGATGCCCCGGGTGGAGGTGGGCAGAATGGAGAAAAAAACCATCGACCATGTGGTGGAGGCAGGAGGATGCATTACCGCAGCCCGGGAAGAGGCGGTATGGGTATCGGAGGGCGTCCTGATTGAGGAAATCTGTGTACGGGAAGGGGAACCGATTCAGAAGGATACGCTTCTGTTTCGTCTGAACACGGAGCAGCTGGAAGAGAAAATGGAGGAGCTTAAAAAGCAGACGGCGCTGTGCGAACAGAGACTGAAAGAGAATCGGGCGGCGCAGAAGCTTTCCGCGCAGGAAAGGCAGGTGGCAGCAGCCAGGGCAAGAGAGGATTTGGAGAATGTCGAAAGAACCGGGGAACTATCTGTGGCAAGGGCGAGACAGCAATATGAGGACGCCCAGAACGCATGGAATCAATATCCCTCCTGGGAAGCCTATTATGACAGCAAGCTTCGTCAGGACAGTGAATATCAGAGATTGTTAAATGACCCGGAGCAGGAGGAAGCATTTGCAATCTATGCAAACAGTCTGAAATTATCTTTGCAGGAGGCGTGGGCGGAGGAACGGAACATGCTGGAACAATCCGTAAAAGAGGCGACGGCGGCCTTGCAGATGGCAGATAATGACAAGAACCTGGCGATTTTACAGGCAAAACGCAATCTGGAGGACAGGGAACGGGAGACCGTGGAGGGGAAAAGCGGTGTTATGGAAGAGGAGCAGGCGTATGAGACCCTGCAAAAAGAAGTAGAAGAATGCCGTACCCTGTTGGAGCAGGAGGGAAAGATTCTCAGTCAGGTGGAAGGAAGCGTGAAGGCCATCTATATCTCTACCGGGGGAAGAACCTCGGATACGGCGGCAATGGTACTGGCGGATACTTCCCGGGGATGGGTGTTTGAGGCAACCTTAAACGAGGAGCAGATGCTTCTGTTAAATAGGGAGGATATGGTAACCCTGCAGTTCCAGAATGGCAGAAAAACCCTGAATAACCTGCCGCTGGCCGCCATTCACAAAGTGGACGAAGATAATTATCTGGTGACGGTGGAAGGGAATGGGGATAAGATGTCTCCCGGGCAGATGGGCACTTTAAGGTTTGTAAAACAGGAGGGGCCTTATTCCTGTTGTGTTCCGCTGTCTGCCCTGCACACAGTGGACGATAAACAGTTCCTTTATGTGCTGCGGGAAAAGGATACGATACTGGGGACGGAGCTTCAGGTCGTAAAAAGGCAGGTGGAGGTCACAGACCAAAATACTTCCCATGCCGCATTGAAGGAGGGAAGCCTGAGCGAGGAGGAACAGTTCGTAATCAGCGCCGACAGGGAGCTTGCTCCGGAAGATACGGTTCGGCTTACGGAAGATAGGGATTGATTCCTTCCGGGGCAAGAGTAAATTTCCGATTTCCATATTCCAGGGGTTATGGTATAATAAGTCCATATTTGAGGCAGGAAATGACCAACAAAAGCCCCATGCAGGAGGAAGAGGAACCTATGAGAATAACCGGGATGTCTATGATGATTTGCATGATTCTGATGATGTCATTTAGCGGATGTGGAGGGAAGGATGTGGCCGGAAGGGAAGAACTCCCGAAGGGGCAGGAGGCTTCTGAGGAAAGCCGCACAGCTCCCGTAGAAGAAACGGTTTCGACGGAGGATGTATTCGCCACAGAGCTTTCCCTTGAGGAGGAATGGCGGGATAATACCCTGGATGACTATACGGCTACGATACACGTGCCTCTGCGTTCGGAGCAAAGTGAGGGCGAAATTGCCGGCGGCAGCATGGGTTTTGCCCTGGGAAACACCCGGGGAGCGCTTTTTCGAAAGCATCTTTTGAATCCGGTAGAAGATTGCTGGGATGAACTAAAGACCGTTACGAATCAGAGAGAAGAAAACTCTGTCAGACTGGCCTTTCGGGAGGATACGCATAATCAGGCCTGGGGCATAGGCAGCATCATCGGAAGCGACCATTTTATGATGCTGGATTGGGAGACGCCCGGGGATGCAGAGGGCGGGAGAGGGTATTATTTCTTTGAAATCGATGAGGAGCTTCAGATAGTGCGCAGAGTTTTTATCGATTTTCTGTCGGAACAGGAAATTCCCGGTGAATTTATGGTAGACAAGGCCGGAAACATTCATTTTATTACCTCCCACTTGTATGAGGGTGGAGAAGAGGAGAAGCCTCCCCTGGAGAATCAAAGCGGCTATTACGTGGTGGATTCGAACGGAACGCTTCTGGCGGAATATGATTATTCAGGTATTTCTACCAGACTGACAGCTCTATATGACGGCAGAGTTGCCATAGGGTCCTCCCTTGTAAATAACGAGGGCAAACTGACAGGCAGTCGTCTGGAATGCATGGACAGGGAGACGGGGAAGCTTGTCTCCCTGGTGGAATGGGAGGAGAAAGCATCCCAGGTTTATTACACGCTTTGGGATGAGAAAACCTTGCTGTATGCGGACAGCAAGGGGCTTCATTTTGCCGATTTGTCAGGAAACATAACAGGAGACATTTATACCTGGCTCAGGCACGGAGTACAGTTTTCTCAGATGGAGGAGCTGCAGATACAGGAGAACGGATGTATCAGCCTGATTTATTCCGACAGTAAGGGCGGGAATCTGCTGTGTTTAAAGCCCACGGAGGAAAGGGAAGAGATTAAGCGGATTGTCTTTGCGGTGCAGCCCTATATGAAGGAGATATACAGCTTTTCCGTGGCGGAATTTAATAAAAGATATCCGGCCTATCATATTGAGATGAAAACGGATTATGAGGAGACGGCGCTTCTGACAGAGCTGATATCGGGGACGGGGCCGGTACTGATTGACACGCAGCTTACGGGCTTTGAGGAGCATAAAAAGCTGTGGACCCCTCTGGAGGGATTATTTCAGGGGGAGGAATGGGAAGATGTTCTGCTGCCGAAGGCTATGGAGATGGGAGAAATCGACGGGACGCTGTACGGAGTGGTAAACAGCTTTGCTCTGGATACAGTGGTAATCGCTCAAGAGGAGCCGGAGGACTGGGACTATAAAGCCTTTTTGGATGGTATTGAGAACCGTGATTCCCTTCAGGCTGTGTTTAACGGCCAAAACGGACTGGCTTCTTTTGTGGTGAACTTTCTGATACATGGGCTGGAGGACAATTATCTGTTGGATGCAGAAAACGGGACAGTCAATTTTGACAGCGACGAATTCCGCAGGGTGCTGCGGCTGGGAATGGCTTACTGTGACGAAGAGGCGTGGATAGAGCCGGGAGAGTCTCTGCTGGAGGGAAAGGTATTCTGTAATACCGTCAGTATTACAAGACCGGAGCTGATTGATTTGTACCGCTATATTTACGGGGAGGATATTCATTATATCGGATATCCCTCCAAAGACGGAGCGGCGCATTACATGGACAGTCTTTCGCCTCTGGCCATTCGGGTTACTGCATCAGATGAGGAAAAGAGAGTGGCGGGCGCCTTTATACGGCTATTGCTTTCCCGGGAAGGTCAGCTGGAGAGCAGCGCCAACAGTTCGAATTTCTGGTTGAGTGTGCGACGGGATGTGCTGGAGGAGCAGATAAATCAGGTAAATGAATGGTCATACCCGACTGTTTACGGATTTCCCCAGATAATGCTGGGGGACAGATATGACAGGGAGCTTGACGCCGCCCTTTTGTATGAACTGTTAGAGACGGCCCGGCCTAAAAAGGGTTTCCCCAGAGAGCTCAATTCTATTTTGGTAGAAGAGCTGCAGGAATACGCCGCCGGAGCCATCACAGAGGACATTCTGATTGAACGGCTGACGAAGCGTGTGGGGCTTTATCTGGCGGAACGCCAGGGCAGAAACGAGTAAACTAAAACAGGGACAAAGGGAAATGATTGACGATAGGGAGGAAAACTGGTAAAATGAGGGAAACAGTTCTGAAAGGGTGCTTTGTGTTTATGCGTTGTCCTGCACAGAGATTATCCCAAGGCGGAGGACGACGCAGAAAAGGAGAATATGGATGAAAGTGAGAAGGGTCATATCATTCAAAAGAGTTTTGGCGTTGGCGCTTGTCTTTTTGGTTCTTATCGGAACGGCGATTCCGGCACAAGCCGCCAAGAAGAATAAAGCCGCCAGATTATCGATAACCTTTAAGTCAGGCGCAGACAATGATAAAACGCGTAAGAAGAATGATTACGTTCTGTATTATGGTGCAGGCGCTATTAAGAAGAGACAGATTGCCAAGGGGCTGACAGCGTCGGCTACGATTTATATCCCCAGGAAGATGCTTTCTCAGGAAGGGTCACACCTGGATATAAGCGGTTTTTATGATTTGCATAATAAAAAATATGAATATGTGGGGGGAGTAAGCTGGAGATATGTGCCGTCTGTGACAGTGGAGGGTAACAAGCCTGTTCTTTATGTGTGGGACACCCTGAAAGAAAAGAATGTAAAGGCCTCCAAATACTTTTCCATTAAGAAAGGAAAGGGCGCTTATAAGGATTATTATATTCTGGATATTAAGAATGTTCCCGCACAGACAAAGATAGGTGAGACGGGAAAGAAGCTGGATAGTAAGACCAAGTATTATATACATCCGGGCATTAGCTTCGGAAGTATTTCTATAGACGGTACCTATAAGGTGTATGTGGATGATATTACGATGAAAAACGAAAGCAAGACGCTTATAACGGATAACTTTTCCAAAGCGACTAAGGCGAGCTTCCTGCACCAGTGGGGAGAGAAAGACATTACGAAAAAGAAAATGAAGTTAGTGGAATTTTAAAAAAGGCGGGATGTTTTCGGGCAGTTCGGAAACCTCCCGTTTTTTACTGGTACAAAACGGTATTATGTGGTAAACTATAAGCAGACTGTTCAAATGAGCTTCTGCCCCAGGCAGGAAGAGGAACTACAAAAGGTAAGCTTCGGAGGGATAGCTATGAGCACGGAAGGAATGCAGGTGGGAAACAGTATCAAAAGACTTGTGGTGGTAGTGATGGCATTGCTGCTGCAAATTTCCTGGGTGCTGTTGATATTTTTGCGCTTTAACGAGTATTCCACTATTTGTCATATAGCCTTTCAGCTGGTGGCTCTGCTGCTGGTATTGAGAATTTATGCCAGATATGGAAATACGGCTGTGAAAATGCTGTGGATTATTTTGATACTGACCGTTCCGATACTGGGAATTTGTCTGTATTTTTTAATCGGATATAATTATGCCAGTCAGAGGATGCGAAAACAATCCGTACATATGAGTCAAAAGCTTTCTGAATGGATGGAGCCAGACGGGGCGATACTGAGCCGTCTGGAGCAGGAGGATTTCGGTATTGCGAATCAATGCAGATATATCCAGAATTATGGGAAATATCCCCTGTGTCAGAATACGGACGTGGTGTTTTATCCCATAGCGGAGGAGGGATTGGAGGCGCAGCTGGAGGAGCTGAGCAAGGCGGAGCATTTTATTTTTATGGAATACTTTGCCGTTCAGGACAGAAGCGCGTTTGCCAGAATCCGGGAGGTATTGGCGGAGCGCGCCGCAAAAGGGGTTGAAGTAAGGCTTCTATATGACGATATAGGAAGCGTGGTCTTTATCAATAAGAAGTTTATAGAGAAGATGAAAAGCGCAGGTATTCAATGTAAGGTATTCAATGAGGTGGTTCCGGTTCTGAATATTTTTATGAATAACAGAGACCACAGAAAGCTGACAATCATTGACGGTAAGGTGGGATTTACCGGGGGCTATAATCTGGCGGATGAGTATTTTAATATCACGCATCCCTACGGGCATTGGAAGGATACGGGAGTGAAGCTGACCGGAGACGGGGTGAGGAATCTTACGGCAATGTTTCTTGAGATGTGGAACATAGAGAAGGAGAGCGACACCGATTTTTCCCGCTATTTTAAAGCCTCGCCCTATGAGGCTCAGGAGAAGGGATATGTGCTTCCCTATGGGGACAGTCCTCTGGATAATGAATATGTGGGTGAGAATGTCTATTTAAATATCATAAAGGAAGCGAAACATAAATTGTATTTGGCAACGCCGTATCTGGTGCTGAGTGATGAAATGATAAGGGAGCTTTATCTGGCGGCCCAGCGTGGGGTAGACGTCAGGATCATAACGCCGGGAATCCCGGATAAGAAAATGGTATATAAGCTGACCAGGTCTTACTATGCGCCCCTGGTACAGCGGGGCGTGAGAATTTATGAGTATACGCCGGGTTTTATACACCAGAAGCAGGTGCTGTGTGATGACAGGACAGCGATAGTAGGAACAATTAATTTTGATTATCGGAGCCTGTATCATCATTTTGAGAATGGCGTTTTTCTGTATGGATATAAGGCCATACAAAGGATTGCGGAGGATTTTGAGAATCTTCTGACGGTATCGTCGGAGGTCACGGAGCATTATGGAAGGGATAGAAGTAAGCCGCTTCGAATATCCCAGTGTATCCTGCGGCTGATTGCACCGTTGTTATAGGATAGGGGCAAAAGCGCGCCCGGTCATAAAGGAATCGGAGGAAAGAATAAAATGGCAGTAAAAAGGAAGTATAATATTTATGCGCTGAGTATTCTGATGATGATAGTTTCATTTCTGGGCTTTGTACTGGAAAATATATGGCTTGCAATCACGAAGGGGTATATCAATAACCGTAATATGAATCTTCCCTTTTTATTGGGCTATGGCCTGATTGTTGTGTTTATGTATTTTTTGTTTGGTACGCCCTCAGAAATGGTACTTATGGGGAAATTCCCTGTGAAGGCTTCTAAATGGATAAGATGGATTCTGTACTTTATCTGTGCCATGTTTTTTGTGAGTGTGGGTGAAATTCTGCTGGGGATAGTGACGGAGAAGCTCTGTCATATTCAGTATTGGAATTATTCCGAGCTTCCCCTGCATATCACCATCTATACGTCGGTACCCACCAGCATAGGTTTTTCCTTTATTATCAGTATGTTTATGGGGCATGTGTTTCATCCGATAATGAACTGGGTCAGCGGCATGAATCCGGGGCTTGTAAAAGCGATAGCGCTGGTCGGTATGTTCCTGCTGATAGGGGATTTTATCATCAGCTACGGCAACATGATAAGAAGCCATAATTTCTACATAAAGTGGAAACTGCTATTGTGAGTCAGGCTCTATTTTTCGCCCTGTTCCTGCAGATATAATTGTATTCTGCTCTGGATGATGCCGCATACGGTATCCCCATCCTTCTGATTCTCAAAATAGGGTTCCAGTTCTTCATAAATCAGATGAATCAAAGAGTCTTGGGAATTATCTTTCAGTACTGCATAGGGAATGATATTCGTCACTTCCTCCAGCTGCTCCTTTGAGCAGGGGTAGATGGAGGAAGCTTCGATTCCCGCTTCGTGCTGCTCCCTATATCGGTTTACGGTCCATATGCCATAGAAAGAAGAACCCTCCTGCTTCAACCGAACCATGGCGTCGCTCTGATAGAGCAGATAGAACTCCAGAAATTCGTAAGCTCCCTCTTTGACCTCACTGGTGCTAAGGATGCTGAGAGCAGGAGTGGTGATATAGGCCACCGGTTTTCCGTCTGCGCTGGGATACCCTTTGATTACCAGCTTGCGCCCTGATGCGTATTCTTCTTTAGCAATGGTATGAAGACTGACGCCGGTCTGCAGGCGGTAAACACTCTCTTCCATATCCTCCAGTGCCTGCAATGCTTCTTCCCGGGTATAGACGTCTTTTCTGTTCAGGGCCTTCAGTTTGGTGATAAAGGAGTGGAATACCTCCCCGTCGAAGGAAGCCTCTCCGGTTTCTCTGTCGATGCACATTTCCAGAACAGCCGGTATACAGGCATTGTAAATTTCTCTCCTGGTACCCAACAGCGGTGCGCCTGCATTCGGCTCCTGTGCCATCCAGTCAAGAAACCCATCTACTGTCCATCCGGCCTCGCCCAGCTGGGCCCGGTCTCCCCAGAGAGCGTCCAGAGCATAGTAATTGGGAAGCGCGAAAAGTCTGCCCCGGTCTGTATAGGCAGCTACAATAGGTTCGGATAAGTCCTCTAAGGACAGTTTCCCGGAGCTGTTGATATAAGGAGTGAGGTCCTCTAGGGCGCCTTTTTCCGACAGCGCGGCAATCAATGAATTATAAGTAGAATAAATCAGGTCGGGATAATCCCCTGACGCCACTATTTTTGCCGTGTCGTAGGTATCATCGTAGGCATGGTCATATCCGTAATCCTTGAAAACCACCTGATAGGAGTCGCTCTGCTCGTTGAACGCATCAATAGGGTCGGAGCTGTCCCTGAGCCAGTCGCCTGAATAATCATACAGGTAAATATAACGCCTTCCGTAGGCGTCATATGTTTCCCCATCCGAAAACGCCTCCCATTCCTCCGGGGCAGAGGTTTCCTGCTTAGGGGAATAGATTATATATTTTGCGGCGGTTGCATCCCCGCTGTAGCCAAGCAGACAGAAAGAATCCCCTAAGGCCCGCATGGCCGCAAGCTGGTGGAGCTCCATATTGCGTCCCTTTAGTGTGACAGCCTTGCTTATGGTTCCTGTTGTCGGGTCGTACAGACAGATGCCGGATTCATCCACATAAGCAAGAGTTTCCCGATTCGGGCATAGCCGGCGTCCGTCCCCCGTGATAGCGGTACCCCCGGACATGGTTTTGGCGTCTAAATCCACAATGGCCAGACGGGCGTTGTCGGCATCCGCTTCCGCATAGGTCACGCCGATTTTCTTATCTGAGATTTCCGCAAGTCCCCGAAATTCCGCGCCGGGGCAGGGAAGTGAAAACAAAGCTTGACCCTTGTCATCCGTCACAAAGAAACTCTTTTTTGTGATTATGGCGAATCCGCCGTCAGACAGCCTGAGAAAGGCGTCGGGATAATCTTCGGGCAAGCCTGTTTCCGGGAGGGCAAGCTTCGTAAGAAGCGTGCCCTCCGCATCATAGCCCACGAGAGAGAAGCGGGAGATTTCCGTTGTCTCCTGGTTTAGCAGCAGGAGATAAATACTGTCGTTTCCCTCCGAATCCGTAAAGATGCAAAAGCTTCTGAAAAAAAGCGGCTCTGAGGGGAGCTTTAATCTGACCGGTTGGCTCTCTTTTTCCAGCGTCTGCCGGTAAAAGAAGATAGTGTCGTCGGTGGGTTCCCGATAATAGTAATAGAAATGGGTATCGCTGCTTCCCATCAGCGTGAAGGGACAGTGCTCTGCCGGGAGGCGAAAAACCAGAGAACTCTCGGAATATTCAGGAAGCTCTTCTTCCTTCTTAAGCTGTTCTTTAGGGTGGCATCCAATCAGAGCCGTCAGACAGACACAAAAGGCAATCAGCCAAAGCTTCCTGTTTCTGTTAAGGTCATGGGATTTTTTTCTCATGTGGATGCAGGCCTCCTTTTCGTAAGTATTGTTACCATAGATTATACAACAAATAGCTATCCGGGGAAAGAAAATGCAAGAAAAATAATGACGGTACCATGGATTTATGCTATATTCTTCTAAGGAAGCGCTGCTTTCATCAGCATTTCCCTATAGAGGCTTAAGAGGCGGTCGGTGAGGTAGGAAGATGTCCAGAGATGAGATTTTTGCGTATGTGAAAGAGGAATACGGGGTGGAGCCGGATTATCCCTTTGACAGGGATTTTGAGTCCGCGGTTCTGCGGCATGGAGATACCGGCAAATGGTTTGCCCTGGTGATGTATGTCCGGGGAGACAGGCTGGGTTACGACAGTGAGGAAAGGATAGCTGTCATAACGATGAAATCAGAGCCGATGCTGATTGATTCTCTTGTGCGGCAAAAGGGCTGTCACAGGGCGTATCATATGAATAAATCACAGTGGCTTACGGTAGAATTGGACGGCGCTATGTCAAAGCAGGATATCAGAAATCTGATAGATATGAGCTTTGCCCTGACGGAGAAGGGAAAAAAGAAAAGGAAATCAAGGAGCGGCGAGCAGCTATGAATCAGGAATATCGGCATATCAGGCATGAATTTGAGCCTGTCTATGATGAACAGTCCCGCATATTGATATTGGGAACGCTCCCCTCTGTAAAGTCCAGGGAGCAGCATTTCTATTACGGACATCCCCAAAACCGCTTCTGGAAGGTGCTTGCCCGAATTTTCGGACAGGAGCGGCCGCCGGTAACCATAGAGGAAAAGAAAGCGTTTCTGCTGCGTCATAAGATTGCCGTCTGGGATGTGATTGCGGAATGCGATATTATCGGTTCCAGTGACAGTTCTATTAAAAATGTAATTCCCGCGGATATCGGCCGTATTTTAGAGGAGGCTCCCATTGAAGCGGTTTATGCCAATGGGGAAAAGGCGTATCAGTTGTATATGAAATATCTTTATCCTGTCACAAACGCAAAAATCTGTAAGCTTCCCTCTACCAGCCCGGCCAATGCCGCATTTGGACCGGACAGACTGGCACAGATATGGGGAGCACATATAGGTAGGGCATGCCGGGAAGAGACGGAGGCCTTTTAGGAAATTTGCTAAAAAGAAATTTATTTTTTAATAGAGATGTGCTATACTGTTGAACAGGGAATGACCGCCGGTTGTCGACGGTCATTTATATGGAAAAGGAGGATTGTCAGGAGGGCAGTCTTGAAGCAACATGTCAATGAAGGAGGTTCTAAAATGTCGCAGAGAACGGATATCCATAAGGTACTTATCATAGGCTCCGGCCCGATTATTATCGGACAGGCCTGTGAGTTTGATTATTCCGGTACGCAGGCCTGCAAGGCCTTGAAGAAGCTGGGCTATGAGATTGTGCTGGTAAATTCTAATCCGGCTACTATCATGACTGACCCGGAGACGGCGGACGTCACTTATATTGAGCCCTTGAATAAGGAGCGTCTCGAGCAGATTATCGCCAAGGAGCGCCCGGATGCGGTGCTGCCGAATTTAGGCGGACAGTCCGGCCTGAATCTATGCGCAGAGCTGGCAAAGGCCGGTATTTTGGATAAATATCAGGTAAAGGTTATCGGCGTGCAGGTGGATGCTATTGAGCGCGGCGAGGACAGGATAGAGTTTAAGAAAGCCATGAATGAGCTGGGAATCGAGATGGCCCGCAGCGAGGTGGCCTACAGTGTGGAGGAGGCGTTGGACATTGCGGACAGGCTGGGTTATCCGGTGGTGCTGCGTCCCGCGTATACCATGGGCGGCGCCGGTGGCGGACTGGTATATAACAAGGAGGAGCTTAAGACGGTCTGTGCCAGAGGTCTGCAGGCGTCTCTGGTAGGTCAGGTGCTGGTGGAGGAGTCCATCCTGGGCTGGGAGGAGCTGGAGCTTGAGGTGGTGCGGGATGCGGACGGAAATATGATTACGGTCTGCTTTATCGAGAATATCGACCCCATGGGTGTACATACGGGAGATTCCTTCTGCGCGGCGCCGATGCTGACCATCTCTGAGGATTTGCAGAAGCGATTGCAGAAGCAGGCTTATGCAATCGTGGAATCCGTACAGGTGATTGGCGGTACGAATGTACAGTTTGCCCATGATCCGGTCAGCGACCGCATTATTGTCATCGAAATCAATCCCCGTACTTCCCGTTCCTCAGCGTTGGCATCCAAGGCTACGGGCTTTCCCATTGCTCTGGTGAGCGCTATGCTGGCAGCCGGCCTCACCCTAAAGGATATTCCCTGCGGTAAGTATGGGACCTTGGATAAATATGTACCGGACGGCGATTATGTGGTTATTAAATTTGCCCGCTGGGCCTTTGAGAAGTTTAAGGGCGTGGAGGACAAGCTGGGGACGCAGATGCGCGCCGTAGGCGAGGTTATGAGCATCGGTAAGAACTATAAGGAGGCTTTTCAGAAGGCGATTCGCAGTCTGGAAACAGGGCGTTATGGTCTGGGCCAGATACCGAAGCTCCAGGAAAAGACAAAGGAGCAGCTGCTGAATATGCTGGCAACTCCCTCCAGTGAGCGTCATTTTGCCATGTATGAGGCTTTGAAAAAAGGCGCCTCCGTGGAGGAGCTTCACCGGATTACCCATGTAAAGAGCTGGTTTATCGAGCAGATGAAGGAACTGGTTGAGGAAGAGGAGGAGCTTTTGGCCGTAAAGGGAGGCCTGCCCTCTGACGAGCAGCTTTGCCGGGCGAAGAAGGACGGCTTCTCTGATAAATATCTGAGTATTCTGCTGGATATTCCGGAGAGCGATATCCGGGCAAGAAGAATGGCATTGGGCGTAGAGGAGGCCTGGGAGGGCGTGCATGTAAGTGGAACGCCGGACAGCGCATACTATTATTCTACCTATAATGCCGAGGATAAGAACCCGGTGAAAAACGATAAGCCCAAGGTGATGATTTTAGGCGGCGGCCCTAACCGTATCGGTCAGGGAATCGAATTTGACTATTGTTGCGTCCATGCTTCGCTGGCTTTAAAGAAGCTGGGCTTTGAGACGATTATCGTAAACTGTAACCCAGAGACGGTGTCCACGGATTACGATACCTCCGACAAGCTGTATTTTGAGCCGCTTACCCTGGAGGATGTGCTGAGCATCTATAAGAAGGAGCAGCCGGTGGGCGTGATTGCGCAGTTCGGCGGACAGACGCCGCTGAATCTGGCGGCGGACCTGGAGAGAAACGGCGTGCGTATTCTGGGTACGGCTCCCTCTGTCATTGATTTGGCGGAGGATAGAGATTTGTTCCGGGCCATGATGGAGAAGCTGGAGATTCCCATGCCGGAATCCGGTATGGCCACCACTACCCAGGAGGCGCTGGATATTGCCCACAAAATCGGATATCCCGTTATGGTGCGGCCCTCTTATGTGCTGGGAGGCCGGGGCATGGAGGTAGTATATGATGACGACAACCTGACCGGTTATATGCAGGCGGCAGTCGGCGTTACCCCGGACAGGCCGATTTTGATAGACAGATTCTTGAACCATGCGACCGAATGTGAGGCGGATGCCATCAGCGACGGCGTCCATGCCTTCGTACCGGCGGTCATGGAGCATATAGAGCTGGCCGGTGTGCATTCCGGCGACTCGGCATGTATCATTCCCTCCCGTCATATCTCCGAGGAGAATGTAGCCGTAATTAAGGAATACACCCGCAGGATTGCGGAAGAGATGCATGTACAGGGCCTGATGAATATGCAGTATGCCATAGAAAACGACAAGGTATATGTGCTGGAGGCAAATCCCAGAGCTTCCCGTACGGTTCCTCTGGTGTCCAAGGTATGCGACATTCGTATGGTGCCTCTGGCAACAGAGATTATTACGGCTGATATTACCGGCCGTCCCTCTCCGGTTCCCGGCTTAAAGGAGCAGGATATTCCCTATTATGGCGTGAAGGAAGCGGTATTTCCCTTTAATATGTTCCAGGAGGTTGACCCGATTCTGGGACCGGAAATGCGTTCTACAGGCGAGGTATTAGGTCTCTCCGCTTCTGTGGGAGAAGCCTTCTTCAAGGCGCAGGAGGCAACGCAGACAAGGCTTCCCTTAAGCGGTACGGTGTTGATTAGCGTAAACCGCAAGGATAAGGAGGAGGTAGTGGAGGTAGCGAAGGCTTTCCAGAATGCGGGCTTTAGAATCGTGGCTACCGGAAATACCTGCGAGTTGATTTGTGAGGCGGGTATTCCGGCTCAGCTTGTCAGAAAGCTTTATGAAGGCCGTCCCAATGTGTTGGATATGATAACCAACGGAGAAATAGACATGATTATTAATTCCCCTGTGGGAGCAGACAGCATGCATGACGACAGTTATCTGCGCAAGGCGGCGATTAAGGCTAAGATTCCTTATATGACTACGATAGCCGCTGCGAAGGCTACGGCGGAAGGCATTCTGTATGTACAGGCCGCCGGTAACGGAGAAGTGCATTCGCTGCAGAGCCTGCATGGACAGATAAAGGAGAAATAAGATGGTACAGGAGCTGATACGGCTTTGCGAAGGCAGAAAAATCTATATACAGACGCACAATGTTCCCGACCCGGATGCCATTGCCTCCGCATATGGCCTGCAGCAGCTGCTGTTACCCTATGGGATTAGCTCGATACTCTGCTATGAGGGGAGTATTGACAATCTGAGCACTTCCCGAATGTTGAAGGAAATCGGTATTCGCATGTACTCTTATGAGGAGATATGTCGGACTATGAAGGAGGGCGACCCGATTATCTGTGTGGACAGTCAGAAAAACAATGGCAATATCACGGATTTTATCGGGGATGAGATTGCCTGTGTGGATCATCATCCCACTTATGTGAAGGAAACCTATCAATATGTGGATATTCGGATTACGGGCGCCTGTGCAACTCTGATTGCAGGCTATTATATGGAGTTGGGCAGGCTTCCCGACGAGGATACGGCAACGGCGCTTCTGTATGGCTTGAAAATGGATACGCTGCAGTTTACCCGGGGAGTGACACAGCTGGATATTCAGGCCTTTCATTTTCTGTTTCCTCTGTGTAATCAGAGCAAGCTGTCGCGGCTGGAGCACAATCATATAGAGTTTCAGGATTTGAAGGCTTATGGAGCCGCCATAGAAAACATCCAGGTATACGGAACCTTTGGGTTTACGGCCATTCCCTTTGCCTGTCCCGACGCATTGGTTGCCACATTGGCTGATTTTATTCTGTCGTTGGACCAGGTGGAGGCGGCGGCCGTCATTTCCAGCAGGGAGGACGGTATTAAGCTGTCAGTGCGCTCAGAATTTAAGGAGGTGCATGCAGGTCAACTGATTCGCAGGGTCTTAGAAGGATTCGGCAGCGGCGGCGGTCATGCTTCCATGGCAGGAGGAATGATTCCCA
Organism: Roseburia sp.; assembly: GCA_023667765.1. GTDB lineage: Bacteria > Bacillota > Clostridia > Lachnospirales > Lachnospiraceae > Acetatifactor. The sequence goes on along the minus strand of JAMOZS010000014.1, from coordinate 9,143 downwards.
AAGAAAATATTGGGAAGCTGGGGCCTTTTTATGAAAATACTATAAGGGATAGATTTTTAAAAGAACTGCTTGTTTAGGACAGCAGTTTTTTTATTATATCATAGAAAATGCTGTGTTACTGTGAAGGGTTAAAGTATATAAATTTCCGCAATTTCTGATGAGACAGATATTGCTAAAAACTTTTCGGCGTAAAATGGTTGAAAGGAAGTGGGGAATTGACGGTTCAAAGTTGGCAATCGGCACACAAGGATGCAAAGCTGTTATATGCGCAGACAAATGAGATTTTCTTAATGTTACGCCGGTTACATAAATGGCAGAAATCTCATCGTAACATTTAGAAAATCCATTTGACGCAGCAGACAGCGTGTGTCCTTGTGTGCCGGCTGCCAACCGCCACCCCATAATCCCTTCTAATTCTACAGGCAGAATTATGATGCGAAGGCGTAATTGTATGGATGTTGTTATTGCAATTACAGATAACATATATTATAATGAAGTTAGTTTAGGGATACTGTGGTACAATCGATGAGGTGATTAGGTGAAGAAAAAGATTGCAGTTTTTGCTAATGGCTGGAGTGACGAGTATATCAGGACGATTTTGGAAGGTATTCGTGAGTGCGCCCATGTAAACAATGTGGATGTGTTTGTGTTTCTTGAATTTACATCGGGTGACACCGAGGTGGAAAACATTGGCGAGATGAATATTGTAAAGCTTCCTGACCTTAAGAATTTTGACGGGGTGATGCTTTTGGCGAATACCTTTAATCGACTGGAGGTACTGCGGTATTTGCAGGAGGAAATCAAACGGGCTGATATACCGGCCATGAGTCTGGAATATGAAGTAGAAGATATTGATTTCCTGGGTACGGAGAATTATCCCGGTATGTATGACCTGGCGGTACATATGATAGAATGTCATGGTGCCAGAGATATTTTGTTTATCGGCGGCCTGCAGGGTAATCAGGAGAGCGAAATCAGGGGGCAGGCTCTTAAGGACGCCATGAGTGAGCATGGGTTGACTCTGGAGGAAAAGGATATTATTTATGGAGATTTTTCGGACCTTCGCGTGCAGGAGGTTCTGGAAGAGTGGATGGATAAAAACAGGAGGCTTCCGGACGCTATTGTCTGTGCGAATGATGTGATGGCGATGGGGACTTGTCTGTGGTTGCAGAAACATGGTTACAGCGTGCCGGAGGATGTGAGAGTGACAGGCTATGATTGCATAGAGTCGGCGCGTTTTTGTTTCCCTTCCATTACGACGGTCGCCCGTGAGGGAAAGCTGTCGGGATATAAGGGGCTGCAGCATCTTCTGGACAGGATTTCCGGGAAGGATGTCCCGGCGAAAATGGCAATGCCCTCTAAGTTTGTTGTGGGGGAAAGCTGTGGGTGCCTGAACAGCAAGAACGGGGCGGCGAAGCCTATGATTTCTCACAGTACCTATGGCAAAAAGAGAGATAACATGGATTTTGACAGCCATAACAGGGCGCTTTACAGATGGATAAGAGGAATCAACACAGAAGAGGAACTCTATCAGGCAATGGACAATTATTTCGCAAATTCTCATATCTATGAGGGGGATAATTTTATTCTCTGTCTGGATCAGGAGTTTTTTTTCACGATTAAGTCCGGGGAGAAGCTCAGCGTTGACGGATATAGCGAGACGATGCAGACTTTGTGTTATATAAAGGACAATGTGCTGCTGCCGAGAACCGTGTTTGATACAACACAGCTGGTGCCGGATTATGACGGGGAGTCCTCAAAGGAGCATATTTATATTTTTGCTCCCCTGCACAGCGAGGAAAAGTGTATGGGTTATGCAGTTTTCCGTGACAAGGATGATGTGATAGATAACTATATGCTGTTTACCTGGACCAGGCACATGGATCAGTGTCTTGAGCAGGCAAGACAGAACATTCGTCTGGAGGAATTAAACAGGAAGCTGATGGAGCTTTCTGTGAGAGATACTCTGACAGGCGTGTATAATAGAATGGGCTATGAGAGGTATGCGCTTCCCTATCTGGAGCAATGCCGTCAGCAGGGGATTTATGGAGTGATGGTTTTTGCGGATATCAACCATATGAAGCTTATCAATGACAGACATGGGCATCTTCAGGGAGACGTTGCTATCTGTACGGTGGCTTCGGTATTACAGAAGGCTATGCCTGCGGGCTCAGTGGTGGTGCGTTACGGCGGAGATGAGTTTCTGGCGGCGGGGGCCTGCAGGACGCAGGAACAGGTCTGGCAGCTGGAACAAAAAATAAATGAGGTACTGCGGCAGGAGATTGAGAAGAGAAAAATTGACTTTGACCTTTCTGTCAGCGTGGGAGTGGTTCTGGTGGAGGACAGCCAGACGCTGAGCATGGAGGAATGCTTCAAGAAGGCGGATGCATCCATGTACCAGATGAAGAAACAGCAGCATGAGAGGCAGAAGGCTTTATAAGGAAATCCATGTGCATCCGTCAGAAGCTCTAAGGAAGGATTGTTTGCATCAGCGCTTCCTTAGAGGTTTACAAGGGGCAGGTTTTTAACCTGTCTCTTTTTTGGTAATATTTTCGGAGCATAAAATAACAGAAGGCAGGTAACTTGCAAGGAAAATTATCGTCTATCGTTATGAACAGACGATTTGTACCGGACGCGGGAGGGAGGAAAAGCCTTGAGGGACGAGGAAATAATGAATTTATACTGGGCGCGGGACGAGGAAGCGATTGTCCAGTCACAGTGTCTATACGGAAACTATTGTTTTAGCATAGCCCATCATATTTTGAAGAATCGGGAGGATTCAGACGAGTGTGTGAATGATACCTGGCTGAGAGCGTGGAATGCCATACCGCCTAACAGGCCGGAACGTCTGGGTATTTTTCTTGGGACAATTACAAGAAATCTTTCTTTTGATAAATGGAAACGAAAGAATGCGGCGAAAAGGGGGAAGGGTGAGATGAATGCAGCGTTGGAGGAGCTGGAGGAGTGTATTCCGTCAGGACAGAGCACTGAGGATATTGTGGAGGCCGCGGAATTGGAGCGGATGATTAACGCCTTTTTACATACGCTTCCCGAGAAGGAGTGTAATGTGTTTTTGCGCCGTTATTGGTATGCTGAGGAGTACAACGAGATAGCCAAGAGGTATCATATGAAATTAAATTCGGTCAAAACCTCAGTATTCAGAACCAGGGGAAAGCTCCGCAGCTTTTTGGAGCAGGAAGGAGTGGTATTATGAGGTCGGATAACAGAGACAAGGCCATGCGGATATTTGAAGCTCTGTCCGGCGTGGATAGTGAGCTTTTAGAGCGAAGCGAGAAGAGCAGCAAAAGGGCGGCGACGATTCCTGTTCGATGGAGCAGAGCGCTGGCAGCCTGCTTTTGTCTGATAGTACTGGGGGCTCTGGCAGGGGGCGTATATCGGATGAAATTTGCAGAGGGTGGGATGAATCAATCGTCGTCGTCGGCAGGGGGGGCTTCCCTGATGCAGGAGCAGGCCGCAATGTATGAAGCGGCTCCGGAAAATGAGAACGGGGCGGGCGGTGCTTCCTGGGGCGACGATACCATGCCGGAGGATACGACCACCGACAGAACTGACGTTACGGGAGACGGAGGTTCTTACGATATGGCACAAAGGCAGTCCGGTTTTGCGGAGGCGTCTGGCGAAATAGAAGATTTAGGCAGCTGTCTTGCAGGAGAGGGAGAGAAGCTTGTCCTGGAGGAGGCCAGGGCTGTGGAGTTTTTGGGAGGCTATGTGCCCGAGCAGGTTCCCGAGGGTTATATCTTTGAAAATGCAATTCTTCATTATGATTCCGATTTGCAGGAAAATATTTCTCTGTCGGTTTGCTGGACGAAGGGCCTGGATGATATTTTCCTGAGTATCAGGCGTGTGGATGTGGACAGTGTTTTTGCGGCGCATACAGGGCAGTTAAGAATGGCGGATGTGGAAGAGCCGGAAACCTATGATGTATCTCTGTATGAAATTCCTTATGCAGAGACGGTGCCTGAGGAATACCGGGAGGTTTTTGACCATCCTGTGTTCCTGGCTGCGGATTTGACGCCGGAATTAATACAGTCCCGAATGAAGATAATAGTAGATGCGGGAGATACGGAAACTCCCTCAGGACGCTTCGGCGTTTTATATGGGGATGTGCTGGTGGAATTTAACGGAGATTTGCCCCCGGAGCAGGTATGGGAGCTGTTTTGCCAGATGGAATAAAATAAGAGGAGCAGACACAGACGGTGCTGAAAGAAAATATAGAGATGAAGGAATGGAATAAAGAGAACAGACAGTGCTTCCTGGATTTTTTGCGGGTGGCGGCTACCTGTGCGGTAGTTTTGCTGCACACCATAACCGGTGTGACGGATACCAGGGATATGAGCCTTTACCCGGTGGAAAAGACGGTATTTTTGGTAGGCATGGATTTGGTCACTTGGTGTGTGCCGGTTTTTATCATGATAAGCGGTATGTTGTTCCTGGATTCCCGTAAAAAGCTTACCTGGCATACGATGCTGGGGAAGTACTGTCGCAGAATCCTACTGGCATTGTTCTGTTTCGGGGTTCCTTATGCCCTGCTGGAGCTTTTGGTGGAGCAGAGAAGTTTTCGCATCTCTATGCTGTGGGACAGCGTGTGGAGGGTATGCACCGGACACAGCTGGTCTCATATGTGGTATCTGTATTTGATATTCCTTTTGTATCTGTTGACTCCTCTGCTTCGGCGGGGACTGTTTCAAATGCCGAAGGGAGCCATATATTTTGTTCTGGCTGTCATAGCTCTTGGCAGCAGTATTTTTCCCTTCCTGAAGAAAGCCTTCGGACTGTCCGGCCTGCCGGTGCTGCCGGACGAAGGAATTTATTTCTTCTATTATATATGGGGGTATCTGTTTTCGGGAAGGACGAGGCCTTTAAAACGTGGAGAGCGGCGCCTGGCGCAGGGAAGTGTGCTTGCTTTGGCGGCAGGTATGGTACTCAGTCGGCTGATTGGCAATTACAGTGTACAGATGGCTTATAACTATCCGTTTACGGTGGCGCTTTCTCTTTTGCTGATGGTTCTGGCCCGGGAAGGAGAGAACACGTTGCGACAAAAAAACACGGCTCTCTTTAGACGAACGGGAGAGCTGTGCTTTGCTGTGTATCTGGTGCATCCGGTTTTCCTGAATCTATTATATAAGTTTATGGGGATTACCCCCTTGAATTTGTTTGAAAGGCTGTCTATCCCTATCGGGCTTCCCCTTTCGCTGATGCTATCCTTCGTTATGATATATGGATTGGCGCTTGCGGGCTCCTTTATCACGGCCTTTCTGCTTCATAAAATTCCGCTGCTTCACAGATATGTGCTGTAAAGGAGGGAGTGTTTTAGCCGGTTATCCTTGGGGACGTCCAGCGTCCTGAGGCGCCGCAGGGCAGAATCAGGCCGCTCTCGGTAACGGGAAGTCCGATTTCCCGGGCGGCTACGCTGCCCCCCAGCTGCTTTGTGATGCAGAGATTCATCATATAGGACAGAACCGCCGGCTGGAGGCCTGTGGTGTAGGAATTTATCAAAAAGAAGAGAGCATCCTGACTTAAGAGCCGGCTGGTCAGCCGGATAAGATGATAGATGTTTTCTTCGATTTTCCAGATTTCTCCTTTCGGGCCCCGGCCGTAAGAGGGAGGGTCCATAATAATGCCGTCGTAGCGATTGCCCCGGCGCAGTTCGCGTTCCACGAACTTTACGCAGTCGTCTACCAGATAGCGGATGGGAGCGTCCGCAAGACCCGATGAGGCGGCGTTTTCTCTGGCCCAGCCAACCATGCCTTTGGCGGCGTCCACATGGGTAACGGCGGCTCCGGCGGCAGCGGCAGCCAGAGTGGCGCCGCCGGTATAGGCGAACAGATTCAGGATCCTTGGTTGTCTTTGGGGCTCTTTTTCCAGAGCGGTGCGGATGAGGCCGGAGAACCAGTCCCAGTTTACGGCCTGTTCCGGAAACAGGCCGGTGTGCTTAAAGCTGAAGGGTTTCAGATGGAAGGTCAGCCGGTTTTGGGAGGCCTTTACAAAGCCGGTTCCCTCATACCCGATGCTCCATTCGTCCGGCAGCCCCTGAAATTCCCATTCGCCTCCGCCCCTGGCGCTTCTGTGGTAATGACCGTTCTTGTTTTTCCAGGCCCTGTGCTGGTGAGGGGTGTCCCAGATAACCTGAGGGTCGGGGCGCACCAGAATATAGTTTCCCCAGCGCTCCAGTTTTTCCCCTCCGGAGGTGTCTAACACCTCATAATCTGTCCAATTATCTGCAATCCACATGGTAATGCTCCTTGTCTTTTCATGTCTCCGAATCCACGGGTTTCCTATGTAATAGTAACATAAAATATCTTTTTTGCAAGAAGTCCTTGCTTTTTTGGAGAATCCTCTGTAAAATGCTAAGAAAAGCTTATGGGAAGTGGTGTGATTATGAACAACAATATTTTGGAAGTAGCAGCATTTATTATTTACCTGGCGCTTGTACTGACAGTAGGTATTTATTTTTTTGTAAAGGGCAGAAGCAGGCAGGGCGGTGACAAGGAATATTTTCTGGGCGGCAGACAGATGAACGGATGGGTGGCGGCTTTGAGCGCCGGAGCTTCCGATATGAGCGCCTGGGTGTTGATGGGGCTTCCGGGCTCTATTTATCTGTATGGAATGGGACAGGTATGGATTTCTGTGGGATTGTTGATAGGAACGGTTTGCGCATGGATTTTTGTGGCGCCCAGACTCAGAAGATACTCGATTAAGGCAGGAGACGCCATTACGATACCCCAGTATCTGGCAAAGCGCTTTTGCTCAAAGAATCCGGCCCTTCAGATTATCTGTGCAGTGATTTTTATTGTGGCCTATTGTATTTATGCGGCCTCCAGCATTGTGGCATGCGGGGATTTGTTTACCACGGTGTTCGGGGTGCGGGAAGTAAGTCTGTTTGGAATGCAGATTACTTTAAACGCTTTATTCTATATGGTATGTGCTACGGTGATTATTCTGTTATATACCTTCCTGGGCGGATTTAATGCGGTATGTTGGACGGATTTTTTCCAGGGCTTATTGATGCTGGCGGCGCTTATGGCTACGCCTATCGTGGTATTGTTCGCCATGAAAGCGCCGGATTTTGTGCCCTTGGCTCAGGTAGTTACGGGTGAGAATTATTATAATCCGCTATCCAGCGGCAGACTGGACTGGGCGAGCATTGCGGATATACTCAGCGGCTTTGGCTGGGGACTTGGGTATTTTGGCATGCCTCATATTCTAATTCGCTATATGTCCATTAAATCGGAAAAGGAAATGAAGAAGTCCAGGGTTATCGGTATCTGCTGGACGGCTCTGATTCTGACCATGGCTTCGGTGGTAGCACTGGTAGGACATCAGTATCTGGGAACATATCTGGATGACAGTAACAAGAGTCTGGTATTTGTGGTTCTGGTTCGGAATATATTCCCTGCTTTGCTGGCGGGTATTATGCTTTCTGCCATTCTGGCAGCGTCCATGAGTACCGCGGATTCCCAGCTGTTAGCCTCCTCCTCGGCTTTCGCCTCTGATTTTTATAAGCCTGTGCTGAGGAAGAATGCTTCGGATAAGGAAATGCTCTGGGCGGGGCGTATTGTAGTGGGTATTATCTCCGTTATTGCCCTGTTGATTGCGGTGAATCCTGACTGTAAGGGTATCATGGCATTGGTAGAGTGCGCCTGGGCGGCTTTTGGAGCGGCTTTTGGCCCTGCGATTATCCTTTCTCTGTATTGGAGGAGATTCACTTATAAGGGAGCTGTGGCAGGTATTGTGACTGGTTTTGTGGTGGATGCGCTCTGGTATGCGTTTCTTTCCGGCCCTACAGGGCTTTATGAGATTATTCCCGGTTTTCTGGCAAGTCTCGTGGCGGCAGTCGTGGTTTCTCTGGCGGACAAGGCTCCCGCTAAGGAGGTTACGGATATATTTGACGCCGTGAAGAAAACCGCTCAGGATGCTGCGAAATAAGTGATAAGCAGAGTGAAAAACAGTAGCCGTGGCGGTAATGGGAAGCATAAGACAGTGAGTGTACGGCGGGATGGCAGGCAAATGGAAAAGAAGCGACAGTCAAGGAAATCAGTGTTATGTGTTCTTGCGGCAGGAATGTTATGGGGCTGTATGGGAATCCTGGTGAGAACAATGAAGGAAGGCGGGTTTGACTCTCTGGAGGTAACCGCCTTCCGTTCTTTTGTAACGACAGTCCTTATGTTTGGGGGAATGTTTCTATTCAAAAGAGAGGAATTAAAAATCAGAGGGAGGGATATCTGGTGCTTTGTGGGCACGGGCGTTCTCAGCATCACATTTTTTAATGTGTGTTATTTTTCCTGTATGAATCATACGACTCTGTCGGTGGCGGCAATTCTTCTGTATACAGCGCCTTCTTTTGTGATGGTACTGTCGGCTCTTTTGTTTCGGGAGAAGCTGACGCCCAGGAAGCTTTTGGCGCTGGGGCTTGCGTTTGCGGGCTGTGTACTGGTGTCCGGGGGCTTTGACGGGACGGGAATCGGTATGGCGGGGCTGCTTACGGGTCTGGGGGCAGGCTTTGGCTATGCCCTTTATAGTATATTTGGACGTTATGCGCTGCAAAAGGGCTATTCTTCTTATACCATAACCTCCTATACCTTTCTGTTTGCCCTGCTTGGGACGATGCCTTTTATGGATGCAGGGCATTTTGTGAAATGCATGAGGATGGGTGCGGGGATATTGCCTTTTGCTACTTTTATGGCCATTGTGACGACAGTGGCGGCTTACCTTTTATATACGGCGGGCCTGAAGGGATTGGAGAACAGCAAGGCGTCCATTATAGCTTCCGTGGAGCCGGTGATGGCTTCGGCAGTTGGGTTCCTTCTATATAAAGAAGCGATGCCGCCTCTGGGAGCAGCGGGGATGATTTTGGTGCTGCTTTCCTGTTTTCTGGTGGCCTGAGGTTGTGGCTGGGCGGCTCATCTTTTATTTCATGTGAGGGCACTCCAATCATGAAATGATTACCAAAAAACGCAAAAATTTTAAAAAATAGCTTGCATTTTACGGGGAAGTTGTGTACAATAACATTTGCTGTGGCATGATAGCTGTGAAACGTGAGGTTGCCGGTTATCAGCAATGATAATCGGGTTTTCCGTGGAGCGAATGTCAAGTTAGAAAACTGACGACAAGTCACTGTACAG
>JAMOZS010000013.1 GCA_023667765.1 Roseburia sp. | reverse complement strand
CCGTCCGTCTGGTAACAGGCGGAGCCATGTAAACCCCATCCGAAGCAAGACCAAACAGAAAGCGACAGGCTTGCCCGGCCTGCTTTCAGGTAGGTCGCTAGATGCGGCTGGCAACAGCCGTGCCAGATAGATGACCATTCAACGACATAACCCGGCTTATCGTCCTGCTTACACAAAAAAAGACGACGGAAGAAAATACTGTGAGAGACAGCGCTGTAAAGGAGAAAAAAAACGGATTCCGGAGGATTTTCTCATTTGTGATTCCGGGACTTTTGTGCCTGTCCGGCTGTGCTTGGTCGAAAGCGCCGCAGCCGCCCGTTCAATGGGTACCGGTGGAGGAGTGCGAGGCGCTTTCGGCCGAGAAGGACAATGAGAATGCGGCCGCTCTGATACAGGAGCGGTTCGGTGGCATGATGGTGCAAATCACTACAAAGGAGCTGCTGGGCAGCGGCGTGATTTATCGGGCGGATGAGGAGCAGCTTTTTATATTGACGGCGGCGCATGTGCTGGACGGCTGGAGGGGACAGGCGTCAGTTGTCTTTTGGGACGGGCTTACCGTGGAATGCGGGGAGGCCTATTTGTCCGAAGAGGAGGATGTGGCTTTTTTGCGAATCCCATATGCAGGGATGATACAGGGAGCGGGACGGGATGACAGGGAGATTTCAGAGGAAATCAATGAGCATTTAAGCCGTTATTGTAAGGCGGCTGTGGATAAGACGGTCTTTGACAGGATGCAAAAGGGAGATACGGTAATTGCCATGGGCTCCGCCGGGGGTGTGGCGGAAAATGCGTATGAGGGAAGGCTTCGGGAGAGCTGGGTCTTTGTGGAGAGCTTATCCCGGTATCGGATGGTGGCGGAGGTATCTGTCCGTCCGGGCATGTCGGGAGGAGGTCTTTTTGACAGGCAGGGATATTTTCTGGGGCTTCTCAGCGCCGGCAGCTGTGAGGACGGCATAGACGAGGCCGCAGTTGTACCGTTAAGCATTATAAAGACGCAGGAGAGTCTGCTTTTGGAGTTTGAGAAAAGCGATTGACATTCCTGCTTATATGGTAGAAAATAATGGGAAAAGTGTATGGTACGGGAAAGGACAGGAGAATATGACAAAGATAGATGTGGTATCAGGTTTTTTGGGCGCAGGAAAGACGACGCTGATTAAGAAGCTTCTTTCAGAGGCGCTTGACGGCAGTAAAACAGTGCTGATTGAGAACGAATTCGGTGAAATTGGAATTGACGGAGGGTTTTTAAAGGAGGCAGGAATCGAAATTAAGGAAATGAATTCCGGCTGTATCTGCTGCTCTCTGGTGGGAGATTTTGGCGCTTCCTTAAAGGAGGTTATCACAACCTATGCACCGGAGCGTATTTTAATTGAGCCCTCGGGCGTGGGGAAGCTGTCGGATGTGCTGAAGGCTGTGGAGGATGTGGCCGGGGAGCTGGATGTGCAGGTCAACAGCGCTGTGGCGGTAGTAGACGCCTCCAAATGTAAGATGTATATCAAGAATTTCGGCGAGTTTTTTATCAATCAGATTGCCTATGCAGGTACAATCATTTTAAGCCGTACAGATAAGGTAGAGCAGGAGAAAATCAATGCCTGTGTGGAGATGCTTCGCCAGCATAATCAAAAGGCGGTGATTATTACCACGCCTTTGTCCAAGCTGGAGGGCAAGGCTGTGCTGGAGACGATTGAGGGCGCAGACAGGCTGGAGGATATGATGCAGGAAATGCTCGAGAAGGTTCATGAGGAGCATGAGCACCATGAGCATGGTGAGGAATGCACCTGCGGATGCCATGAGCATCATCATGAACATGAGGAGCATGGTCATGAACATGAGGAACACGGTCACGAGCATCATCATGAACATGAGGAGCATGGTCATGAGCATGAGGAACACGGTCACGAGCATCATCATGAGCATGGGGAGCATGGGCATCACCATCACCATGCGGATGAGGTTTTTACAAGCTGGGGGATGGAGACGCCGAATGTATACGACAGGGAAGAGATAGAGGCTATTCTGAGCGCTTTGGACGGCGGCGAGTATGGCGCTGTATTGCGGGCGAAGGGTATGGTGCCTGCAAAGGACGGTACATGGATTTATTATGATTATGTGCCCGGTGAACACGAGGTAAGAAGCGGCAAGCCGGAGGTGACAGGCAAGATTTGCGTAATCGGCTCCGAGCTTAAGGAAGAGAAGCTTGCAGAGCTGTTTCGCAGGTAGAGGAAGTCTGTGGCGTTTTAGGTGACAGAAAGGGGTGAGTGAATGAAACCCGTATATTTTATCAATGGTTTTCTGGAGAGCGGGAAAACGGAGTTTATTGCATTTACGCTGGCGCAGCCATACTTCCAGATAAAGGGCAAGACCTTGATTATTCTCTGCGAGGAGGGCGAGGCGGAGTATGACGAAGAGCTGCTTAGAAGGAGCAATGCCCTGATTGAGGTGATTGAGGAGGAAGAGGATTTTAATCCCGGCCATTTAACTGAGCTGGAGAAAAAGCATAAGCCGGATCGTATCGTTATTGAATTTAACGGGATGTGGAACTGCAAGAATGTGAAGCTTCCCTGGTACTGGAAGGTGGAGCAGCAGATTACCATGATTGACGGCAGAACCTTCCCGATGTATTATACCAATATGCGTTCCCTGCTGGCGGAGATGATACGCAAGTCGGAGATGATTATCTTTAACCGATGTGACGGTATCGAGGAGCTGAACGTCTATAAGAGAAATATCAAGGCGGTAAATCCTTCCGCGGATGTTGTGTTTGAGGGCGCCGACGGGGAGATTGATAAAATTTTCGAGGAGGATTTGCCCTACGACCTGAATCAGGAGATTATTGAGCTGGATAACCTGGGTTATGGTATCTGGTATCTGGATTCTATGGAAAATTTGGATCGCTATATCGGAAAAAAAATACGTTTCACAGCGATGGTACTGAAGCCTGAAAAGATAAAAAAGGGTTATTTTGTGCCGGGACGGATGGCTATGACCTGCTGTGCGGATGATTTGGCATTTTTAGGGTATGCCTGTGAATTTCCGGGCGCCGACGCCCTGAAGCAGAAGGAATGGGTAAAGGTAACGGCGGCCGTTACCAGAGAATACTGGGAAGATTACCAGGGGGAAGGCCCCGTTCTACATGCTGTCAGCGTTGAAAAGACAAAGGCCCCCAGAGATGAAATTATTACCTTTAATTAAGGCTGCCCAAGGGCAGCTTTTTTGTCGGCGCAGCGCAGGAGGAAAGCCGTCGGCGGCAAAACAGAAAGGATACGGGGAATATGGAAAGGGAACAGGAGAAGGAAACACAACAGCTTAGGAAGCGCTTTCGGGAGCTGGCGGATAAATCCTTTCGCCAGGGCATTTTTACTTTTACGGGTTTCCTGGGCCTCAATGAGCAGGAGTGCTTCTGGCGGATGGAGGAGGAGCTTCGCTATGCGGGCTGTGAGTTTGCAGGAGGATACGAAAATGCAGACCGTCGGATTCTGCGCTTCGGAAATCCGACGGAGCTTGGCTATGAGACAGATTTTCCCATGGCCTGTATTCATATACAGCCATTGATGTATAAATTTGCGGATGAGCTTTCCCACAGGGATTTTCTGGGGGCGTTGATGAATCTGGGTATTGAGCGCAGCACACTGGGAGATATCCGGGTGGGAGACAGAGAAGCTTATCTGTTCTGTCTGGAGTCGATGGGAGATTTTATCTGTGAGAATCTCAGGCAGATAAAGCATACCCGGGTAACCTGCCATAGAACAGCGGATTATCGGGAGATTCCCCAAAAGGAGCCCGAGAAGGAATTACTGCAGGTGTCCTCCTCCAGAGTCGACGGGGTGACAGCTAAAGTGTACCACCTGTCCAGAGGGGAATGTCTGGAGCTGTTTCGGGCCGGCAGGATGTTTGTGAACGGCAGGCTCTGCGAAAACAATTCCCGTCTGCTCAAGGCAGGGGAGACGGTCAATGCCAGGGGGTATGGAAAATATATCTATCAGGGAGAGCTGGGAGAGACCAGAAAGGGAAAGCTGCATGTGGAGATAGCGGTGTTTCGCTGAGATAAAAAGGGCGGAAAGCATGGATGATGCGCAGAGAGCGGCGCAGGAGGTGAAATATGTTATATCATTATACGATAGTACAGTGGATATTTTTCTTTTATGTGTATTGTTTTCTGGGCTGGTGCTTTGAATCCGCCTTTGTTTCGTTAAAGTCACGAAAACCGGTAAACAGAGGCTTTATGAGAGGGCCCTTTCTTCCCTTATATGGAAGCGGCGCGATTATGATGCTGGTGGTGTCCATGCCGTTTCAGAATCATGTGGTTCTGGTGTATTTGGCCGGCTGCGTGGGAGCCACGGCTCTGGAATATGTGACGGGAGTCGTGATGGAGGCTTTGTTTCATGTGCGTTATTGGGATTATTCCAATCAGAGATTCAATTTTCAGGGTCACATCTGTCTTAGCTCCACATTGGCCTGGGGCGTTCTTACCATATTGATGACGAATTATCTGCATAAGCCTGTGGAGTATTTGGTCCTGTTGATTCCTTCGGCCCTTCTGACGCTGGTAACCTTTGTGCTGACAGCCGTTATTTTTGCGGATTTTGCGGTGGCTTTCAAGACGGCTCTGGATTTGAGAGATGTGCTGGTAAAGCTGGAGAGGGCCAAGGAGGAGCTTGCGCATGTCCAGAAGCGTCTGGATGTGGTGATTGCGTTGACGGAGGAGGAGCTGTCCGAACGCAGGGAAGAGTTCAAGGAGGAATTTTCGGAGCGCAAGGAGCAGCTGGTTCTGAATCTGACTGTCCGCAAGCAGGAATGGGAGACCAGAAGGGCCGCTATGCTGCAGCATCTGGAGGGAAGCATGCGCCATGTGATAAGGGGCAATTCCACTATGCAATCCATACAGTTTAAGGAAAGCTTTGAAGAGCTTAGGAAGCTGATAGAGGAAAAAAGGAGCAGATAAAATTCAGAAATATGAGAAAAGAGCCCAAAGCGGGTATCGTGGCAGGAATGGGGTATGAGATGTATCATATATTAGTTTGTGACGATGAAAGAGATATTGTGAATGCTTTGAAAATTTATCTCTATGACGAGAATTACAGGATTTTTGAAGCTTTTAACGGCAGAGAGGCGCTTAAGATTATTTCGGAGAATGAGATTCATCTGGTGCTTCTGGATATTATGATGCCGGAGCTGGACGGCATCTCTACCATGGTAAAAATCCGGGAGAGCAGTAATGTGCCGATTATACTGCTCACGGCGAAAAGCGAGGATTCCGATAAGCTGCTGGGCTTGAATGTGGGAGCGGACGATTATATCACAAAGCCTTTTAATCCAATGGAGGTTGCGGCTCGGGTGAGGTCTCAACTGCGCCGGTATATGCAGTTGGGAGGCGGAAGCGTGAAGGAATCCGTACTGAAGCTGGGGGGCATAGAGCTGGATGACAAGGAAAAGACCGTCACACTGGACGGGGAGCCGGTGGCGCTTACCCCTACGGAGTATGATATTCTGAAGCTTCTTATGGAGAATCCCGGTCAGGTTTTTTCGCCGAAGGAAATTTATACGAAAATCTGGAATGATATTCCTCTTGGAAGTGAAAATACGGTAGCGGTACATATCCGCCATATTCGTGAGAAGCTGGAGATTAATCCTGCGGAGCCAAGATATCTGAAGGTGGTCTGGGGGCAGGGTTATAAGATGGAGAAAGGAAGCAGAGAATGAAGGCGGAGAAGGTGAAGAGAAGGAAAGCGTTCCAGGGGAATTTTTTCTATCGTGTACTGGAATTTGTTCTGTTGGTGATAAGCATTCTGCTTCTCACAGCTTGTATTGCAGGGGAAGTTTATATCCGGAAGGCCGCCAAAACAACTTTTGAAGAGGCTGTGTTGGAACAGGCCATGGAGGATTACCGCTATATTAACGAATGCTATCAGAGAGCAAACGGCAAGGAGGCCGAGAGATATAGCAACTCACGCAATGTGAGCTATCGTCTGGAGGCCGTAAACGGGAACAGCGTATTGGGAGATACCTACGACGGATTCGATACCCGTTTTCGGCTGGTGGTGGAGGATGTGCCAATTGGATATAAGACCTATAACTATTATATCTATGTGGATGACACCTTCCCTGTTCAGGACGCATACAGGGTATTATATGAGGAATACAGGGAAATGGGCAGAAAGGTTGCTCTTTTAACGACCTATCGTCCGGTGATATCTGCAATAGGCAGCGTTTCCATTCTGCTGGCTTTCTTTTGCATGTTTCTGTTATTGCTGTCTGCAGGGCATGTAAAGGGAAGGGAAGAAATCGTGCCGGGTATTATGGCGCCCATACATTTTGACGTGTTGACGGTGGCTTTGGCAGGGATTATGGCAGTGGGAGCAAAAGAGGTTATGGATACGCTTTCCTATGTCAGTGAATGGACCGCGCTGGTAATCGTGATGGCAGCTGTAGCGGTAGCGGTGGTATTGGGAATGCTTTATCTCATGGAATTTGTGGTACGGCTGAAGCAGGGAAAATGGTGGAAGCGTACGCTGATTTATGTGTTTTTGGTTTTTCTACGGCGTCAGGTTGGGAGGGGAGCGGCTTTTATCAAGTGGTTGGGAAAAAGCATACCATTGGTACCGGCTACGGCTATTCTTTTTGCGGTTCTTTCCTTGGCGGAGCTCTTGGCTATCAGGTTCTTTGACAGTAGATGGGAGTTTTGTGTATTCTGGTTTGGGGAAAAGCTGGTGCTGTTTCCGGTGATTATTTATTGTGCGCTGCTGTGTAAAAAGCTGCAGAAGGCCAGCGAGGCTCTGGCTGCCGGCGATTTAAATTATAAGCTGGATACCTCCCGTATGTTTCGGGATTTTAAGAAGCATGGCGATAATTTGAATCATATCGGCGAGGGTATGACCAGGGCGGTGGAGGAGCGCATGAAGAGCGAGCGTTTAAAGACGGAGCTTATCACAAATGTGTCCCATGATTTAAAGACACCGCTCACTTCGATTATTAATTATGCCGATTTGCTGGGAAATAAGGGGGTTGAGCCTGAGAAGGTAAGCGAATATGCAGAAGTGCTGCTCCGCCAGTCCAAGGGGCTCAAAAAGCTTTTGGATGATTTGATTGACGCTTCCAAGGCGACCACAGGTAATCTTGAAGTGAATCTGGAGAGATGTGAAATAGGAGTATTGCTCACTCAGGCGGCGGGGGAGTACGAGAAGCGGTTTGCCCAACGGAATCTGACCTTGATTGCCAGGCAGCCCGAGGAGGCCATTTATATTATGGCGGACGGTCGGCATCTGTGGAGAATATTTGACAATCTGTTGAATAATGTGTGTAAATATGCGCAGGAGAACTCCCGGGTATATCTGACACTGGAGGAGAGAGAAAGGCAGGCGGTGGTGATTTTCCGCAATATGTCCAGGTATGCGTTGGAGATATCTGGAGAGGAGCTTCAGGAGAGGTTTGTGCGGGGAGACAAGTCCCGGAATATGGAAGGAAACGGACTGGGACTTTCCATAGCGAAAAGTCTGGCGGAGCTTCAGCAGGGCAGCATGGAGATTGTCATTGACGGTGATTTATTTAAGGTGCTTCTGAGCTTCCCCGTGCTCCGGAATGAATAAAAACCAATATATCATCCTGCTGCCCTTGCGTTTATTATGGCAAAGAGAAAGACCTACGGGTATTGTTTACAGGGATTTGGCATTCTCGCTGTATTTCTCTTCGCAGTATTTGCAGCGGTAAATCTCCTTGTCAGGGTCTGCCAGTATGAAGATATGAGGCAGCTCCTGTTCGATGGAGGTGATGCAGCGGGGGTTGTGGCATTTGATGACATTTTTAATCTGCTGAGGCAGAATCAGTTCTTTCTTTGCCACAATTTCGCCGTTTTTGATGACATTTACGGTGATATTGTGGTCGATAAAGGCAAGCACATCCAAATCCAGCAGGTTGATATCACATTCTACTTTTAGAATGTCTTTTTTACCCATTTTATTACTGCGGGCATTTTTGATAATCGCTACAGTGCAGTCCAGTTTGTTCAACTGAAGATGCTCATAAATGGAAAGGCTTTTTCCGGCCTTGATATGGTCCAATACAAATCCTTCTTCAATTTTTCCTACATTTAACATATGTTCCTCATTTCTGCGCTGCCTCTTGAGGGATGCGCCAATTTTGTGTCGCAGCGCGGACACAGGCCCAGCGCTTCCTTAGGAAAGCTTTATCTGCAACAGGGTTAAAATCAGAGCCATGCGCACATATACGCCGAATTGAGCCTGTTTAAAATAAGAGGCTCTGGGGTCCTCGTCCACCTCCACGGAAATTTCATTGACTCTGGGGAGAGGGTGAAGAACCAGCATATCTTCCCTGGCCAGCGCCATTTTAGGGGTATCCAGAATATAGAAGTCTTTTAAGCGCACATAATCCTCTTCATTGAAGAAGCGTTCCTTCTGTACGCGGGTCATGTATAAGAGGTCAAGCCGGGGCATAACATTTTCCAGTCGGATGACTTCCTCAAAGGGAATGTTTTTTTCGTGAAGCATATCAATAATGTAATCGGGCACCCGCAGCTCCTCCGGGGAGATAAAGATAAAGCGGATGTTCGGATAGCGTACCAGCGCATTAATCAGGGAATGGACGGTACGGCCGAATTTCAGGTCACCGCAGAGGCCGATGGTAAAATCGCTCAGTCTGCCCTTCAAGGTACGAATCGTGAGCAAATCCGTCAGGGTCTGGGTAGGATGGTAATGGCCGCCGTCGCCTGCATTGATAACCGGAATACCGGATTTTTCGGCAGCGACCATGGGAGCGCCTTCCTTGGGATGGCGCATGGCGCAGATATCCGCGTAGCAGGAGATAACCCGGATGGTGTCGCTGACGCTCTCTCCCTTGGAAGCGGAGGAGGATGCGGCGTCTGAGAAGCCTAATACCCTGCCGCCCAATCGAGTCATCGCAGATTCAAAGCTCAGTCGGGTGCGGGTGCTTGGCTCATAAAAGCAGGTAGCCAGTATTTTGCCATCGCAGGCATGGGCATATTTGGGCATATTCTCACCGATATCGGCGGCCAGGTCGAAAAGCCTGTCCAGCTCTTCGACAGTAAAATCTAAAGGATTCATCAAGTGTCTCATAGTTAACCTCATTTCTGCGCAGTTCTCTGCGCATCATGTAATGTCTGTGAAAGCTTCCATAAAAAAGCCGAAGGAAAAATCCTTCGACTTTATATTATTTGTAAGATAATAAGTCTGATACGGTTTTGCGCTTTGGAGCGGCAGGAGTCTCTGCGGGATATCCGATGGGAATCAGAGCAACTAATTCCTGCTCCGCAGGGATTTCCAACAGTGCGGCAGCCTCCGCAACATCAAATAAACCAAGTATAACGGTGCCAAGACCCTTTTCGTAAGCGGCCAGACAGAAGGCCTCGCTGGCAATACCGGCATCAAACATCTGCCAGCCGTCGCCCTTCACGGTAGAAAAGGAACCGTCCTTTTCGTAGCCGCAGCGTCCTTTAACAATGGATACGGCGATTACCATAGGCGCGCTGTTTATATGAGCGGCGTTGCCGGCATAGACAGAGGTGCATTGTTGTGCCAGTTTGTCTTTCATGGCGCCCTCCACAGCGGTATAGCGGGTAATCTGTGTATTTTTCCAGCTGGGTGCGAAGCTGGCTGTCTCAATGATTTCTTCCAACAGCGCATGCTCTATTGGCTTATCCGTAAACCGACGGATGCTTCTGCGCCCCACGATACATTCCTTTGCAGTCATGTCAAACCCTCCTTATGTGATGTTTTTTTGCCATAAATTATCATACCATTTTAAGGGATGGGTTGCAATGGCATATTTGGAAAATAAGAGAAATAGTTTTTGCATTCTGTTGTGCTATCGTTTATAATAAAAAATACAACGGAATCTATTCAAACGAAAGAGAGAAGGAGAGGGAATATGGTGGAATTTGTAGAAAGAAAACGGTGGTTATTTTTAGGGCTGCCCTTTACGTTCACGAAATACACGATTAAGGAGGATATGCTGACCATTCAGGATGGATTTCTGAAGGTCAGGGAAAACGACTGTTACATGTATAAGGTTCAGGATGTGGAGCATACGGCCAGTCTGATAGAGAGAATCTTTAAATTAGGCACGATTACCTGCTTTACCGGTGATACCACTCATCCCAAGCTTCAATTGATACATATCAAAAACTCACGGGCGATAAAAGACTTTATATTGAAGGAGTCCGAGGAGGCCAGAATCAAGAGACGTACCGTGAATATGCTGGACATCGGTTCTGTTGACATAGACGATATCAGTGATATTCCTTAAGCAGAAAGCGCTCAAAGAACAGTCCGGCGCCAAACCAGCAGGGGGCATAATCCAAGCGAATCAGGCGGTTAATATGAAAGCGGCTCCGGCCATAGTCCCAGGGACAGAGGCCGCGGCGTTTTAAAAAGGCGCCGCTGAAATATTCTGCGGAGAAAATCAGGGACATGTAGGTCAGTCCACGCACCCAAAAGGGGCGGCGCTTTATAAGTCGGCTGATGGGAGCCAGAAAAGCGGCGCAGCCATAAATGGGAAACATCCATAGAGAGGTGTTTCCTTTTAATTTGAAATCACGGCAGCGCAGGGCGTTAAGGGAGGTAAACAGTATTTCCATACACCAGCCCGCAAGGCCGCAGCGCAGAAAGTTTTGACTGAAATTTTTCAGGGGATTTGAAAGGGACATATGATTGACCTCCATTCTTCTTCCTATTATTTCCCCGATTCGGAAAATTATGAGAAGAAGAATGGAAAAGGGAAACGAGAGCGGAAACGGGAAGAGAGAGCCGAAAAAGAAAACAAAAGTAGAGAAGCAAAGCGAAAGAAGTGCAGAAGGAGAAGCGGATGAATTATAAAGAGGCTATGGATTATATAGAGAGTATTTCCCCCATCGGTATCGTGCCGGGACTTGAAAGTATAAAGACTTTATGCGGGCTTCTGGGGAATCCTCAGGATTCCCTTCGCTTTGTGCATATAGCGGGCACGAATGGAAAGGGCTCCGTGCTGGCATATATTTCCACGATTTTAAAATGCGGCGGATATCGGGTGGGAAGATATATATCACCTGTTATATTTGATTATCGGGAGCGTATTCAGGTAAACGGAAGAAAGATTACCAAAAAAGCGCTCTGTGAGGGGATGGAGCTTGTCCGGGAGAAATGTCTGCGAATGACGCGGCGGGGATTGCCCCAGCCTACGCCCTTTGAGGTGGAGACTGCCCTGGCCTTCTGGTACTTTAAGGAGCAGAAATGTGATATAGTGGTTCTGGAAACGGGGATGGGAGGCCTTCTGGACGCCACCAATCTTGTGAATAGTACGCTGGTGGCGGTTATTACGTCTGTTGGGAGAGACCATATGAGATTTCTGGGGGACAGCCTGGAGGAAATTGCCACGCAGAAGGCAGGTATCATAAAAAACGGATGTGATGTTATTTGTATGCAGCAAAAGGAAACTGTTTTAAAGACAGTGCAGGAAGAGGCCGGGAGGAAGGGGGCTGTATTTCACCTTTCGGATGTAAGTAAGGCGACACATATCAAGTATGGTTTGGAGAGACAGACCTTTGATTATGGCGGCTGCAGGAAGCTGGAGATTATTCTGGGGGGAAAATACCAGATTGCCAATGCGGTTTTGGCCCTTGATACCTTAAGGCTGCTGGAAAGGCGGGGGTATCCGGTAAAAGAGGCGGCGCTGCGAAAGGGGTTGAAGGAGACGGTCTGGGAAGGGCGCTTGACAGTGCTTGATAAAAATCCCCTGTTTATAGCGGACGGAGCCCATAATGAGGACGCGGCACAAAAACTTGCGGATTCTGTGGAATTGTATTTTACAAATAAGAGAATTATCTATATAATAGGAATGTTGAGGGACAAGGAATGCGAAAGGGTCATTGCGCTGACGTATCAATATGCGGAGCAGGTTATCACGGTGACACCGCCGGAAAATCCCAGGGCCATGAGCAGCCTTGAGCTGGCCCAGGAGATTGCGAAGGTGCATCCGCAGGTGACAGCCGTGGACAGTCTGGAGGAAGCGGTGGAGCTTAGCAGGCTGTTAGCCGGAAAAGAGGATGTGATACTGGCTTTTGGTTCTTTGTCCTATCTGGGCCCATTGATGGAGATTGTGAGGAAGCATGGTGAATCACGAAAAGATAAAGGAAGCAGTAAGACTTTTGTTAGAGGGAATCGGTGAGGATATAAACAGAGAAGGCCTCAGGGAGACGCCGGACAGAATAGCCAGAATGTATGAGGAAATCTGCGGCGGCATGGAGGAGGACGCTTCAGAGCATTTATCCAGGGTGTTTTCGGTAGAGCATAACGAAATGGTGCTGGAAAAGGATATAGTGTTTTATTCCATCTGCGAGCATCATCTGATGCCCTTTTTTGGGAAGGTGCATATCGCCTATATTCCACAGGGCAAGGTGGCAGGCCTGAGTAAGCTGGCGAGAACAGTGGAGGTCTATGCCAGAAGGCTTCAGATTCAGGAGCAGATGACAGGACAGATAGCGGATGCCGTTATGAAATATCTGGCGCCTCAGGGTGTGATGGTATTGGTAGAGGCCGAGCATATGTGCATGACGATGCGCGGAGTTAAAAAGCCGGGAAGTAAAACGGTCAGTATTGCCGTTCGGGGCATATTTGAGGAGAATGAACGGTTGCAGAATCGGTTTTTCAGGATGCTGGGGCAGGAATAACTATCGCCGGTAAGATAATAAAACAGGACGGAAGAGGCTTTGGAAAGAATAGATAAAATATTAAAACACGATTTATTTTTAGAATGTGTAGATAAGAATTATAAGGCGGAGGCGGACAGGCCATTCTGTCGGCATGATATGGGACATTTCCTGGATGTGGCGAGAATCGGTTGTATGATAAATCAGGAGGAACAGCTGGGACTGGAGAAAGAATGGATTTATGCGGCGGCTCTGCTCCATGATATTGGCAGGCATATACAGTATGAGGACGGGACGCCTCATGAGCTGGCCAGTGTGCGCATTGCGCCAAAGATACTGGAGGACTGCGGCTTTGATAAAAAGGAAACGAGTGATATTTTATCGGCCATAGCCTCCCACAGGGATAAGAGTGCAGCGGCGGAGAGAAACCTTACAGGCGTTTTGTATCGGGCGGATAAGGCCAGCCGGCCCTGCTTTGCCTGCGAGGCCCGGAAAGCCTGTAACTGGAAAGAGGACAAAAAGAATCTGCATATCATCTACTGAAAATATGTCAAAGGAGCAGGGGGCTGATGATGAAAATCGGGAACAGGGAGTTTGAGACGGGGCATCATACCTATGTGATGGGTATTCTAAATATAACACCCGATTCTTTTTCTGACGGCGGTAAATGGGAGTCGTTAGACGGTGCCTTAAGACAGACAGAGCGTATGCTGGGGGAGGGAATGGATATTCTGGATATCGGAGGAGAGTCTACCAGGCCGGGCTATACCATGCTGTCAGAGGAAGAGGAGATTGCCAGAGTGCTTCCCGTTATCCGTGCCGTGAAAGCGCATTTTGATGTACCGGTTTCTCTGGATACTTATAAGGGCGAGGTGGCAAAAGCCGGTATTGCGGAGGGGGTAGATTTCATTAATGATATCTGGGGACTAAAGTATGATAATAAAATGGCGGGTGTTATTGCAGAGGCCGGGGTGCCCTGCTGCCTGATGCATAATCGGAAGGAAGCTCTATATAAGGACTTTATGCAGGAGGTAGCCGCCGATTTGGCGGAATCAATCAGACTGGCTCATGAGGCCGGTATTGCGGATGAGAAGATTGTACTGGATCCGGGCGTGGGCTTCGGCAAGACCTGTGAGCAGAATCTGGAGGTAATCAACTGTCTGGAGGAGCTAAATAGGCTCGGCTATCCGCTTCTTTTGGGCTGCAGCAGAAAATCCGTGATTGGTCTGACGCTGCAGCTGCCCACAGAGGAAAGGGAGGAGGGAACGCTGGTAACTACCGTAATGGGTGTTATGAAAGGCTGTTCCTTTGTTCGTGTACATGATGTGGAGAAGAATGCGAGAGCCATAAAAATGACAGAAGCTATTCTTGGGAGCGGTTGAGGGAACCGTACCGGATTTGTGCCAGAGACTTTAGAGAAGGACTTTATGGAGATAAGGATAATATGGATCGAGAAAGCAAAACGGATGAAATTATCATAGAAAACCTGGAATGTTTTGCCTATCATGGAGTTTATGACAGTGAGAGGCAGAAAGGACAGCTTTTTTATATAAATGCTGTTCTTTTTACCGATACCGCAAAGGCAGGCAGAACGGATGAACTGGCTGATTCTACGGATTATGGAGCCCTGTGCGGCTTTATAGACGATTGGATGAAAAAGCATACCTGCAGCCTGCTGGAGGCTGTGGCTGAAAGGCTGGCACAGGAAATTTTGTTAAATTATCCTTTAATAAAGGAGATTGACTTGGAGATTCGCAAGCCTCAGGCGCCAATAGAGCTTCCCTTCGGCTGCGTTTCGGTGAAGATACACAGAGGCTGGCATCAGGTATATCTGTCGGTAGGCTCTAATATGGGCGACCGCAGAGTAAATATTGAGGGAGCGGTGCAGAAGCTTTCGGAGAACAGGCTGATTCGGCAGGTGGTTTCCTCCGACCTTTTCGTGACGAAGCCTTACGGCGGGGTGGAGCAGGAGGATTTTTTGAATGGTGCGATTGGCCTTTGGACGCTGCTTTCTCCCGGAGAGCTTTTGGAGCTTTTACATGAGATTGAGGCGGCTGCGGGGAGAGAGCGCCTGGTGCGCTGGGGTCCTCGTACGCTGGATTTGGATATTCTGTTTTATGACAAGCTGGTATATGAGGATGAGCGGCTGGTGATTCCTCATGTGGATATGGAGAACCGCAGTTTTGTATTAAAGCCCTTGTCGCAGCTTGCGCCGAATCTCAGGCATCCTGTTCTGCATAAGACGGTGCTACAGCTTTTGGAGGCTTTGCCGGAGGAGACGTAAGAAGCAAATCAATTGTAGAAATTGTAGAACCGATGTGCGTCACAGCGCATCAAGGCGTGCGAAAACACGCAGAGAGGTATCGATATGGAAGAAAGAAAGTATATCTATCTGGAGGAGGGAGTTATTCAGCGGGTGGAAAGGGAAATGCCGCCGGAAGAGGAAATGCAGGAGTTGGCGGATTTCTATAAGGTATTCGGGGATTCCACCCGTCTGAAGATATTGTATGTGCTTTTATGTTCCGAAATGTGCGTGTATGATATTTCCTCCCTGCTGGGTATGTCTCAGTCCGCCATTTCCCATCAGCTGCGGGTATTAAAGCAGATGGGTCTGGTGAAAAACAGGAGGGAGGGCAAGACCATATTTTATGCGCCGGCCGACTCGCATATTGTAACGATTCTGAGTCAGGGGCTGGACCATATAGAGGAGTGAGCCTAAGGGGCAGCTTCCTCCTCCTGACTGTTCGGGGCCGCCTCCCGGGCGGCAGCAAAGAGCTCGTAACCGGCGCTTCCGATAGCGCTGTGGTACATCGTTGTATCATTTCCGAATTCCTGGAAATAGACATATTGGGAAGTCATATTGATATGGGTATAATTGCCCTGGGCAATCACAGTTTCGTCGGTGCCGTCCATGCGCATGCATTTCAGCTGTGCATCGGCGCCGTTTTTCTGATAATAGATGTAACCGCTTCCTATGTTGAAGCAGTCCACCCGGTCATCGGTCAGTACCTCCTCCTGTTCTTCGCTCAGGGAATACCGGCAGAGCCGATAGTTGTTGGCTACATCCATATAGTAAACATAATCTTCATAGATTACAGGATTCCAGAGAGTGCCGTTATAGACAGTTGAGAGTACATCATCGGAGGTGTCCAGGGCAAATAAGGCGTGATTTTCCCGGGCGTCGCTGTAATAGATAACGCCGTTTAAGGCACAGGCGGGGTTAATCGGGTAATTGGCCAAATCCGTCTTATCGGAGCGGTCCGTTTTCATCTTATAAAATAACGGCCCGTCGTTTGTACTGGCTAATAAATAGAGGTAATTGCCTACCAGCTGGGCGCTGGTTATGACGTCTCTGGTGAGGCCCGATTGATTCTTGCCCGTCAGGCTGTTGCGGTTAAAGCCCCTGTCAGAGACGACGGCGGCAAAATTATCGGCGTTGTTCGAGCCTAATTGAAAGTAATACAGATAGTCGCCGCCGGCAAGCAGATTACAGATAATCACATCGCTGATTTTGCGAATATTTCCCTCCGTAGGGTCCATGGCATATAGACAGCCGCCGTCGAAGCTGTTGGAAAAGTAAACCGTGTCCCGGTGTTCACAGAAAAGCCCGGAATTATTAATGTTACCGGCGGTGTTGCCCACGGTGTCCGGCGGATTCTGAGGAATACGCTCAAGGAAGTGATAGACGGCCAGAAGGGTCAACGCTGTGACCGCAGCGATAAGGATTCCTGTTGCGTATAGAAGGTTTTTTTTGTTCTGCATGGCAAGTTCTCCTTTTATATATCAATATCATACTGTTTGGTACGCAAAAAGCGATACATTAAGTATACATTGCTTTTTACTTGCTATCAAGCAAGTTTTGAGATAATATAATGATACGGAATGCAGAAGGCCATACGGCGATGCATTTTATGCCCATTGCACAGACGAAAGCCGCGGAAGCGGCGGAAAGAGAGAAAATATGGATTTACTGGAATTACGGCAGCAGATTGATGAAATTGACAATCAGATTGTGGAATTGTATGAAAAGAGAATGGATATCAGCAGACAGGTGGCTGAATATAAAATAAAAACCGGAAAGAAGGTCTTTGACAGAGTCAGAGAGCAGGAGAAGCTGGCCTCTGTGAAGAGCCTTACCCATAATGACTTTAACAGCCATGGCATAGAGGAGCTTTTTGAGCAGATTATGTCTATGAGCCGGAAGCTTCAGTATCAGCTTCTTACGGCCAATAAGGGTGAGGGAAAGCTGCCGTTTATCCGGGTGGAAGAGCTGGATACGAGAAAGGCCAGAGTGGTTTTTCAGGGAGCGGAGGGTTCTTATTCCCAGGCAGCCATGCAGCAGTATTTTACCGACTCCATAGACAGCTTTCATGTGGACAGCTTCCGGGATGCCATGGGAGCCATTGAGGAGGGCTCTGCGGACTTTGCGGTTCTTCCCATCGAGAATTCCACGGCAGGCATTGTCAGTGAGATATATGACCTTCTGGTGGAGTTTGAAAATTATATTGTAGGAGAGCAGGTAATCAAGGTGGAGCATTGTCTTATGGCGTTGCCAGGCGCCCGGCTTTCCGATATTGAGACCGTATATTCCCATCCCCAGTCTCTGATGCAGAGCGCAAGATTTCTTTCGGATTATGACTGGAAACAGATTAGTATGCAGAACAATGCCTTTGCCGCCCAAAAGGTGGCGCAGGGGGGAGACAGGACCATAGCGGCCATTGCCAGCGCTCAGGCGGCGGATGTTTACGGGCTCGAGATATTGAAAAAGGGCGTCAATCAGTTTGACGGTAATTCCACCCGCTTTATCATAGTCACAAATCAGAAAATATTCAGGAAGGACGCCGATAAAATCAGCATCTGCTTCGAGGTATCCAACGAGAGCGGCTCCCTGTATCATATGCTCTCACATTTTATCTACAACAATTTGAATATGACCAAAATAGAGAGCCGTCCGATTGAGGGACGCAGCTGGGAATACCGTTTCTTTATTGATTTTGACGGGAATCTGGCGGACAGTGCGGTAAAAAACGCATTGCGGGGACTTCGGGAGGAATCCAGAAATATGAAGGTACTCGGGAATTATTAGAATGAGGTAAACATGAGAGAACAGGAACTGATTGTATATAAAAATTTTCAGGACGGCGCGCTTTTTTATGACCTTGCCTGGCTGATGAGTCATTATGAGGATGAATATTATAACAGGGAGGACAAGGTTCATCTGTTTTATGACTGTATTCACCGGCTGATTGAGCTGGCCGGGAATTATGGCTTCTATGGGAATCTGTGGCATTGCTATCTGGCGCATCTTCTGGTGAGCAATGAGAACAGCTACAGCTGCGGCTGTGAAATCAGAGGAGAGATTCAGGGCAGCATCAATCAGGCGGCATTGCATGATATAGAGATTTTTAAAGAGTTTTACGATTATGATTTTGCGGATATGGCAAAAAAGCTGAGCGTAAAGGAATTTGCGCTGACAGAGCATTATGAGAGAAGCTCTCTGGAGAGCAAGGTATATAATACCCGTATCTGTACGCGTATCTGTGAGCTGGCGGAGAAATTCTGCGCCGACCATACGCCGGAGGAGATGAAGGCTACGCTCACTGCCTTTTATAAGGAATACGGCGTGGGGAAATTCGGTCTGCATAAATCCTTTCGGGTGGTGCATGACGAGGCCGGCGTGCGTATTGAGCCCATTTTGAATATTGCCCATGTATACTTTGACGATTTGGTGGGCTATGAGCTTCAAAAGAGAAAGCTTAGGGACAATACGGATGCTTTCGTACAGGGCAGAAGAGCGAATAACTGTCTGCTTTTTGGCGATGCGGGAACAGGAAAATCTTCCTGTATCAAGGCGGTTGCCAATGAATATTATGAACAGGGTCTGCGAATCATTGAAGTATATAAGCATCAGTTTCAGGATTTAAACGAGGTTATCAGCCAGATTAAAAACCGTAATTACCGGTTTATTATTTATATGGATGATTTAAGCTTTGAGGAGTTTGAGATTGAATATAAATATTTAAAGGCAGTTATCGAGGGCGGGCTGGAGAAGCGCCCGGATAATGTGCTGATTTATGCCACCTCCAACCGCCGTCATCTGATTCGGGAAAGCTATGGCGATAAAGAGGACGTCAGAGAGGATATGCACACCGGCGACACCGTGCAGGAGAAGCTGTCTTTGGCATACCGCTTCGGGGTTACAATTTATTTTGGGGCCCCTGACAAAAAGGAATTCCAGAATATTGTGAAGATGCTGGCCGAAAGGGCGGGAATTGAAATGCCAAAGGAGGAGCTGCTTTTGGAAGCGAATCAGTGGGAACTGAGCCACGGAGGGCTTACCGGACGCACGGCAAGCCAGTTTGTGGATTATCTGCTGGGCAGATTGTAATACGAGGCGGCTTTGGAACAGCCGCCGACAGGGATAAAAAAACGGCTGTAAAGCCAGGGAAGGGAGGAAGCGGCATGAGTGTAAAAACCTTTGCGGCGATTGATGTGGGCAGCTTTGAACTCACAATGAAAATTTTTGAATTCTCAGGGAAAAATAACATCCGGGAGATAGACAGTGTCTCCAGGAGGCTGGATTTGGGAAGCGATACCTACGCCCATGGAAAAATCAGCAATGAGAAGATAGATGAGCTGAGCCGGACGCTAGCGGAATTTCGTTCTGTCATGAATTCCTATCAGGTGGACGACTATCGGGCCTACGGGACCAGCGCTATCCGTGAGACCAGGAACACAACGATTCTGCAGGATCAGATTGCCCAGAGGACAGGAGTCTTTATCAAGGTGCTGAGTAATTCGGAACAGCGTTTTTTGGATTACAAATCAGTGGCGGCGAAAGGAGAGAGCTTCCGCAAAATCATCGAGGAAAAGACGGCCATCGTAGATATCGGCGGGGGAAGCATCCAGATTTCTCTCTTTGACAACGACACGTTGGTTTCCACTCAGAATCTCCGGCTGGGCGTACTGCGTTTACAGGAAATGTTGACCCATCTGAATGCGGGCAGCCATCAGACGGAGGAGTTGATTGATGAGATGGCCACCGCCCAGCTGTCCGTCTATAAAAAACTGTATCTAAAGGAACGGGAAATCAAGAATATTATTATCATAGACGATTATATCTCTTCCTGGGTATTGCGCCGTACGGAGAAGGAGGGGCGCAAATCCACCATCGGAGCGGAGGATTTTGAGGAGCTGATGCAGATTCTGCGAACCAAAAACCGGACGGAGGCCGCAAAGCAGTTGAAGGTCTCGGAGGAGAAGATCCCACTGGTATTGATAAGCGCAATACTGACCCACAGAATTGCGAAGCTGATGGGCGCTTCCCAGATATGGGTGCCCGGGGTGAGCCTCTGTGACGGTATGGCTTACGAGTATGCGGAGGAAATTAAGATGTTTCGGGGCGAGCATGATTTTGAGAAGGATATTATCGCCTGTGCATTGAATATCAGCAAGCGTTATATGGGGAGCCGCAAGCGGGCGGAAACGCTGGAAAATATTACCACTACCATTTTTGACAGCATGAAAAAGCTTCACGGCATGGGCAAAAGAGAGCGATTGTATTTACAGATTGCGGCAATGCTTCATGACTGCGGCAAATATATCAGTATGATTAATATCGGAGAGACCTCCTACGATATTATCATGGCCACGGAGATTATCGGGCTTTCCCATGGGGAGAGGGAGATTGTGGCCAATATCGTGAAATTCAATCACAGCCCCTTTGTATACAATGATTTTTATCGACAGACGGCGGAAAAGATGCCCGAGCATACCCGGTATCTGACGGTGGCAAAGCTGACGGCGATTATGCGTCTGGCCAACAGCTTAGACCGCAGCCATAAGCAGAAGCTGAAGGGCTTAAAGGCGTCGCTGCAGGATAATAAGCTGATACTGACCATTGATACCCAGGAGGATGTGGCTCTGGAGAAAGGCTTTTTTGGAATAAACGCCGATTTCTTCCAGGAGGTGTTCAGTGTGGAACCTATTTTAAAGACGAAAAAAATTTTTTAAGAAAGGTGGGTCAGGCCTATGAACGAATTCAAAAACCCCCAATATTATACCAACAGAGAATTGAGCTGGCTGCAGTTTGACCATCGCGTGTTAAATGAGGCCAGGGATAAAAAGATTCCTCTGTTTGAGCGACTTAAATTCTTAAGCATTACCGCCTCAAATCTGGATGAATTTTTTATGATTCGGGTGGCTTCTCTGAAGGATATGGTAAATGCGGGCTATGAGAAAAAGGACATCTCCGGTATGACGCCCACGGAGCAGCTGAAAGCCCTTCACGAGGCGATTCATCATCTGGTGGATTTGCAGTATTCCACCTATAACCGTTCTCTATTGCCTTTGATGGAGCAGAACGGCCTGGTGGTACTAAAAGGGCATGAGCAGCTTTCCAAGGAGGAGGCGGCGTTTGTGGACCGCTATTTTGAGGAGAATGTATATCCCGTGTTGACGCCCATGGCTGTGGACTCTTCCAGGCCTTTTCCGCTGATTCGCAATAGGTCTCTCAATATCGGCGCCATGGTGCGCAGAAAAAAAGACGATAAGGAATTAGAGTTTGCGACGGTACAGGTGCCCAGCGTGCTCAGCCGTATTGTGGAGCTGCCTTCTCAGGAGGGGATGCGCAAGATTATCCTGCTGGAGGAGATTATCGAGCGAAATATCGACAAGCTATTTTTGAACTATGATATTATATGTGCTCATCCGTTCCGAATTATGCGAAACGCCGACCTGACCATAGAGGAGGAAGAGGCTGCCGACCTGTTAAAGGAGATTGAAAAACAGATTAAAAAGCGTCAGTGGGGGGAGGCTATACGTCTCGAGGTAAAACAGGGAATCGATAAAAGACTGTTAAAATTTTTGAAAAAGGAGCTGCCGATAGAGGAGGAGAATATCTATTCCATAGACGGGCCGCTGGATTTGACGGTGCTGATGAAGCTGTATGGTCTGGAGGGTTTTGCGCACTTAAAGACGCCGAAATATGAGCCCCAGCAGGTACCGGAGCTTCCGGCGGGCTGCGATATATTCGAGGCCATACGAAAGGGAGATATTTTGCTGCAGCATCCTTATCAGACCTTTACGCCGGTGGTGGATTTTATTCGTCAGTCGGCAAAGGACCCTCAGGTGCTGGCCATTAAACAGACCCTGTACAGAGTGAGTGGTAATTCTCCGATTATCGCCGCGCTGGCGCAGGCGGCGGAAAACGGAAAGCAGGTAACGGTGCTGGTCGAGCTGAAGGCCAGGTTTGACGAGGAAAATAATATTGTCTGGGCCAGAATGCTGGAGAAGGCGGGTTGTCATGTAATTTACGGGCTGGTGGGCTTAAAGACCCATTCCAAGATTACGCTGGTAGTGCGCAGGGAGGAGGAAGGCATCCGGCGTTATGTGCATCTGGGCACCGGTAATTATAATGACGCCACGGCCAAGCTCTATACGGATATCGGTATGTTTACCTGCTCCGAGACCATCGGAGAGGACGCCACAGCGGTGTTTAACATGCTTTCCGGCTATTCGGAGCCCTTGTTCTGGAATAAACTGGCGGTTGCCCCTCTATGGCTGAAGGATAAGTTTTTGTATCTGATTCGCCGGGAGGAAAAATATGCAAAGGAGGGAAGGCCCGCCCATATTATTGCCAAGATGAACTCGCTCTGTGACAAGGATATTATCGCCGCGCTGTATGAGGCAAGTGCCGCCGGGGTAAAGATAGACCTGATTGTCAGAGGAATCTGTTGTCTGAAGGTAGGCATTCCGGGAGTCAGTGAAAATATCACGGTGCGCTCCCTTGTGGGCAATTTTTTGGAGCACAGCCGCATCTTTTATTTTGAGAATGACGAGCAATACGAAATTTACTGCGGCAGCGCGGACTGGATGCCCAGAAATCTGGAGCGCCGGGTGGAAATCCTGTTTCCTGTAGATAAGGAGGAGCTTAAGGAGGAGCTTTTGCATGTCCTTAAGGTACAGCTTTCGGATACGGCAAAGGCGGCTGTGCTGCAGCCGGACGGCACCTATGAGAAGGTGGACCGCAGAGGCAAAAAGCTTGTGCTTGCCCAGGATGTTTTTTGCATGGAGGCCATAGAGAAGGCGAAGGCTGCGGCTGTGCCTGTGACCGTAGGGCGCACGTTTATTCCCAAGACGCATCAGGAGAATTGATATGAAGATACTATTGGCGTCTGCCTCTCCCAGAAGGAGGGAGCTTTTACGGCAGATAGGACTGGAATTTGAGATACGCGTCAGCAATGCGGAGGAAACCATCACCTCTTCGCAGCCCTCGGAGGCAGTAGAGCGGCTTTCTATGCTAAAGGCAAAGACAGTGGCCGAAAGCCTGTCGGCACAGGAGCTGGAGAAGGAGCCCTATCTGGTTATCGGCGCAGATACGGTGGTGATATGCGACGGGCGGATACTGGGAAAGCCCGGGGATAAAAGAGAAGCCTGCGATATGCTCAAGCGCCTGCAGGGAAGAAAGCATCAGGTCTATACGGGCATTGCGCTGCTTTTGCGGGGGCAGGTTTGCAGGGAAAGCGTTTTTCATGAGGTGACCACGGTGGAATTCTATCCTGTGACAGATGAGGAAATCAGGGACTATGTGGATACCCTGGAGCCCATGGATAAGGCCGGAGCTTATGGCATTCAGGGTATTTTTGCCCGTTATATCAAAGGGATCCAGGGAGATTATAATAATGTGGTAGGGCTGCCTGTGGGGAGGCTTTATCAGGAGTTGAAAAGCATGGCGGGAGGTTTGGGATATGCAGGAATTTGACGATAGGGTTTTAAAATGTTTTTTGGATAAGCAACTTCAGTTGTTTCCGGAACCGGTGGCCGAAAGTCTGTCGGAGGCAGAGGAATTCCTGGAGGACTGTATGGCGGTCGTAGTGGACTCTGTGAAGGAGGTGGCCGCCTTTTTTGAGGAGGAGGGTATCGACACGGAGGACGCCTCCGGGGAAGAACTTCTGGAGGCCAGGGAGGTCTTTGAGATAGGGGATGGCAGATACCTGATTGTCGAAGGATAACTGACAGATTCTGGAGAAGTGAATCAGATGCCCAAACAATTGACATAAGTCAATAAATATGGTACATTTGTACTATAAATAAGCGCCGTTGGCGCAAAACTAACATGCAACAGACAAGGAACCGAAAGGGCGAGGGGTGAAACGGTAAAAGGTTTCAGGGTTGACTATGAAGAATGCGGACAGATATCAGCTCAGATATGCAGCGGGACAATACTGGCTGTTGGATATGGAACAGGATGGCGACTGTTACCGTGAGCCGATTTGTATGAACGAAAGCGGGGCTTTTATTCTGGAGCAGTATTTCCTGCTGGGGGAAAGAACGGCGGTAGCGCAGCAGATGCATGAGCGCTATGGTATATCTGTAGAACAGGCGCTGGCGGATGTGGAAGAATTTTTACAGAAGCTGAAGGAGCAGGAAGCCGCCTTAAGATACCGCAAAACGGGAGAATGTGAGGGAGCCTATGAATGATGCTTTGATGATTGTTGGAATTGCCATGATTGTACTGGCAATAGCTCTCTTTGTCCTGGACTTTTGTGCATATGCAAGGAAGAGGATGAATGAAAGCTTTGGTATGATATGGATGTGGATTGCGCTGGTGTTTCTAATCCTGGGAGTAGTCCTTTTGGCGGTGCCAAAGCTGCAGACAGTCTGGGCGGCAGGAATCATTTACGGGCTGATACTAATCTTTTTGATATTTAAGGTTACCAAGGTGATATCGGTTCTGGTGATGAAAACCCAGGAGCTGGCCATGCAGGTATCTCTGCTGAACCAGGAAAACGAAAGAATCCTTCAGGAAATTGCTGATATAAAGGAACAGGCAGGAAATGACTAAAAGTATCTTATTTGTAATAAACACCCTGGGGCGTGCAGGAGCTGAGACGGCTCTTTTGGAGCTCTTGAAACAGTTTCGGGGAGAGGCATACGAGGTTGACCTGTTTGTACTGATGGGACAGGGAGAATTGATAGAACAGCTGCCGGAGCATGTGCATTTACTGAATCCGCACTTCAGCCCGGTTTCCGTGCTGGCGAAAAGAGGCCGTTTACATATGCTTCGAAGGGTCTGTACCTGTGGCTTGAGAAGAGGTACAATGCTTCGGCTATTTCCCTATCTGTGCAGGAACCTGTGGCGAATGCTCAGGAAGGGGCGCGTGATGACGGACAAATTGATGTGGAGAGTGCTGTCGGACGGAGCGGAGCGTTTTGAGAAAGAGTATGATTTGGCGGTGGCCTATATTGAGGGAGGCTCGGCCTATTATATATCGGACCATGTGAAGGCCCGTAAAAAGGCGGCTTTTATTCATATTGATTATGAATATGCCGGTTATACCAGAGCTTTAGACAAGGATTGTTATGTGGGCTTTGACAGGCTGTTTCCCATTTCGGAGGAGACAAAGCAGGGATTTTTGAAGGCGTATCCCGAGTGTGCCGACAGGACGGAAGTTTTTCATAATATTGTGGACAGTGAATCGATTTTGCAAAAGGCTTCCCTGCCGGGAGGTTTTACCGATGCCTTTGACGGTATTCGCATTCTGACGGTGGGCCGCTTAAACAAGCAAAAATCCTATCCCACTGCAATCCGTACCATGAAGCTTTTAAAGGATGCGGGAATCAGAGCAAGGTGGTATGTCTGCGGGGAGGGCGAAGAGCGTAAGAGCTTAGAGCAGCTGATAGAGAGTCTGGGACTAAAGGAGGATTTCGTGCTTCTGGGGGCGGTAAGCAATCCCTATCCCTATTATCGGCAGACAGATTATTATGTACATGCAACGCTTTTTGAAGGGAAAAGCATAGCGATACAGGAGGCACAGATTCTGGGCTGCAGAATCATCGTCTCGGACTGCACGGGGAACAGACAACAGGTGGAGCACAATGTAGACGGTATCATATGTGAGCTTAAGGAGGAGGCGCTCAGAGACGAGCTGATTTCTCTGATACAGAATCCTCAAAAGGGGAACAGGCTCGCAGAGGAGGCCGCAAAGAAGAGAACCTCATACGAGAAGGATGTCGCCTTACTTATGGAATTGTTATAAGGAATGGGAGAGGATAAGCATGAAGCATACCGGAGAAAAGGATCTGTTGATTATAATGCCTGCCTATAATGAGGAGAAGAATATTCTGCCTGTGCTGGAGCAGCTGGAGGCTCAGGGCATTATACGGATAGCGGATGTGCTTGTCATTAATGACGCCTCTTCGGATTCGACGAACTGGATTGTCAAGAAAAAGGATTATGCTTTGGTCACAAACGTATTTAATCTGGGCTATGGAAGTGCGATTCAGTTGGGTTATAAATACGCTATCCGCAGAAAATATAAATATGTCATTCAGATGGACGCGGACGGCCAGCATGATATCTGTAATATTGTGAAACTGTATCAGGAGCTTAAAACGCCCGATGAGGACGGCGTCTGTCCTGACATTGTACTGGGTTCCCGCTTTATGAAGGAAAGCAGCGATTTCCCTGTGCCGTTTACCAAGAAGGTGGCTTACAGCCTGTTCCGTTTTTTGATTAAATTATTTACGGGCAGGAGGATTGCCGACCCGACTACGGGACTTCAGGGGCTCAGCGGCAGGGCGGTGCTGTATTATTCCAAATTTGGCCATTTTGACGATATGTATCCCGATGCGAATATGATTATTCAGATGCTGATATTGGAATATCGCATCAGGGAGATACCTGCCGTGATGCACTGTCGCAGCTTCGGCACCAGTATGCATTCGGGACTCAAGCCCTTCATTTATATGTTTCGTATGGTTCTGTCTATCTTTGCCGTGGTTTTCAGGCTGAGGGTTCTTCAGAAGAAGGCGGGAGTAAAAAAAGATGAAATTTATTATTAGCAAAAGGCGCAATTTGCTTTTGGCTCCGGTATTTCAGGAAAGACTTGCACCTGTTTACAATCCCGGCCGGGGCTGGTATCACATTTATACCTATGAACTGGGAAGCAGCGAGGATTTTCTGTTGCCGGTGTGTTATGAAAACGAGACGATAGCGCTGGTATTGCTGGATATTGGTTTTTACAGTGAGAGAGCTTTGGATGAGGCGGCGTTGGAGGCGGTGCAGCAGATTTTTTCATGCTTTGCCGAACAGAAGCTGGAGATGATTGTGCGCATAACTTATGATACAAAAGGCAGGGGGATGGAGAGAGAGCCATCTTCCTTTTCGCTTGTGCAGCAGCATATGAGACAGCTGGCGCCTCTGCTTTTGGAAAACAAAGAGCATATATTGGTGCATCAGGGGTTGTTTATCGGCAGCTGGGGGGAGATGCACAGCTCCAAATATCTCACCAAGGGGCATTTAAAACAGCTGACGGCTCTTTTTCAGAAGGAGACGCAAGGCCTTGTGAGGCTTGCCTTCCGCAGGCCTGTACAGTATCGGCAGGTAAAAGGAAAGCTGCCCGGAACAAAGGAGATTTTTGTGGGAAAAGGAAAGGCCTGTATCGGTTTTTATAATGATGCGATGCTTGCGTCGAAATCCCATATGGGAACCTTTGCCGAGGGAGAGTGTCCCCAGCCGGGCTGGGAGGAGCCCTGGAGTTCTGAGGAAGAGGTAAAATTTATGGCGCCTCTGAGCGCAAAAGTGCCGATGGGAGGAGAGGTGGTCTGGGCATACAGACCTTTAAAGGCTTCGGAAACCATAAGGCAGCTGCGGGAGCTTCAGGTCAGCTATCTGAACTGTGTGCATGATGAGAAAAGGTTGAACCAATGGAAGGAGACGCTCTGGGAGGGCGTAAGCCTTTACGATTATATCGGGCTTCGGCTGGGCTACTGCTATGTGCTTCGGGAATGTCGCCTGCAGGATGGGGGAAGAAAGGGCTTTTGTCTGGAGCTGGAGATAGAAAATATCGGCTTTGCCTGTGGCTGTGAGCCGGTTTCTTTTTTTCTGTATCTTAAGGATGATACGAATCATGTCAGACAGCTGGAGCTTTTCGGCTCCCCGGAGCTTTGCGAGTTGCCCGGCTCAGAGAAAGGGAAATTTGTGTTTCCCATCAAAGGAGTTTCGCTGAAGGAAAAGGAAGCGCTGTATCTGCAGATAAAGCGCAGCCGGGACGGAAGAGAAATTTTTTTTGCGAATCCGTATACAGAGGATAAGCTATATCTGGGTAGCGTGAGAAGGTAGTGTGTGATGAATGTAAAATTGGATGGGAATACGAAATGGCTTTGTCTGTTGGTGAAAAGGGCGCTGACAGCTTCCGGGCTTTCCGAAAAGGAGCAGGAGCTTTTGACCGGAGCGGATATAAACGGTATATGGGAGCTGGCGGAAAGACACAGGGTGCTTGCCCTTGTTTATGATGTGCTGGAGGGACAAGCCTGTCTGGGAGAGAAGGAGAGAGACAGGCTGCAGCGTGTGGCGGCAAGTACGGTAAGGCAGAGCTACCGCCTGCTCTTTCTGAGCCGGCAGCTTATAGATATCCTGGAAAGGGCGGACATACCGGTGCTTGTATTAAAGGGCAGCGGAGTCGCAGCCTGGTATCCTGTGCCGGAATACAGAAAGTCGGGGGATATTGATTTGTGTTTTCGGGACAGAGAGTCAGCCCTGGAGGCGCTTTCCCTCTTACAGAAGGAGGGGTGGCATAGGAAGGAAGAGGAGCATGCCAGCCATCATATATGCTGCAGCAATGAGAAGGGCATCGATGTGGAGCTTCATATCCGATTGGCGGAGGCCTTTGACAGCGGGGAACTGAACCGGAAGCTGGAGGAGCTGACGCCGGTCTTTCTGGAAGAGAGATGTCGGCGGGAGGTTATGGGTGTTGCGCTGCCGGTTCCCAGGGACGCCCATCAGGCGCTTTCGCTTCTGCTGCATATGCTTCATCATTTCCTGCGCGCCGGGTTCGGTCTGAGGCTTTTGTGCGACTGGGTGGTATTCTGGAACGGGGTAAGGGAGAAGGAGACGGCAGCCGAGTTTAGGCAGCTGGCCCGGGATTGCGGCCTGGAAGGCTTCGCAGAGGCGGTGACGCTTGTGTGTGAGAGATATCTGGGGCTTAAAAGGAATAAGGTGTATCCGGCCGGGAAGGGACGGGAAGGAAGCTCGCTTAAGGAGCGGTTTTCGGAAGGGTATGGAGAGAGACTGCTGACGGAAATTATGGAGGCAGGGGAGTTCGGAGGCTCCGCCGGCGACAGGGACAGAATGGTAGCCCTTCGGGAAAAAAGCCTTGCAGGATATTTCAGGGAGTTTCATCATCAGATGAGAATCAATTATCCCGGGGAGAGCGCAAAACCATATAAATGGCCCACATTATGGATGAAAACCCTGTTTGTCTTTCTGAAGAATAACCGGAGGCTTAACAGGGCGTCTCTGAGAGGAATCCTGCGAAAAGCGGGAGAGCGGGCAGAGCTTGTGGAAGAAATGAGATTATTTGAAAGGTGAAACACTTTATGGAGGACAGGAAAGAAATATGCGTCAGCATCATTGTGCTTGTGTACAATGTGGAGGAATATTTGGAGAGATGTCTGCATTCGATAACGGCACAGACGCATCAGAAGCTGGATATCGTGGTGATTGACGGAGGCTCTCAGGATAAGAGTCTCGGGATTATAAAGGATTTCCAGAAAAGGGATTCCCGGATTCGCCTGATATGCCGGGAGGGCGGCGGTATTTCCTGCGCCAGAAACACCGGGCTGGACGAGGCGAAGGGAGAGTGGATATATTTTGTGGACAGCGACGACCGGATGGAGGAAAATGCGATAGAGTTTCTGCTGCAGGCGGCGCTGAAGGCAAGTACGGCAGTCAGCATGGGAGCCTATTACTGTTACCGTTACGCAGGCAAAAAGGTAAAGAAGCAGCGGATTCATTTCACGGAGGGAACCTTTCGGGGGGAGGAACTGATGGCGTATGAATACCGGGGCTGCCGTGGGGACGACCATCTGTGGTGTCGTTTATTTCACAGAAGTGTATTCGAAAAGCTCCGGTTCCCCGAAAACAAGATTTATGAGGACGCGTGGATGATGCCTTTTCTGCTGCGGGAGGCGGGAAGCTGTACGGTTATTGACTGTCCGGTGTATCATTATTATTTTAGAGAGGGCAATACCTGTAATTCTCAGACGATTCAGGCGCATATGCAGCTTTTGGAGGCCCGATATGCAGGGAAAGCGTTGATGGAGGAGAGCTACCCGCAGCTTGCCGGGGATGCGGGAGGCTTGCTGATAGAGGCCTGCTGTATGCTGTTTGAGAGAATGAATCGATATGGCAGACGAAATTGTATCAAAGAATGGAATGAAGTATCGGGGGTTTTCGAAAAAGAGATGGCGGGAGCCGTAAAGGATTCTATGTATCGGCGGGGAGCGGTATTCTTATTCCGCCTGAGTCCCGTTCTTCTGGCAAAGTTCTGCAGTATGTATGTGGCGCTTAAATCTCGTCTGTAGCGAGAGAAGAACCTATAAAGCGGTGTCATTGCAGCAAGCTGCTCTGACAGGGAGGATTCGTATGATAGAGAGGAAACAGGCAGTTTATGGTACGGCATAGAGAAAAAACAGACCAGATTCAGGCAGGAGCCGTGTTGTCCTTTGTACAGATGGTTCTGGGTATGCTGCTGGTGCTGACCTATACGCCGATTATGATTCGGCAGTTGGGACAAAGTGAATATGGGCTGTATAATACGGCATGGTCAACGGCATATATGCTCTCCATACTCAGCCTGGGCTTTAACAGTGGGTATATCCGTTATTATACCCGGTATAAGCAAAGGGGGGATGAGGCTTCCATAGCCAGATTAAACGGTCTTTTTCTGATTATTTTTACCATTATCGGAGCGGTTGCGCTGGTTTGCGGTCTGTATGTCACAGAACATTTGGAACTGATTTTTGACGCCGGGCTGACGGAGCAGGAATATGGAATCGCAAGGATTTTGATGCTTCTTTTGACCCTTCATATGGCAATTGGTTTTCCGGCGAGCGTGTTCTCCAGCATTATCTCTGCTCATGAACGGTTTATCGTACTAAGGATACTGGATATGGGGAAAAATGTACTGGCGCCGCTTCTCACGATTCCGGTGCTGTTTGCGGGAGGTAAATCGGTGTCGGTGGTGCTGATTACCTTGCTGGTGTCTCTGGCAGTCAATGCAGCCTATGTCTTTTATGTTTTTGTTATTCTGAAAAATCGCTTTGTGTTTCATGGCTTTGAGGAAGGGATTTTTAAAAGTCTTTTTATCTATACCGTATTTATCGCAATCAATCTGATTATCGACCAGGTAAACGGTAATATTGATAAGCTGCTGCTGGGCAGATTTCACGGAACATCCTCGGTTGCCGTTTATTCGGCCGGCTTTACCTTATATAATTATGTGGTGTCTGCGCTTTTGTTGGTTTCGGGAGTGTTCACCCCCTGGATACATCGTATTGTGGAGGAGACCAGGGAGGAGGAGAAAGAGCAGAGGAAACGCCTGACGGAGCTTTTTGTGAAGGTAGGCAGAATACAGTTTATGCTTCTGGCACTGTTGTGTACGGGCTTTGTGTTTTGGGGCGAGGCTTTTATCGTGAAATTCTGGGCGGGCCCCGGCTATGAGGAAGCCTATGAGGTTGCCTTGCTTTTGCTGCTGCCCGGTTCCATTGCGCTGGTACAGGATTTGGGGATTGAAATACAGAGGGCGCTGAACAGACATCGGTTCAGGAGTATTGTGTATTCGGTGATGGCGGTCATCAATCTGGCGCTGACGGTCTGGCTGTGCAAAAGCTACGGGGCCGTGGGAGCCGCTGTGGGCACAGCTATCTCCTTTCTTCTGTGCAACGGTATTGTGATGAATATTTATTATCACCTGCGCTGCAATCTGGATATCATCTGTTTCTGGAAACATATCGGGAGCGTTGCGAAAGGACTGATATTGCCGATTGCGGCAGGGATTGCCCTGCATGCGTGGGTGGAGGTGGATTCTGTAGCCCGGCTCATACTGGTGATTTTCATTTATGTGCTGGTATATGGCTTTTCCATGTGGCTCTTTGGCATGAACGGGGAAGAGAAGGAGATGCTTTTAAAGCCGGTAAGGCGTTTTTGTAAAATGAAAGATAGGTAGAAATATTAATTTGTTGTATCCTTTCGTTTTATATGATATAATTCGTTTTTAAGGAAACGCTGATAAATACGTTTTCCGCACCGGATTTGCGCCGCAAAGCGGCAAATTCTCCTGCAAATCCGTGTGCATCTGCCGGAGGCTCTAAGGAAGAGCTGATTCAATCAGCGCTTCCTTAGTTTGTTGCATATGGTTGAAGAACAAAGGTGAAAGGGAGCATTATGGATATTTTGCTGGTGGGCGGCGATGGCAATTTGATGAAGGCGATGATTGATAAGCTTCACAAGGAAGGCCATCGCATATATGTGCTGACGGGCAGTAAGTACAGGGAAGCAAAGGACAGAAAGGTCTTTGAATATTATCGCTTCACTTATGACAGCGATAGCTTAAATGATGTGTTTGACAGCGTGAACCCGGACGTCATTCTGAGTTTGGGCGCTTATGATTCTGTTTTTAACTGGTCGGACCCGCGCAGGGAGTCCATTCATTATTCCAACAGTATTCTGAATATGTTGATGGCTTATGCGCTTCACAAAAAGGGCCGTTTTGTTTATCTGTCCAGTGAAGAGGTCTATTGCAATTCCTATCCCAATGATATAGAGGAGGATGAGCCCACCTGTCCGAAGGGCTTCCGCTCTATGATACTGGCGCAGGCGGAGCAGCTGTGCTTTAATTACAGCGAGCAGATGGGGCTGGATGTGGTGGTGGCCAGGCTGGACCATTTCTGCGGTATTCCGAGAAAAAAGTGGGAAGCGGAGACGCCCTGCGGCAGATTGTGTATGGAGGGTTTTCGAACCGGAGATATTGCCGCAAATGCCAATATTTCCTTTGCGCCTCTGTTTGTTTCGGATGCGGTGGAATACATCTACCGGCTCATGACATGCGAGTCTCATCAGAGAATGCTCTACAATCTCTCCTCGGGTAATGTGGTCACAGAGCTGCAGCTGGCGAAACTGGTGAGCAGCCGGCTGGGCTATTTACTGACGATTACGGATAATACAGTGGGCAGCAGCTACAGAGTGGTTTTGTCGAGCGAGGCCTTTCGGGAGGAATTCGGGCAGCGGGTAGTCTATACCCCTGAGAAAATCGTGGAGCGCATTGTGGGCTATATGCGTAACCATAGAAGAGTTTATCTGAATCCCAGTGACGAAGATGTGAATTTCCTTGTGCGGTTTGTCCGCCATTTCCGTATTACCTTTGAGAAACTGGTTCCGTTTCTGGAGAATATGATTTGTTTTGTCCCCTTTTTTATGCTGAATAACAGGGCGACTGACAGCAGATATTTTCAGAATTTGGACTTTTATTTATTGTACGTGTTGTTGTTTGCCATTGTATATGGACAGCATCAGGCCACCTTCTCGGCGCTTTTGGCCATGGCGGGCTATATATTCAGGCAGATGTATTCCCGCTCCGGCTTTGATGTGCTTCTGGATTACAATACCTATGTCTGGATTGCCCAGCTGTTTATTCTGGGGCTGGTGGTAGGCTACATGAGAGACCAGCTTCGGGTGATTAAGGCGGAAAATGAGCAGGAGATAGAATATCTGGAGGACCAGGTGGGAGATATTCAGGATATCAATTCCACGAATGTTCGGATGAAGGATGTGTTGATTTCGCAGCTGGCCAATCAGAATGACAGTATCGGAAAAATTTATGATATCACCTCTTCGCTGGGGAGATACGCTCCTGACGAGGTATTATTCTATGCGGCGGATGTGTTGTCCAGGCTGCTGCACAGTAGGGATATCGCTATTTATTCCGTAAAGGATGATACCTACGCCAGATTGTGTTCCGCCACCTCCGATACCGCAAGGCAGATGGGGAATTCTCTGAAATATCAGGAACTGGAGGGACTTACGGAAGTACTGTACGAGAAGAGAGTTTATATCAATAAGGGTCTGCAGAAGGGGTATCCTTTGATGGCCAACGCCATCTATGAGGAGGAGTCTTTGCGGCTGATTATCATGGTATGGGGACTTTCCTGGGACCGTATGACCATGAGCCAGGCGAATATGCTTTCCGTTATCAGCCTGTTGGTGCGCGACGCTCTGGTGCGTGCGGACAGATATATGGACGCGCTGCGTGAGGAGCGCTACGTGGATGATACATCCATTCTGGAGGAGGAGGCTTTTGTCAGCTTGACCAGAGCGCATCTGGAGGCGAAGGAAAAGGGACTGACCGAGTGCAGCCTGATTTGCCTGAATGCGGCGCCTACGAGGGAGAACAGCGTAAGACTGAGTAAAATGCTCAGGCAGTCCGATTATCTCGGGGAGATGGAAGATAAGCTTTTGTATGTCTTGTTGTCCAATACCAACGCAACGGACGCCGTCATTGTTTTGAAGCGTTTCAGAGAGCAGGGCTTTGAAGGGGAAATCAGGGAGGCGCTGGAGGCATGACAAGGCAAGAGAGCATTTTTTTCCTGGTCTTATTTATCAATTTTGTGATAACTCTTCTGTACTTTGTCTATGGCATGGTGTGGGGCCGTAAGAAAGAAGGGCGGATGCAGTATGTGATGAATGCCGTGGCAATGCTGCTTTGCCCGGTGGTGGCTCCCCTCTTTTTTATCCTGGGTCAGCTTTTGTTCCGATTTGTATTAAAAGAGCCTGTGGACCTGGCAGACGTCATCTTTAATAAGGACAAAAAGGAATCCATTGTGAAGGCGGATGAGGAGAGGGAGATGAATATAGCTCCTATAGAGGAGGCTCTTGCGGTCAGTGATAAGTCCAGTCTGCGCCGGTTGATGTTAAATGTCATCAAGGGGGATATTACCACGTCTCTCAGGGCTATCTCCATGGCGCTTGGCAGCGAGGATTCGGAGACCTCTCATTATGCGGCCTCAGTTCTGGTAGACGAGCTGAACAGCTTCCGTATCAATGTCCAGAAGCTGTATGTGGAGATGAAAGATGAGGAGGGACAGAATGATACGGAGGAGCGCTGTGCATATGCTTCGGCGCTGATAGAGAGTATGAATCCTATCCTGATGCAAAATGTTCTGACCCGGATGGAACAGACGGATTATGTGTGGAAGATGGACGAGGCATGCCAGCTTTTGTATGAGCTGCAGCCTTCTCTTATGAGGGCGGATTATTACGAGGCAATCTGTATGCGGCTGTTGGACAGCAGAGAGTATGAGCGCTGCGGCGAATGGTGCGACAGGGCCATGGAGAATTATCCCATGGAGCTTTCCAGTCACACCTGTAGACTAAAGCTCTATTTTACCGCAGGTGACAGAGAGCGG
Organism: Roseburia sp.; assembly: GCA_023667765.1. Lineage (GTDB taxonomy): Bacteria > Bacillota > Clostridia > Lachnospirales > Lachnospiraceae > Acetatifactor. Next base: position 19,824 of record JAMOZS010000013.1, on the reverse strand, counting down.
TTTTTTGAGGCGCTGCAGCAGACGAAGCAGTCGGATGTGGTAATTGACAAGGAGACGCTGGAGTTGATTCGGATTTTCCAGCCCTAAGGAAGGGCTGATGAGAGGAAAAGAGAAGAAAGGGAGGTGAGACAGATGCCGGTAGGCTTATATTGGGCGATAGAATACGGAAAGGTGCTGACTGCGTATTTGCTGGTCATGTATCTTTGGCCCTCTGTGGTATTTAGGGGATATTTGAAGGGAAAGGGCAGGCTTTTTAGCTTCCTTTTTTGTACGGTGTCTCAGATTCTGGTAGTCAATCTCATTGTGCTGGGACTGGGTCTGCTGCATCTTCTGAATGCATGGACCGTCAGAGCGGTATTCCTTGGAATCTTTCTTTATGCCATATACAGAATGCATCTGATAGATGCGGAGACAAAGACGAATTTCTCCAGACTGGTCACCGGGGAATGCGGCGTCAAGCTGTTTGGGCTGCGCTTATTTGGGCGGCTGGGACGCTGGTTTAAGCGGAAGGCGGTGGAGGTCTGGCGCAATACCAGACCCAGGCTTCTGGAGCATGCGCTGCTTTTGGGAGTTGTGGTATATGCCATGATATATTTTACCTATGGCGCATTTCAGGATTATTCTTATGGCTTCGGAGATATGTATACGCATCACAGCTGGATTTACGGCCTGATTCAGGGGGATATTTTCAGTGACGGCGTATACCCGGAGGCTATGCATTGCTTTATTTATATGCTGCATACCCTGTTCGGCATAGAGGTGTACAGCATACAAATGTTTCTGGCAGGGATTCATATCATAGCGTTGATTGTGGCAATGTATGCCTTTTTAAGGGAGCTGCTTCATGGGAAATACACGCCGTTTCTGATTATCATTGCTTTCCTGATTCTGGATTTAACCTGTATCAATCAGGTGTTCAGTATGTCCAGGCTGCAGTGGACGCTGCCCCAGGAGTTTGGCCTGTTTACCCAGTATGTATGCGCCGTTTATCTTGTGAAATATTTAAAGACGGATACGTCGGAGCATAATTTTAAAATCGGAAAGCTTATCAAAAAAGCGGCGTTTATGGAGCAGAAATATGTCATGGAGGATTATCTGCTGTTATTTACGCTGGCTCTGGCGGCCTCCTTATCCATTCATTTTTATACGACGATTATGGCTTTCTTTGTCTGCGCTTCCGTAGCGATATTTCTGCTGCCGCGGATTTTCAACAAGAAACATTTTGTACCCCTTGTGCTGGCGGTTATTCTGGGACTATTGATTGCCATGGTGCCCATGTGCGGGGCGCTTTTGGAAGGAAAGGATTTTCAGGGCTCTATCGACTGGGCGCTGGGAGTTATCAGCGGAACGGATCCTTTTGCGGACCCTGTGCCCGGCGAAGCCGATTCTCTGCCGGAGGCCGTACCTTCACAGCCGGAGGATACCGCTTCCCTGCAGCCGCAGCAGGTTCAGACGCCGGAGGGAATTTCATCCGGACAGCCGGCGCCGGAGAGAAGCTTTACGGAGAGGCTTTCGGATACGGCGCAGAAGATTGGAGCGGCGCTCTGGGATATGATGTGGGATATTTATTACGGCGGTTATGCCACCCTTTATACACCGGAAAGGGCGTTGGTGATATTGCTGGCGTCCGGATTTATGGCGGTGCTCTGGCTGCTTTACCGAATAGGGTTTCGCTTTTTTGGACGCTCCGCTTCCAGAGAGACGAAGGGGTTCCTGGACGGATATATCTCTCTGACGCTGGCGGCCACCCTTTTTATGTTTCTGTATGGCGCGCCCACGGCAGGATTGCCGGAGGTGGTAGCCGGAGCGAGACTCTGTACCACGATTCATTTTCTGGCTTTGGCGGCGGTTCTGGCGCCGGTGGATTTGGCGCTGTGCCTGCCGGAAAAGCGAGGCGTCAGGCTGCTGCCTGAGCTTCTGGCTGTAGCCGGGTGTTTTGGCGTAATTTTCGGCGTGGTGATAAGCGGAAGCTATCACGGCTATTTATATTATGAGCTGACCCGCTATAATGCGGCGGTGAGAATCACGGATTCCATTATGGATACGTTCCCGAAAAACAGCTATACGATTGTCAGTCCCACGGATGAATTGTATCAGGTGATTCAGAGGGGGCGGCATGAGGAGCTTTATACCTTTGTGCTAAATGCGGGTAAGGAGGAGCCATACAGACTTCCTACGGAGCATATATTTATCTATCTGGAAAAAAAGCCGTTGGAGTATGCCCAGAGCCATTTCTTTGCCGGGCCCAAGTGGCTGGCGCTGGAGAAATATCCTGCTTTTTACAGCTCCTTTGTGAGCCAGTGTCCTGATATTACAACATCTGAAATATCGAGAGAGCAGGCCCGGGGGAATATAGCTTATGCGAAATTGCAGGAGGTATATTCCAATTTGGATAACCGAACGGTGTTGTCTTCTAAAGTATATGAATGGTGCGAGGCTTTTGAGAGAGCTTATCCCCAGGAGATGGAAGTATTTTATGAGGACGAGGATTTTGTGTGTTACTATATTCATCAGAATCCCCGGAATCTATTTGATTTGGTAATTGACAGATAAGGGGAAATCGGATGGCAAAAAAAACAGGCGCCTGTATCGTTTATTTTCTGCTTATGACGGGAGTGTTTCTTCTGCTTGGCCTGGCAGGTAAGTTTTATCTTCAGAGCCGTCACTGGCAGGTGACGGTAAGTACGTCGGAGTTTTCGGAGACGTCGGCATATCTGGATAATGACGACAGGGGCTTTTACTATATCTATGGTTTTTATATAACGGATGAGGATACGGATCTTACAACCCAGGTGCGTCAGAGATTCGCAGGCGACAGGGAAACGACCCTTGCCATGGTGCAGATTAATCTGCAGAATTACAGTCAGGGAGCTATTTCCGAAAGGGGACTGGTTCATCTGGAGGAATTATTTACCGCCTTAGAGGAGACGGGCAAGCATTATCTGATTCGCTTTCTGTATGATTGGGACGGAGAAAACGAGCAGAGAGAGCCTCAAAGCATTGAAATTATTCTGGAGCATATTCGTCAGGCGGGAGAGGTATTGCAGAAGCATAAGCAGGAGGTCTTTGTCATACAGGGTTTGTTTATCGGAAACTGGGGAGAGATGAATGGCACCAAATATTTGGCCATTGAGGATTTTAAGCGCCTTTCCGATGCTTTGGCAAAGGCCAGCGACCCTTCGGATTATCTGGCGGTGAGAATGCCCAGCCAGTGGAGGACAATCACCGAGCTGCGAAATCCGGATTTAGGAGAGGCGGCGGAGGGAACGCTGACCAGGAGGCTTAGCCTCTACAATGACGGAATTATGGGTAATGAAGGCGATTATGGAACTTACGGCACAAAGAGCGCAGAGGAGGCTATCTATTATGAGCCCTGGTGTCGTGAGGATGAGCTGGCGTTTCAGGATGAGTTGTGTAAATGGGTGCCCAATGGGGGAGAAATCATGATGGAGAACCCGTACAATGATTTTGAGAATGCCCTGAGGGATTTGGCAAGGATGCATGTCACTTATCTGAATAAGGAATATGACGCCAAAATATATGAAAAATGGAAAAAAACTATCCTGGGGAGCCCCGGATGCTATGAGGGGATGGATGGCCTCAGTTATATAGAGAGGCATCTGGGATATCGTATTCTGATACGGGAGGCGGAATTATCCTATGATAGAAAGGAGGACGCTCTTTTGGCGGCGGTTCGCCTGCAGAATGTAGGTTTTGCCCCGGTATATACGGATAAGCTCTTAATCATAACGCTCTGTGGAGGAGAGGGAGAGCTTGTGGTAAGGAAAACGCTGGATTATGAGCTGCGTCTGCTGACAGGCGGGGAGCAGTCCGGCAAAACGGCGGATTGCGGGACTGAATTTTCCTTAAGCAGTCTGCCCGAGGGCGTCTACAGCGTGTACTTTCAGATAGAGGACGCCGAGACAGAAACACCGATGCAGCTGGCGAACGAACAGGAAAGGGAAAAATATGGCTATAGGATTGGTACGGTTACGATTATCAGATAGTCGGAAATGGCATGAGGAGCAAATGAAGGAATGACACGGACAAATATGGTATCCATACGGAATTATTTTACAATTATGACTATGATGGGTGTTATTGTGTTTCTGTTCCTTTTTGTGGGAGTGGGAAAGGAGCGGTTGAACAATTATGACACCAATCCCGATTGGGAGGACAGAACCACCCAGTATACACAGGCTCAGAGCTGGAAAGGGCAGGATGGCAGGACGCCTCTTGATTTTGAGGAAGGGGATTACGTTCTGTTTGTGACGGGGCAGGAGGAGGGCCCCCTGCATTCGATTGTAACTCAGTGGTGCCAATATACGAAGCGAAATCTTTTGACAACGGCCGGCATTCCCTCCCCGGAGCAGGCAGGGGAACGACGCCCGGAGGTGATGCTTGTGGACTCGGCAGCGCTCACTCAGGCTTCGGGGGTTTCGGAACTTTTGGCCTTGGCTGATGCGGGAGTGCCTATGATATTTTGTGACCTGCCGGAGACAGCATTGCTTGAAAAGAGCGTTTCCCTTCGTAAGCTTCTGGGAATCAGAGAGCTTCGGGAGGAGGCCGAGCTGACGGGAGTACATTTATACGAGGGTTTCCTGTTGGGCGGAGAGAGTATTTACGAGGTAGAGACGCCCAAGGATGAATACAGGCAGGATTTGGAGCTTTTGGTGCCATGGTGTGTCGGGGCGTCGGGTACGAAGGTGTATATGACGGGGCTGATGCAGGATGAGGAGATTGAAAACGAAGAGCTCCCGATGCTTATTTGGAGGGCGGCCTATAAGGACGCCAAAATCTTTGTGGTGAACGGAGACTATATGTCCGGGCTGACAGGACTGGGTTTTCTCTCGGCTATGATGAAGGAATTGAATTCCTATCTTATTTATCCCGTGGTGAACGCGCAGAATTTTGTGACGGCAGGGTATCCGGTGCTGGCGTCGGAAAACCGGGAAAATATGCAGAAAATCTATACCAGAGACCAGCTGGCGGTGGTGCGTGATATTGTGGGCCCCGGTCTTGTTTCTGTTGCGGAGCATTCGGATTACAGAATATCGGCTATGATGGCGGGACAGATGGATTTTTCCGACGAGAATCTGCCCTCAAAGGATACGCTAATCTATTACCTGAAGCAGGTAAATGAGGGATATGGGGAGATGGGCGTTTCTTTCCCCCGGGCGGATGGGACCTCTCTTATGGAGGCGGCGGCCTGGATGGACGCCTTTTTGAAGGATACGGGACTGACGCGCTCTTATTCCAGTCTGTATCTGAGCAGAGAGGATGCGGCGGACGCCAGGCAGGTAAAGCAGATAACAGAGCTGCTGTCCCAGTACGATTCTTATGACGGACTTTGTACTGTGATTTGTGATTATGGGCAGACAGAGCCTGTGCTGTCCTATGTGAACGAGAATATCACATTGCAGGGAGGGGTGCTGGATGGTTACAGCCATACCTTTTCACAGGATTTGTGCTTAAAGAGTCTGGAGACAGCTTTAGGGTATTCCAGTATCGTTCTGAATCTGGAGAGGGTTTTCTGGCCGGGGGAGGAGGAAGTTCACTGGGAGGTATTGTATGATGATTTTTCCAGTAATATCAACACGTATTGGAAGCCCTTTCAGACATTTGACGCTACCACGCTGACGGAGAGTGACGAGCGAGTGCGGCGTTTTCTGGCCCTGGATTATCAGGATACCTGCCAGGAGAATCGAATTTCGCTGGAGATAGAGAACTGGGAGAAGGAGGCATGGTTTTTGCTTCGCACGAATCATAAGGTGTTGACTTCGCTGCAGGGGGGCGAGTTCGTGGAACTGGAGGAACATGTGTGGCTGATAAGGGCTCTGCGTTCCCAGCTGATACTGGAACTGAAGCCGGAGCTGGAACTTTACTATTACGGCGGATAATGAGCCGGAGCGGAGAATATCGGAAAGGGAAAGGAGGAGACGAGAATGAAAATTTGTGTTGTGGCGGAAGGATGTTATCCTTATGTGGTCGGCGGTGTATCCAGCTGGATTCACAGTATGATTCAGTCTTTTCCGGATTATGAATTTGAAATTCTGGCAATTGTGGCCGACAGGTCTCTTCGGGGAAAATATGTATATGAGCTGCCGAAAAATGTGGTGGGTGTACATGAGGTATATTTAAACGACCAGGACTGGTACTGGGGAAGGGAAGGATATCATGGCAAGCGTCTTAAGAACAAGCAGTATCAGGCGCTGCGAAGTCTGATACTGAATCAGGATGTGGACTGGTATACCCTGTTTGACTTATTCAGGAAGAAAAACCTTTCCATAGACCAGGTGCTGATGGGGGAGGACTTCTATCTCGCCGTGAGGGATTGTTATAATTTAAAATATCCTCAGATTGTATTCTCGGATTTTTTGTGGACCATGCGCTCTATTTATCTGCCCCTGATGTTTGTGCTGAAAATGGATATTCCGAAGGCGGATTTGTATCATTGTGTGGCCACCGGGTATGCGGGGGTTCTGGGCAGTATGGCAAAGTATTTCTTCGGCGCCAAGCTTTTGATATCCGAGCATGGCATCTATACCAGAGAGAGGGAGGAGGAGCTGATTAAGGCTCAGTGGGTCAGCGGTATCTATAAGAATGTCTGGATAGACCAGTTTAAAAAGCTGTCCGGTCTGGCATACAAGAGCGCGGATTTGGTGACCAGCCTCTATGAGCATGCCAGAGAGCTGCAGATGGAGCTGGGCTGCCCTCCGGCTAAAATTATGGTGACCCCCAATGGTGTGAATCCCGTGCGTTTTCAGAATCTGCCGGGAAAGACAAAAGAGGATGAGGGCATGGTAAATATAGGCGCTATCCTGCGTGTGGCTCCTATCAAGGATGTGAAAAGCATGCTGCAGGCATTTGCTTTTGCTAAGGAGAAATGCGAAAGCCTGAAGCTTTGGATTATGGGGTCCTGGGAGGAGGACAGGGAGTATGCCCAGGAATGCTTTGACATGGTGGAGACCATGAAAATCAAGGATGTGGTTTTTACCGGGCGAATCAAGGTGCAGGATTATCTGGGAAGAATGGACGCCACGATTCTGACCAGTATCAGCGAGGGTCAGCCGTTGACGATTCTGGAGAGCTTTGCCGCTCATAAGCCTGTGATTGCCACGGATGTGGGCAACTGCAGCGGGTTGATTTACGGCGAGGACGACCAGTTCGGGGCGGCGGGGATACTCACTCATATTATGAATCTGCAGGAGATTTCCCAGGCGCTTGTGTTTATGGGAAATAATGCTGCCGCCCGCAGGCGTATGGGAGAGGCGGGATATCAGAGAATGATGTATAAATATCAGCTGAAGGATATGCTGCAGACCTATGAGAAGATTTATTCCGATTTCTTTGAGAAGCTGGAAGATGAGCGAGGGCTGGCCAAATTCGACATAGAGGTCAGTGACACGGATGATTATGACATTTGAGAGGTGTAGGCTATGGCGGGAATAGGTGTTACGCTGAATAAGATATATGGCAAAAATACGGTTACAACGAATCTTTTGGGTTTCGGTTACAGTGCGGCTGTCACGGTAGCCCCTATGTTTCTGGTAATCGGGGAGATTTTTCTGTCGGGTTATTGTCTGGGATTTTCCTCGGTGGGTTTTTCGGTCAGAGAATTGTTTGCCTGTACGGTTCTGTACATTTTTATCTTTGCGCTGCTGACGGCGGCTCCCTTTAATGCCGTATTGTCTAAATATATGTCAGATGTTATTTATGAGGACAGATACGAGGATATTCTTCCCTGCTTTTATGTGGGGATGTTATTGAACCTGATTCTCAGCAGCCTGCTGGGTATTCCCTTCTGTATTTGGGAGTATTTTGTGGGACAGGTGGAGCTGTACTATGTGTGTACCGGATTTTGCGGTTATATCAGCCTGGTGCTGGTATTTTATTCCATGCTGTATTTGTCTATCTGTAAGGATTATAAGAAGATTTCTTTTTTCTTCCTGCTGGGAATGCTGACGTCCTTTTTGCTCTCTCTGTTTCTGGTCTGGGCGGCAGGCTGGGAGATTACATATGCCATGCTGTTTTCTCTGGTAGTAGGTTTTTTGTTGATTGCCTGTCTGGAGCTGGCGGCGACAAAGCAGTATTTCAGGGAGAACAGCAGATGTTATCGCAGAGTTCTGTATTACTTCAGAAAATACTGGAAGCTGGTGCTTACGAACTTCTTATATACGCTGGGACTGTATATCCATAATTTTGTGTTCTGGAATACGGATATCAGAATGGTGGTGGCGGACAGCTTTGTCTGTGCCCAGCCGTATGATATGGCCAGCTGTATCGCCATGTTTACCAATATTTCAGCCACGATTCTGTTTATCAGCCGGGTGGAGATGAACTTTCACGAGAGATATAAGGCTTATTCTGAGGCGGTTATCGGCGGAAGGGGGATTGATATTGCCAACACCAAGGGGCGGATGTTTCGGCAGCTTGCTACGGAATTGATGAATCTGGTAAGAATACAGTTTATCGTCTCGGTGGTGATTTACCTGCTCTGTATTGTTTTTCTGCCACGCTTCGGATTTTCCGATTTGGTTATGCAAATTTATCCCAGTCTTGCGGCGGGGTATTTCATTTTGTTTATCATGTATTCGGCGATTATTTTTCTGTATTATTTTAATGATTTGACAGGTTCGCTTTTGACTGCGGGCAGCTTTTGCATTACCACCTTTGTGGTGAGTATTTCGGCCTCTGCGCTGACGCCCATATGGTATGGCCTTGGGGTGATAGCAGGCGCCGGCATGGGATGGTCGGTAGCATACAGCAGACTGCGCTGGGTGGAAAAGCATATGGATGTTCATGTATTCTGCCGGGGGAGTATTTTGAAACGGGGAAAAGGCAGGAAGCCGACGGGAAAAGTATATACGCCGGAAAGAAATAAAAATAAGAAATAAAAAAGCAAGTAAAAGCATAAAAAATTTTTTTTAGGTCTTGCAATTTGGAAATATTGGGTATATACTAAGCTTAAGTAAAAGGGTAAATAGTTTCAGTTCTGCAACGGAGGAGACAAATATGAAAAATTATATCAAACCTATGGTTCTGGAAAATGATGAACTTGCCGAAGGCGTGTATATGGCAAGCGGAGACTGTTACACCTTCACAGCCAACATAGTGCAGTCCCCTGCGACAGGTATGGATTATTATACAATTCAGATAGACGGGACGCATAATGCGCAGGATGGTCATCACAGTTCGTCGCGTACGGTTGTGATTGTATTTAATCAGAACGTAACATATCTGAGTAGTAATGCTGCAGGTGTCAGCGGAGACGGCACCGCTGCGCTGACGCTGACATTTACGGATGGCATCAATGGTTCTTATCATAATAATGCTCAGTTTGATAATATCGGTCTGGGACAGTTGACGGTTAAATCAGAGTCGGGATTAGCTATTACAAATGTTTACAGCACTTATTGTAATCAGACCTGCGGTCAGGAGGGTCACTGATAAAATCGACGATGCTGCTGAGGCTGACGGGTGAAACAGAATGAAGGAAAGTCAGAGCCGGGTATTCCCTGAAAGAATATCCGGCTTTTTTCAGTGTTTTGTGAATTTTGCAGGCAGGGAAATAGAAAGCGAATCTAAAGGATATTACGGTAAATGAAGGAACGGTTTTTGTTTTATATGTCCCGTATCAGAGCGGGACGGCTGCAGGAAATGGTAAGGCAGATAAAATGGATTTATGAATATGCCAGACATTATTGGCTGGCTATGATTTTTTATACGCTGCTGGGTCTTGTGGGTACGGTGGTCTCATTGGCGGCGGGTTTTGTGTCAAGGGATTTGGTCAATATTATCACCGGGAATCAGGCGGGGGAGGTAGTGAAAACCTTCTGTATGATGATAGGCCTTGGCATGGGCAGCACCTTGATGAATCAGGCGGCAAATTACGCTTCCAGCTGGATTGGCATGAAGGTGGATGCGGAGATTAAATCGGATATTTTCCGAAAAATTCTGGTGACAGATTGGGAAGCTCTGACCAATTATCATACCGGGGACCTTTTGACCCGCTGGAGCTCGGATGCCTCCAATATTTCAAGCGGCGTGTTGAACTTTATCCCGAATCTGATTATCTATTCTTTTCGCTTTATCAGCGCTTTTGCGGTAGTAATCTATCATGACGCCTCCTTTGCGTTGTTTGCTTTTCTTGGTATGCCTGTAAGTCTTTTGCTGTCAAGGACTTTAATGAGACGTATGGTCAATAATAATCAGCGCAGCGCCGCCATGGGAGCGAAGATGTCCGGTTTTAATCAGGAGGCCTTTTCTAATGTCCAGACTATAAAGGCTTTCGGACTGATTGATTTGTATATCAAACGCCTGAGGCAGCTGCAGCAGGAATATATTCATATGCGGCTGGATTTCCAGAGAATGTCTGTGTGGACTTCGTTGCTTTTGTCCACGGTGGGATTGCTTGTATCCTATGCCTCTTATGGATGGGGAATTTACAGGGTCTGGAGCGGCGCCATTGACTATGGTACGATGACCATGTTTTTAGGGCTGTCGGGTACCTTGACAGGAACGCTGCACAGTCTTACCTCGCTGGTGCCCACAGCTATTGGTCTTGCCACCTCCGCAGGGCGTCTTATGGATATTGTGGAGATGCCCAGAGAGGATTACAGCGCTGCCGGAGAGGTGGCTGAATTTCTGGAGAGATATCGTCGGGAGGGAATCCGGTTGACGATGGAGCAGGTGGAATACAGCTATCACAATGGCACGCAGGTATTTCGGGGAGCGGATTTGGAGGCGAAGCCTCATGAGGTGGTGGCTTTGGTGGGCCCTTCCGGGGAGGGAAAAACCACTATGCTGCGTCTGCTGCTCTCTCTGATGCCGGTACAGGGGGGAAGAGCTTTCTGTACCGGAGGAGAGGACGGCCGTCAGCTTGCTTTGACGCCTGCCGCCAGAGCGCTCTTCTCCTATGTGCCTCAGGGTAATACCATGTTTTCGGGAACCATTGCGGAAAATATGCGCAATATAAAGGAGGATGCTTCGGACGAGGAGATAATAGAGGCTCTTAGGCTGGCCTGTGCATGGGAGTTTGTGGAGAAACTACCCGATGGAATCAACAGTGAAATCAAGGAGCGGGGAGGAGGATTTTCGGAAGGACAGGCGCAGAGGCTGTCTATCGCCAGAGCGCTCCTCAGAAAAGCTCCGATTCTTTTGTTAGATGAGGCGACCTCGGCGCTGGATGTGGCTACGGAGCGCAGAGTGCTTAAAAATATCATGCAGGACGCTTATCCCCGTACCTGTATCGTGACCACCCACAGACCCACGGTGTTAAATATATGCAACCGGGTTTATGCCATCCGGGATAAGCAATGCGTTGTGCTGAATGAGGAGGAGATTGCCGCTCTCGTGAATGCTTTTTGACGGGGGATTTATCTTATTCCTGTTCGATAGCTTCCCGCATCATTATGGCAGCCGCCGGTTCTTTGGTACAGCAGAGCCTGTAGATGCCGATTTTTTCTGCAAGTGAGGCGGAAAGGGCAAGATTTCGAGTAAGCTGTTCTTCTGTCCAGCCGGGGGTGATGAGCCGCTGACAAAGATAGAGGATTTCCCGGTCGGGGGAGAGCTTTTGCACACTGTTTTCCGGGGCCTGTTTCAGGAATACGATGCCGCCCAGCGGGTAATTATGATTTGTGAAAATGCCGGAGGTGCCGCACCAGGGCAGCCCATAGCAGATGGGGGCGCCATCTTCCAGGCCAATCATATTCAGGTCTCCGTTGAGCAGGGGTGTACCGAATTGCTGATGCCATAAATTGGTGTGGGTGGATTTTCCGGCGCCGGAATGTCCGGAGAACAGCCAGGCCTTTCCTCTGTGCAGAAGAGAGGCGGAGTGAATGACACAGAGGCCGTTCTGCCCGGCCGCCACCAGGAAGGCAAACCGTATGGCTTGAAAGACTTCTCCGAGGCAGTCCGCTTTTGCGGCGTCATATTTAAAGTAAAGTCGGGCGGTACGTCCGTCCTTGGAGGTATGGATTTCATACACGTATTTGCTGTTTCGGGGCAGAAGGATATAGGTTTCTTTTGTATCAAGAATCAGCATTTCTTCATTGCGCACCAAAACCTGGCCGTTTTCATGGCGAAGGGGCGCGTGGTGATAGCAGACAATTGTCTGTGCGGGCTCTTTTAGGTTCTCACAGTCGTCCCGGGAGAAGTCGGCGAAGTAATCCCGGTATAGCTTCTCGGGGATTCGCAGAGAAACAGTGAGAGGGCCGATTTTGATAAAATGCTCCTGATGGGGGGCAAAGGGGACACAGAGCCGGCTGTCCGTGAGCTGTTTATCCTTCAGAGACTTCAAAAAAGCGTCCAAATCGTCTTTCAGAAGGGCGGCGTCCCTATCGTCTGCCTCATAAGCTTCTGTCAGAAGAGCCAGAATCTCCTCCCGGTTTTTCCCGGAACACAGAGCGTCCCATATAAGAAGTCCTGCCTCATTTGTGGAAATGCCACCCAGGTGATCCGCAATATTCTGTCCATAGGGAAGAATATAGGGGATATCGGATAAATGAGCTGTTGTAAATAAGGAATTTTGAATCATATAATACCTCCTGCGCGCCTTTATTTTAACGGTCGCCTTGTTGCCAGTCAATCGTTACCTTCAGGTTTTGGTCTTACGGCGTTCATTATAGCATTTTCAGGGACAGAATGCTATAATTATTAAAAAGTGAAATCAGGTTACTATTCACGACTATTCACGCACATCAAACTGAAAATTGCTGAATCGGTTAGGGCGTGAATTGTAACGTAATCAGGCTGTAGGAGTAGAACGGCGCAGAAACGGAGCGAAATACAGATGGTACATTACCCTGCCGAAAATAAGGAACGACAAACCGACAGAAAGCCCGGACAGCGAATCGAAGCGTTGCTGGATGCTTATCCGTCTATTCAGATAGAGCCCATGGGAAACAGCATGTATCCTATGATGCTTCCGGGGCGTGATAAGGCCATATTAAAGAAAGCGGATGGTTCTAAATTAAAAAAGGGGGATGTGGTGCTGTATCGTCGGGACAACGGGATGCTGGTGCTGCACCGCCTGGCGCATTGTCGCCCGGAAGGATTGTATCTGGTGGGGGATAATCAGTCGGAGTTGGAGGGGCCTCTGCAAAGGGAACAGATAAAGGGGGTTCTGACAGCCTTTATCAGAAAAGGGCGCTGTATCAAAGCGACGAATCCGATATACAGGACGGCGGCGCTACTCTGGCTGGTTCTCCTTCCAATCAGGACGCCGCTCCATAGAATATTGGCTTTTTTCAGAGGGGATAAACGATAAAACAAAACGATGCACGCGGATTTGCAGGGGAAACTATCGGCGGCTTCCTTTACTTCCAGGGCGGCGCTTCTTTATTTCGTCCAGAAGCTGGTCGGGGACATATAGATGTCCATAACCAACGCCCAAATCCAGATTGGGCTTGTTGCCGCCGTGAAAGTCCGAGCCGCCGCTGATAAGCAGATGATATTTGTCGGCGAGGCGGCGTATCTGCCGTTCGTCAGAGGGAGTGTAAGAGCTGTAGACGGCCTCGATGCCAATCAGCCCGGCAGCCTTTAAGTTGGCAACCAGCTCCTCCAGCTTTGTCCGGCTCATGCCGTAGAGAATGGGGTGAGCCAGTATGGGGATTCCGTCCGCTTCTAATATCAGTTCTATCGCTTGAGCGGGCGTGACCTTTTCTCTCGGGACATAATAGGGGCAATGGTCTCCCACATAGCGTTCAAAGCCTTCCTTCATGCTTTTGGTATAGCCATGCCGATACAGATATTTGGCATAATGAGCCCGGGTGATGACGGCGTCCGGAAATTCTGCCTGCAGCTTTTCATAGCTGATATCGATGCCGGCCTGGGACAAAAGTTCGCACATTTTTTGGTTGCGTTGCTGTCTGGAGGCAATAAAGTTCTTTAAATATTCGGTAAAAGCTTCGTTGTGATAGTCGATATAGAGCCCCACGATGTGAATATCTTTTCCCTGATATTCTGTAGACAGCTCGATTCCCGGTATGATTTCAGGGGCGGAGGGAAGCAGGCTTTTCGCATAGGCGATGGCCTCCTCAAGTCCGTCTACCGTATCATGGTCTGTCAGGGCGAATGCCGTCAGACCCTTTTCCATGGCATAGTCCACAAGCTGCGAGGGAGTAAGGGTGCCGTCGGAGCGAATGGAATGTACGTGCAAATCTATCATAGGAACCTCCTTTACGAACAGAGCCCTTAATTCTCGTCGTCCTCCTTCTGGGCGGTAAATACCGTGCGTTTTCTGGCCATCTCGTCGCTGGCCAGATACTCGTCATAGGTGGTAATCTTATCAATCAGGCGGCCGTCCGGCAGAATTTCCATAATACGGTTGGCCGTTGTCTGGACGAACTGATGGTCATGGCAGGAAAACAGCGCTACGCCCGGGAACTTTATCAGGCCGTTGTTCAGGGCGGTGATGGATTCCATATCCAGATGGTTCGTGGGCTCGTCCAACAGCAGGCAGTTGGAGCCGCTAATCATCATCTTGGAGAGCAGACACCGTACTTTTTCTCCGCCGGAGAGTACCTTTACCTTTTTTACGCCGTCCTCGCCGGCGAAGAGCATACGTCCCAGAAAGCCTCTCACATAGGTTACGTCCTTGACGGGGGAATAGCCGGTCAGCCAGTCCACAATTGTCAAATCATTGTCGAATTCATCGGTATTGTCCTTGGGGAAGTAGGCCTGAGAGGTGGTAACGCCCCATTTATAGCTGCCCTCGTCCGGCTCCAGTTCTCCGGTGAGAATCTGAAACAGTGTGGTCTTGGCTATTTCGTTGCTTCCCACAAAGGCAATTTTATCGTCATGTCCCACGATAAAGGAGATATCGTTTAATACCTTTTCACCGTTGATTGTTTTAGATAAATGTTCTACGGACAGTACCTCATTGCCGATTTCCCGCTCGGGCCGAAAGTCGATATAGGGGTATTTTCGGCTGGAGGGTTTGATTTCGTCCAGCTCAATTTTCTCAAGAGCCCGCTTGCGGGAGGTAGCCTGCTTGGATTTGGAAGCGTTTGCGGAGAAGCGGGAGATAAATTCCTGGAGCTCCTTAATCTTTTCCTCCTTCTTCTTGTTGGCTTCCTTCATCTGCTTGATTAAGAGCTGGCTGGACTCATACCAGAAGTCATAGTTACCGGCATAGAGCTGAATTTTGCCATAGTCGATATCCGCAGTATGGGTGCAGACCTTGTTTAAGAAGTACCTGTCATGGCTGACTACGATTACTGTGTTTTCAAAATTAATCAGAAATTCTTCCAGCCATGCGATAGCGTCTAAATCCAGATGGTTTGTGGGCTCGTCCAGCAGCAGGATATCGGGATTGCCGAAAAGGGCTTTAGCCAAAAGCACCTTCACCTTGATGGGACTTTCCAGGTCTTTCATGACTGCATAGTGATATTGCGTATCGATACCAAGGCCGTTTAAGAGCATGGCGGCGTTGCTCTCTGCCTCCCAGCCGTCCATCTCGGCAAATTCTGCTTCCAGCTCGCTGGCCCGGATGCCGTCCTCGTCGGAGAAATCCTCCTTGGCGTAAATGGCATCCTTTTCCTTCATAATCTGATATAGACGCTCATTACCCATAATCACAGTGTCCATAGCTACAAAATCATCATATTTAAAGTGGTCCTGCTCCAGTACCGAAAGACGCTGACCGGGGGTGATGACCACATCGCCCTTGGTGGTCTCCAGCTTTCCCGAAAGTATTTTCAGGAAGGTGGATTTACCTGCCCCATTGGCGCCAATCAGCCCGTAACAGTTTCCCTCCGTAAACTTGATATTGACATCTTCAAATAAAGCCTTTTTACCGATACGGAGCGTTACATTATTTGCACTAATCATATTTTACCTCATTTCTACTCTGTTTTTAGTGTATTTCTGCACTGTTTTTGTATATGTTTCCATACTGCTGATTTTATCCTTTCCTATTGTACATGAAAAGTCAGGATTTTCAAGTAAATATTGGCATTTTTTCAAGTTTTTTTCAGAGAAACGCTTCCAGCAATGTTTCCTTAATATTTCCTAAAGAATTAATAAATAACAAAAGAAAGATATTGCAGTCCGAAAAAAAGAAGAGTAAAGTGAGACTGACAGAGGATGGGAGGTGTTGAACATGCTGCATATGATGATATTCGTGTGTGTGTTGTGTGTGGCGGCTGTTGTCTGCGGGTATCTTCTTTTGATTATGCCCCATGTTTCCAGCAAGAATAAGACAAAGGTTTTTCAAAGGTGGCTTTATGCCCACAGAGGATTGCATGACAATAGAGGAGAAGCTCCCGAGAATTCCATGAGAGCCTTTGCCAAAGCGGTGGAAGCCGGGTTTGGCATAGAGCTGGATATTCAGCTCACGAAGGATAAGATACCGGTGGTGTTTCATGATTTCACGCTGGACAGGGCCTGCGGCGGAAAGGGGAGGATTGCGGATTATACCTGTGAGGAACTGCGGCAGTTTACCTTATTCGGCTCCCAGGAGAGAATCCCCAGATTTGAGGAAGTCCTGGGGCTGGTGAATGGCAGAGTGCCCCTGATAGTGGAGCTTAAAATCGAATATAAGGATATGAGTCTGTGTAGGGAGGCGGACAGGCTTTTGTGCGATTATCGAGGACTTTACTGCATAGAATCCTTTAATCCTCTGGCGGTACTCTGGTATCGCAGGAGGCGCTCCGGCGTGGTGAGAGGACAGCTGTCGGATGCCTTCTGCCGGGAAAAGAAGAGTTGTCATATTGTGCGTTTTGTGCTGCAGAATCTATTGCTGAACTGTCTGACAAAGCCTGATTTTATTGCATATAATCATAAGTATTCCAAGCAGCTTTCCAGGAAGCTGTGTCGTAAGCTGTATCACAATACGGCGGCGGCCTGGACCATTAAGAGCCAGGCGGAGCTGGAGGCTGCCAGAAAGGATTTCGATATTTTTATTTTTGACAGCTTTATGCCTCCTGCGGCGGCGTCCTAGAAGAAAGGCTGCAGGAAGCGTTGGATGGGGAAGAAGCAGCTGAAACAGTGAGGGTTTCGGAAGGGGACGGCGAGAGGAGACGGCAGATGGGAAGCGCTGGGAAAAGTCTGAAGTATGTACAAAATATATGAATATTATTAGAAAAAATTGGTAAAACTATACGAAAATGGAAAGCCTGTCAAATTCTTATAAAAATCGGCTTGCTATTCACAGTTTTGCTTGCTAAAATATTTAAGTACGAGTATATTTGACCTTCAGAGGCCTAATCGAGCCGTTGTTCGGGCAGGCCGAAAGGGTCAGAAATATATATTCAAAATTTAGAAAAGGGAGACAAAAAACAATGAAGAAATGGGTATATTTGTTTACCGAGGGTAATGCCAACATGCGTGAACTGCTCGGCGGCAAAGGTGCAAATCTGGCAGAGATGACCAACATCGGCCTTCCTGTTCCTCAGGGCTTCACGATTACGACAGAGGCCTGTACGCAGTATTATGAGGACGGCAGGGAAATCAATGATGAGATTCAGTCGCAGATTAATGAATACATCGTTAAGATGGAGGAAATCACCGGCAAGAAATTTGGTGATTTGGAGAATCCTCTGCTGGTATCCGTTCGTTCCGGCGCAAGAGCTTCCATGCCCGGTATGATGGACACCATTTTGAACCTTGGTTTAAATGAGGATGTAGTGAATGTTATCGCTGAAAAGTCCAATAATCCCCGTTGGGCATGGGACTGCTACAGAAGATTTATCCAGATGTATTCCGATGTAGTTATGGAAGTGGGTAAGAAATATTTCGAGCAGCTGATTGATGCTATGAAGGAAAAGAAGGGTGTTAAGCAGGATGTGGAGCTTACCGCTGATGACCTCAAGGAGTTGGCAGGCCAGTTTAAGGCTGAGTACAAGGCTAAGATTGGCAATGACTTCCCTGACGACCCCAAGGAGCAGTTGATGGGCGCCATCAAGGCTGTATTCCGTTCCTGGGACAACCCTCGTGCAAATGTATATCGTCGTGACAATGATATCCCTTATTCCTGGGGTACTGCCGTAAATGTACAGTCCATGGCATTCGGTAACATGGGTGATGACTGCGGTACCGGCGTTGCCTTTACCCGCGACCCTGCCACCGGTTCCAAGGGATTGTTCGGTGAGTTCCTTACCAATGCCCAGGGCGAGGATGTGGTTGCAGGCGTTCGTACTCCTATGAAGATTGCAGAGATGGCAGACAAGTTCCCTGAGGCTTTTGCACAGTTTGAGCAGGTTTGCAAAACTCTGGAGGATCATTACAGAGATATGCAGGATATGGAGTTTACCGTTGAGCATGGTAAGCTGTTCATGCTGCAGACCAGAAATGGTAAGAGAACCGCACAGGCAGCTTTAAAGATTGCCTGTGATTTAGTAGATGAGGGTATGAGAAGCGAGGAAGAGGCAGTAGCTATGATTGATCCTCGTAATTTGGATACTCTGCTTCATCCCCAGTTTGATACGGCGGCTCTTAAGGCAGCTACCCCCATGGGCAAGGGCCTTGGCGCTTCTCCCGGTGCCGCCTGCGGTAAGATTGTATTTACTGCTGAGGACGCTGAAAGCTGGGCGGCAAAGGGCGAGAAGGTTGTTCTGGTTCGTCTGGAGACCTCTCCCGAGGATATTACCGGTATGAAGGCATCTCAGGGTATCCTGACTGTCCGCGGCGGTATGACCTCCCATGCGGCAGTAGTTGCACGTGGTATGGGTACCTGCTGTGTATCCGGCTGCGGCGATATCGCTATGGATGAAGAGAATAAGAAGTTCACTTTAGGCGGACAGGAGTTCCATGAGGGAGATTGGATTTCCATCGACGGAACGACCGGTAATATCTATGCCGGTGAGATTAAGACAGTGGATGCTACCATCGCAGGTGAGTTCGGCCGTGTAATGGCTTGGGCCGATAAGTATCGTAAGCTGAAGGTTCGTACCAATGCCGATACGCCTGAGGATGCTAAGAAGGCTCGCGAGCTGGGTGCTGAGGGTATCGGTCTGTGCCGTACCGAGCATATGTTCTTTGAGGAGGACAGAATCGCAGCATTCCGTGAGATGATTTGTTCTGACACCGTAGAGGAGAGAGAAGCGGCTCTGGAGAAGATTCTGCCTTATCAGCAGGGTGATTTCGAGAAGCTCTATGAGGCTCTGGAGGGTAATCCTGTTACCATTCGTTTCCTTGACCCGCCTCTGCATGAGTTCGTTCCCACTGAGGAAGCCGACATTGAGAAGCTGGCTAAGGCTCAGGGTAAGTCTGTAGAGACGATTAAGAATCTCATTGCTTCTCTGCATGAGTTCAACCCTATGATGGGCCACAGAGGATGTCGTCTTGCCGTAACTTATCCTGAAATTGCCAAGATGCAGACCAAGGCTGTTATCCGTGCTGCCATCAATGTACAGAAGGCTCACAGCGATTGGACGGTTAAGCCTGAGATTATGATTCCTCTTGTATGTGAGATTAAGGAGTTGAAGTTTGTTAAGAAGGTGGTAGTTGAGACCGCTGATGCTGAAATTGCTGCAGCCGGCATTAATCTTACGTACGAAGTAGGTACGATGATTGAGATTCCCCGTGCGGCTCTGACTGCTGACGAGATTGCCAAGGAAGCTGATTTCTTCTGCTTCGGTACGAATGACCTTACACAGATGACCTTTGGCTTCTCGCGTGATGATGCCGGTAAGTTCCTGAATGCTTACTATGACACCAAGATTTTTGAGAACGATCCTTTTGCAAAGCTGGATCAGACCGGTGTCGGCAAGCTCATGGAGATGTCTATTAAGCTTGGCAAGCCTGTAAATCCTAAGCTGCACATCGGTATCTGTGGCGAGCACGGCGGAGATCCTTCTTCCGTAGAGTTCTGCCATAAGA
>JAMOZS010000012.1 GCA_023667765.1 Roseburia sp. | reverse complement strand
TTTGCCCACGGGCAGATGCAGGAGAGAGAGCTGGAACGGATCATGTACGATTTTATAGACGGCGAAATTGACGTGCTGGTATCCACCACAATCATTGAAACGGGACTGGATATCGCAAATGTCAATACCATGATTGTCCATGATGCGGATAATATGGGGCTTGCTCAGTTATACCAGCTTCGGGGACGCGTGGGAAGAAGCAATCGGACGGCATACGCTTTTTTGATGTACAAACGGGATAAAATGCTGCGTGAGATGGCGGAGAAGCGTCTGGCGGCAATCAAGGAATTTACCGATTTGGGAAGCGGATTTAAGATTGCCATGCGGGATTTGGAAATCCGGGGAGCGGGAAATCTTCTGGGTATGCGTCAACATGGACATATGGAGGCTGTAGGGTATGACTTGTATTGTAAGATGTTGAATGAGGCGGTACAACAGCTGAAGGGAGCCACGACCCCCGAGGATTTCTCCACCGTGATTGATTTGGATGTGGATGCTTTTATTCCGCCCAGCTATATCGTAAACGAGGTACAGAAGCTGGATATCTATAAGCGCATTGCCGGTATTGAAAACGAGAAGGAAAAGGAGGATATGCTGGACGAACTGCTGGACCGATTCGGGGAAGCGCCAAAGTCTGTGGACAATTTGCTGCGCATTGCCCTGATTCGAGTGGTGGCTCATAGCCTGTATCTGTCGGAGATAAAGGGAAAAAACGAGAGGATTGTCTTTACCTTTCGGCCTGACGCCCGTATCAATCCGGCGGGTATTCCCGGGCTGATAGAAAAATATGGCAGGGCGCTGAGCTTTACAGCTTACGGCACGCCGTATCTTACTTATAAATATAAACGGACGGGATTGGTGGAGACGGATGCGGAGCTGCTTCTGGGCATGACGGAGGAAATTTTAGGCTGTATGGGAGAGCTTTGCAGGGAGCCTGTTTAAACCGGAGCGTAAAAAGGAGGGAGAGATTGTAAGGGAGAAATACAGAGGTTGTCTGATATAGTCGAGAAAGGTCGAATCAATCTCAAAAAAAGACGAAAAAGGACGATGAAAATAGGGAATATCCTATGAGACGGGATGGACAAAATGACAGGCTCGTAATATGCTGTTTGGGCGGGCCGAATGGTACGACGGTTGCTGCAAATTGTTTAGTTACTGTAAATACTTACAGAAAAGTCGAAAAATGCCATTGTGGTGAAATCAGGACTACGGAGTATTGGAAATCTATGAATACAAAGGTGATAATAGGATATTTATGTTTTATCTTTATGTTCTGTATCTGTGGCTGCGGTTCAAAGGAGGAAAAGAAGGAACCGGCAACTGTGTTATCGACGCAGGAACAGGAACAGGGCTGGGAGTATGCCCTGACATACCAGGATTTTTTTATCCCGGAGGATATTCCGGGTTTTTGTAATGTATGGCAGATGACGGAGGATGCCTTTTATTTCAGCGCAAGCAACCATTCTTTCTGCGATTTTTATACAGTGCTTCTGGGAGATAGGGAGCCGGTGGTGGTCAAGCTGCCCATGCATCTTGCCGAAGATGAATATAATGAAGGATTTTATGTCTGTGAGGATGGGGGATATCTTCTTTGCCATTATAAGGCCTGGAATCAGCGTTTTTTTCTTTCTGCCTATGACGCAGAGGGCGCGCTTTTGTGGGAGAATGATATTACGGAGTATTTACCCGAGTCAGAGAGGGCGGAGGGAGGCAGAATTTATGGTATGGTTCAAGATGCGCAGGGTAATATTTATTTAAAGGGCGCACAAAACATTCTGATTTTTGCAAAAGACGGGGAGAGCCGGGGAACAATAGCCGCACCTTTTTCCTATATTATGGCTTTAGTGCGCAGCGGGGAAGGAAAGATATATGCGCTTTCGGATATAGATATCGATGCGGTAATACCTGTGAGCCGTCTGGCGGAGTTGAATGTAGCGGATTTATCATCCGGAATGGAAAGAACGATAACGGGAAGCCAGCTGACAACCGGGCGGGACGGCGGAATATGTTTTTTTGATACAGTGGCAAATGAATTTGTGGAGTATTATCCCGATGATGATAGCGCCGAAAAAATTTTTGCACTTACGCAGTATAATATCAGCTCGTACGGTGTAACGGCATTTTATGTCGGAGAAAATGCGTTGCGCTTTATTTTCTGGGAAGAACAGAATCCTTTGAAGCCTATGGAGATTGTGACGCTGACAAGGCCGGAAAACGGAGAAATGGTACCGGTTTCGGAGAAAGAGAAAATTACGCTGATAAGCTTAAACAATGACTATGATTTGATGTATAAGGTTCAGGCCTTTAACAGGAAAAACAGCGCGTACCATGTGGAACTGGAGTTTCTGAGCGAAGGAGGAGTTTATAATCATGACGAACTTCTGGAAAAACTGAATACCGGAATGGTATCGGGCAGGGCGGATTTGATATTGTTAGGTCAGAGAGATTATTGCAGTTATAAGGAGCAAAAGGTTTTTGAGAATCTGATACCCTATCTGGCAGGCAGCAGCATAAAGGAAGAGGAGTACAGAAGGGAGCTTGTGGAACCTCTTAAAAACGGGGACGAATTGTATACATTGCCGGCACAGTTTGTGCTTCAGGGGTATGCGCTGAAGAAGGATAGTCTGGAGGATAAAGAAATACATACGATGGAAGATTTTCTGGATTATCTGGAGGATAATCCGGAGAGCAGACTGCAATGGGGCGGCGGAAAGCATTGGGTTCTGGAAGTCTGTATGAAGTTCGGCTGGGAGCGCTTTGTGGACTTGGAAAGGGGAGAGTGCTATTTTGACGGTGATGCATTTAAGACGCTTATGAGGAGGATAAAGGCGCTCAATCTGGAGATGAAAAGCTATGATGAGGAAGAGTGGGAGCGGCTGGCAGCTGATGGAGAAAATGTGATTCCCGAGTTATATCTCAGTAGCTTATCTCAGTTTGCTGAAGCGGAGAACTATTATAACAGCGAACTTTTCTGGCTGGGTTATCCCGGCGCAGGGGATGACAATGAAACATATGCTCTTGTAAATTCCCTGCTTTGTATTTCGGCAAAAAGCGAACATAAAGAAGGGGCCTTTGCATTCTGGGAGTTTTATATGAAGAGCAAAGAGAGCGATGCAGGAGCTTTCCCGGCGAAAATCACTCTTTTTGATAAGCAGATGAGGGACGCCTTTGGGGAGGAAGATGGGAAAAAAGAGGAAAAGGAGGCTGCTTTGGAGGAAAGGCGGCAGCAGACGTTAAGCAGAGCTTTGGATACGCTGAGAACAGATTCCCCGGAGGAAATCCTGATTCAGAATATCATTCTGGAGGAAATGGCCGGTTATCTGAGCGATACAAAAGAACTGGAGGATGCCGCCGGTATTGTTCAGAATCGTGTACGGCTGTATCTGAATGAGAAAAAGTGAGCTGTAGGACTGCGATTAAGAGAGTTTTATTGTACACAAAAAATGATACCTTCTTATCAGAATAAAGAACAGTTTTGATAAGGAGGTTATTTTATGAAAGGATATACTACAGCCGGCGGATATATGGGATATGTGGAGGGCGAATATATTCTGTTCGCCAGTGAAGAGGATTACAGGGAATATATGGAGGATTAGGAAGATATTTTGCCTGACAGGAGATTTGCTCTATGATTTTTTGAAAGAATCACTTGACCTTCCACAAGGTGGAAGGTCTAATTTATATATAGAAGCAGCAAAACTATCTGAGACAGGAGCCATATTTCCTGCCGGGGAGTAGCATCTGCAGGAACGGCTAGGCAGTATGAGGATGGATACTGTAGGCGGGCGGAGAGGAGGGAGAAGAAAGTGAAAATCAATGAGGTCGAGGCGGCAGTAGGCATTACCAAGAAAAACATCCGTTATTATGAACAGGAGGGATTGCTTACGCCCCTGCGCAATAAGGAAAACGGCTATCGCGACTATGCGAAGGAGGATGTGGAAACACTGTTAAAGATTAAGCTTCTGCGTAAGCTGTCCATTCCCATAGAGGAGATAAGGCTGATTCAGGGGAAGAGGCTGAGTCTGAAGGAGGCTCTGGAGCGACATTTAATTGTTCTGGGGCATGAGGAGAAGAATCTGCAGGAGATAGGACGGCTGTGTCGGCTGCTTTTGGATGAGGAAACGGGCTATGAAACCATAGACCCTCAGGAGTATTTAAACCATACCTTTGAAATGGAGGAGAAAGGAGTGCGCTTTATGGATTTTACAGAAATTGACAGAAAGAAAAAGAGAAATTCCATCGGTTCCGGACTGGCCTTTATAGCCTTTATGGTGTTCCTGGAGGCCTTTATGTTCTGGGCTCTGACCCAGGAAAGTCAGGCGTCGGGGGCGCCGCCCTGGTGGTTTGCGGTTGTGGTGCTGATGATACCGATTCTTGTGATTGGCGGCGTTATTGTGGTAATGCGTGAAAGAATAAAAGAGATAGATGGAGGAGAAGAGCATGAAGCTAGTAAGTATTGATTATATTCCGGGAAAGGAATTCGAGGTATTGGAGATTGTAAAGGGAAATGTAGTGATGTCCAAGAATGTGGGACGGGATATCATGGCCAGCTTTAAGACCTTAGTGGGAGGAGAAATCGTCAGTTATACAGAGATGTTAAACAGCGCCCGCCAGATAGCCGTAAAGCGTATGGTGGATGAGGCTCAGCAGTTGGGAGCCGACGCCGTCATTAATGTGCGTTATGCCTCGTCCTCTGTAATGCAGGGAGCCGCAGAGATAATTGCCTATGGTACGGCGGTGAAATACCGATGAAAAAGGCAAAGGATAAAAAGGGGGCTGTGACAGCCCCCTTCCCGCTTTTTTATCGACACAGCTCTTCGGCCAGGGCCTCCACTTGCGCCTTGCTTTGTTCATTCAGGGCAGACAGAATTGTGACGGTGTTTTCTGTATAGGTGAGTTCCCTACAAGGCTCCAGCAGCTTTTTCATGGTTTTGGCGGCGGCAGGCGCCCAGGAGCCGTTTTCTATGAACCCAATCAGGCGATTTTTATAGCCTCGTTCCGTCAGATTAGCAAGAAATTCCCGCATGAACGGAAAGACTTCGGCATTGTAGGTGGGACTTGCCAGAACCAGCTTTCCGTAGCGGAAAGCGTCCTCTACAGCCTCCGCCATATCGCAGCGTGCCAAATCGTTTATGACCACCTTGGGGCAGCCTTTTTGACGCAACTTTTCGGCAAGAAGCTCCACCGCTTTTTTGGTATTGCCATAGACGGAGGTATAGGCTATCATAACGCCTTCGCTTTCTATGCCGTAGCTTGACCAGATTTGATAAAGATTGAGGTAGTAATCCAGATTTTCTGTCAATACCGGCCCATGCAGAGGGCATATGATAGAAATATCCAGAGCGGCGGCCTTCTTCAGTACATTCTGTACCTGTATACCGTATTTGCCCACAATCCCCACATAATAACGGCGGGCTTCACAGGCCCAGTCTTCCTCTACATCCAGAGCGCCGAATTTGCCGAAGGCGTCTGCGGAAAACAGCGCTTTGTCATATAAATCATAAGTAAACATCACTTCGGGCCAGTGTACCATGGGAGCCATCACAAAGCGCAGGGTATGTTCTCCCAGAGAAAGGGTATCGCCCTCCTTTACGGCCAGCCGATTGTGGGCGAGGTCTGCTCCGAAGAACTGGCGCATCATATCAAAGGCCTTGGCGGTAGCCACAATGGCTGCGTCAGGATAAGCGTCCATAAAGGAGGCGATGCCTGCGGAATGGTCAGGCTCCATATGCTGTACAATCAAATAATCGGGTCTGCGCCCGGCCAGAATGTGTTTTAGCTTGCCCAGCCATTCCTCCTTAAAATTCGCGTCTACTGTGTCCATAACGGCAATTTTTTCATCCAAAATGACATAAGAATTGTAGGCCATACCATTTTCTACCTTGTATTGACCTTCAAACAGGTCTATCTGATGGTCGTTGACTCCTATGTAATGAATGTCCTTCGTAATCATATTTGTTCCTCCAATCGTTTTTTGGGGGGTGGTGCCCCGTACATGGTTTGGCTTTGGCTTATGGGAATAATGACATTATATAATAGCTCTGCCAAAAAGAAAATATGCTGTGTCAAAAAGTTTGGCATTTGGCATTTTTGATTTAGGGTGCTTTGAATGCTATGCAAGATAGCCGGTTTATGCTATACTTTAATCAGAATTGCGATAAAATGATATAAAGTATCATTGGCAACAAAGTACGAGTTTGCATACGGGAGGAATAGCGATGGGATATGGTTCTATTTATTTGATTGTTAAGGACTTTGATAAATCTGTTTCATTTTATGAAAAAGTATTTGATAGGAAGGTAAGCGCTGTAAACGGAAAGCGTTTCGCAATGTTTCATACGGAAGGACTTAACCTCTGCCTCATGAATGGTTATTATGACAATGAACACCCTGATGAGGTAGTAACCAAAGGCGGATACTGGGAAATATATGATAATCAAAGTGAAATTGCGAATAGTATAAATACCCGTAAGGTATTTATTAACTTAGGCGTCGAGGATTTAAAGGCAGAATACAATAGGATAAAAGAATTAGGAATTGCAACGCAGATGACGGAAATTCGGTTTATAAATGTTTTTTCGCCATACTGGTATTTTACATTTATGGACCCTGATGGAAATCCTATCGAGATTACAGGCGACTATACAGAAGAACTATGACAAGTAGCAAATGAAAAAGCAGTATAGCGAATCAACATACGATATTTTTTATCGCTGGCTGAAAAATTATGTAAAGGGATGGGGAGATTGTGATGATTTTTGCACACATGCATTTGGAGAGTTGCTACGGCAGAGGAAATTTGGACGGAGGATAATGGAGAATAACGCTGATGAATACAAAGAAAAAAATATGGAAGGCAATTAGTTTGTTTGCAGGGGCGGGTGGGTGCTCATTAGGTTTCAGGAATGCGGGGGTTGAAATTCTTGCGGCTTTCGAAAATGCTGAGTCTGCAATTGCCACCTATAATATGAATTTTGGCGTAAATATCTGTCGCAATGTTGATTTGGCGTCGTGTGATTTTTTGCAGTTACGAAACGGTTTAGGATTGCAACACGGTGAGTTGGATTTAATTATTGGTGGCCCGCCATGTCAGGGATTTACAACAGCGGGGAATCGCTTTGGGGATGATTCTCGCAACAAGCTGGTGCAAAACTATGTACAGGCACTCGAAGTGTTCTATCCACGTTGGTTTATGATGGAAAATGTGGAGGGAATATTGACAACAGCTGCGGGTACATATGTTGTTGAATGTATAAAGAAAATGATTAGTGTTGGCTATACGGTTAATTTGAAAAAAATGTATATGCAAGAATACTCGGTACCACAGCGAAGAAAACGAGTAATTATTGTTGGCAATCGGGAAGGTAAAAAATTTGATTTTCCTGAGCCTGTTGAGAGGGCATCGGGGTTAATATATAGAGACTCATCATTTACTTTACGAGAAGCAATAAGTGATTTGGAATTGTGCGATATTCCTGAAATTGACCATATTCGAAAAGAGGAAAGCGGAACAAAGCTGGAGCGAATCTCTGCACTGAAAGTTGGGCAAACCATGAAGGATTTGCCCAAGCATTTGCAGCATGCTTCTTTTAAGCGCAGAGCATCGAGAAGAGTGTGTGATGGAACTCCCTCTGAAAAAAGGGGTGGTGCGCCTTCCGGATTGAAACGGTTGTCATATAATGAGCCATGTCTGACGATAACAAGCGCCGCTCCATCAGAATTTGTTCATCCTACGCAGAATAGAACTCTTACGATTCGAGAATGTGCAAGAGTACAAACTTTCCCCGATTCTTTTTTGTTTTGTGGGACTGACGCACAAAAAATACTTCAAATCGCCAATGCGATTCCCCCCGTATTTGCTGAACAGATGGCAAAACAAATTATTATGTGCGATGAAAATGTGCCCAATGAAGAATGCCCGTCATTGGCCAAATTTGATGTTACTAAAGCAACAGCCAAGAGCCCGGCCTTACAAAGAACATGCAATATGCTAAGAACATTGCAGATTCATGAATATGAGCAATTGCGGATGGAGGTATAGGATATGTCTGTAACCCGTCAACAAAGAGTTTTTTACAAAACATTTTCACAGCATGGTGTCGGTTCTGCTATGGTAGAAATTGCGCCAAAAGATGTTGTCCTGCTTATCCATATTGCTTATCTGGACATTTTTGACAATGAGCCGGATTGGTTTTCCAGTCCGTTTTGCAGACTTGCAAAGGAGAGTTTTTATACTATCACACCGGAAAGGGTTGCAGAGCTGCCTGATGTAGAGATTGAAGAAGCGATAAACTTTTTGCAACTCTCCGGAACTACCAATACTGAAAATGTTATATATCTTTATTTGAAAAATCTCTCGGAGCTTTGGCGTAGAAGATTTAAGTTTTACAATATCTTAAAAACGCAACCATTTCCATTAACTGAACAAATAGGGCCGAGGTGTTTACTGGAATATGGTAATTGCGAGGATGATTTACTGTTCTCCTGGATGAGTTGGAGAAAGCTCATATATGATATGGACAATCGCAGCGCTCAGGAAACAGGCTATTTATTTGAGCCGATTTTAGCAAGCTGCCTTGGCGGTGAGCCGATGCCGCATAGATATTCTCCGGTTAAGCGTATTGACGATAATGGTAATCCAACAAAAGAAGGACGCCAAATCGATTGCTATATTGAGGAAGCGAGAGAGGCTTATGAATTGAAGTTGCGTGTAACAATCGCTGCCAGTGGACAAGGACGATTTGACGAGGAAATGAGTTTTCCATATGAGGTTCGAAAGGCTGGACTAACGCCTGTTTTGATAGTATTTGATTCAACACCTTCTCCGCTTTTGAATCGACTCAAAGCAAAATATGTTGAGGAGGGGGGCCGATATGCAATAGGTGAAGACGCATGGAACATGCTTATAAACCGTGCCGGCAGGGAGATGGGTAAATATATTATGAAGTACATTAAGCCGCCTATAAGTAAAATGGAAGAAGCGTGGATTTCCATCCCGTCCAATATCCGGCTTGCCGTATTCGAGAATCGTCTCACTATTACTGATGAATTTGGACATTGTTATTCTATTCCTCGAAATGAGGCTGTTGAGGGTGTTGCAACTCCATGAATAGAGAGAAACCATATGACGTAGAGGAAGATTTTATTTGACAGGCAATCGATAGGGAAACGGGAAGCATTTGATGGGAAGCAGGAGAGGAGGTTCGACAGGTGAAGCGTGTCGCATGGATAAAGGAGGAGCTGGAAAAGGGGCGGTTAGATGAAAGAATGAGAGCGATTTATGTAGACAAAGCTGCTATAGAGAGGCAGAGGGAACGATATGGGATAGCTCTGGAGCGGTTTCGGCAGCTGTTTCCGAACGAGACTCAGGCGGAGATATACAGTGCTCCCGGAAGGAGCGAGGTATGCGGCAATCACACGGACCATCAGGGAGGCATGGTGTTGGCGGCTTCTGTGAATCAGGATGCAATAGCTATAGTCGCTAAGTCTGAGGAGCC
Source organism: Roseburia sp. (assembly GCA_023667765.1). GTDB lineage: Bacteria > Bacillota > Clostridia > Lachnospirales > Lachnospiraceae > Acetatifactor. The sequence goes on along the minus strand of JAMOZS010000012.1, from coordinate 45,385 downwards.
GTTTGTGCGGTTGGCATCAGGAGATTTCCCGGTGGTGGAGATGGAGATAGACGACCTGAAAGTACGGGAGGAGGAAAGGAATACGACCGCGGCGCTTATTCGGGGAGTGATTGCAGGAATCAGAGACAGAGGCTATCAGACAGGCGGTTTCACGACCTATATTACCAGCGATGTTTTGATGGGCTCGGGAATGTCATCCTCCGCCGCCTTTGAAAGTCTGCTGGGAACGATTCTGTCCGGTTTATATAATGAGCAGCGTATTTCTGCCGGGGAGCTTGCACAGATTGGTCAATTTGCGGAAAATGTCTATTTTGGAAAGCCCTGCGGACTTATGGATCAGATGGCATGTAGTGTGGGCGGTATGGTTTATATAGATTTCAAGGATAGGGAACGTCCTGTTGTGGAGCGGGTGGAAAGTGACTTTGAGAAGGCAGGTATCAGTCTGTGTATTGTGGACACCGGGGGTTCCCATGCGGATTTGACGCCGGATTATGCGGCGGTACCCCTGGAGATGGGAGCCGTGGCGAAGCTTTTCGGGAAACAGGTTCTGAGGGAGGTGTCGGAGCAGGAATTCTATCAGGGAATCCCCCGTCTGCGGGGGAAGGTTTCGGAAAGGGCATTGCTGCGGGCGATTCATTTCTTTGAGGAGAATAAGCGGGTTGAACGTGCGGCGGCGGCTCTGAGAGCCTCGGATTATAATGCCTTTTTGGAGGTCATTAAGAGAAGCGGGGATTCTTCCGCAAAGTTTCTACAGAATATATATAGTCCGAGAGCTGTGGAGACTCAGAATGTAACGCTGGCGCTGGCTCTTTCGGAGCGTATATTGGGGGAGGACGGCGTGTGCAGAATACATGGCGGGGGCTTTGCAGGAACGATTCAGGCTTTTGTGAAAAATGAGGCGGTACCATATTATAAAGAGAGGATGGAGGCGGTATTTGGGGAGAACAGCTGCCATGTCCTCAAGATAAGGCCGGAGGGCGGCGTCCGGGTATGGTAAGGAGCGGAAAATGAGCGAGAATATTTTGGTAGTGGATGATGAGAAGGTGATAGCCGATTTAATTGAGGTTTATCTGAAAAATGACGGATATACGGTATATAAGTTTTATAATGGCGCTGACGCAATGAACTGTATTGAGCACACAAAGCTGGACTTGGCGATTCTGGATGCGACGCTTCCGGTTTCGTAGGAAAATTGTAAGAAATTTTGCAGAAAATCTTCAGAATATCTTATGGAAAAACAGATAAAGGGCACTCCTGTTCCTGGTACAATAAAGGTACCGGAGCAGGAGTGTTTTTGCTTTGGGCTGAAACGGCGGTACATCCGCAGAAAAGAGGAAAGAGATGCAAAAAAAGAAAATAGCTGTTTTATTTGGAGGAAAATCCACGGAGTATGAAGTGTCTCTGGCGTCGGCATGTTCCGTTCTGGAAAATATTAATGCTGAAAAATATGAAGTCTATCCGATTGGCATTACCAGAGATGGCGAATGGTATCACTACACGGGAGCATACAAACATATTCTGGACAATACCTGGTTTCAGGAGGATACTGTTCTTTCTCCCGTGGCTGTGGCTCAAAGCTGCCGCGTTGGGGGCTTTTTGGAGCTTTCCGGGAATAAGTACAAAACGGTGCGGATTGACCTGGCATTTCCCGTACTTCATGGAAAGAACGGAGAGGACGGTACTGTGCAGGGGCTGTTTGAGCTGGCAGGTATACCTGTCATAGGCTGTGGCACACTCTGTTCCGCTCTGTGTATGGACAAGGACAAGGCGCATAAGCTGGTGAGCCTTGCAGGAATATCCGTTCCGGAAGCTGTCACCTTCAGGGAATTTGAAAGGAATACGGCCATGCAGAAAATTATCGAGAAGCTAAAGTTTCCGCTTTTTGTGAAGCCTGTCAGGGCAGGCTCTTCCTTTGGAATCACAAGGATAATGAAAGAGCGGGAATTAAATGCCGCTATTGCTCTTGCCTTTGAGCATGATGACGAGGTTATCGTTGAGGAGGCTGTGGATGGCTTTGAAGTGGGTTGCGCTGTGCTTGGCAGGGAGGAACTGACGGTGGGAAGAGTGGATGAGATTGAGCTGTCGGGCGGTTTCTTTGATTATACGGAGAAATATACCCTGAGGGCGTCCAGAATTTATATGCCTGCCAGGGTAGATGAGGAGACGGAGCGGCGGATACAGGAGACTGCCAAAATTATTTACAGGGTGCTTGGCTGTTCGGGCTTTGCCAGAGTGGACTGCTTCCTGACACTTGCCGGTGAAATTGTTTTTAATGAGGTAAATACCATTCCCGGGTTCACCTCCCATAGCCGTTATCCGAATATGATGAAAGGAATTGGTCTGTCCTTCGGGGAGATGCTGGACAGGCTGATAGGCCTGTATGTCAAATAAGGGAGACAATACAGACGGCTTCCTTGCGACGGTTGCGAGGAATAAGGAGAATCATAATGAATGAAAATGAAAATTATGGGGGAATCGACGTATTCCGAATGCTTGCTGCTTTGTTGATTATCGCGATTCACACATCGCCGCTTGCCTCTTTCACTGAAACGGGTGATTTGATACTGACGCGCATTGTGGCCCGTGTGGCGGTTCCGTTCTTTTTTATGACGTCGGGATTTTTCCTGATTTCCCGGTATACCTGCGACGGGGAAAGACTGCGCCGTTTCCTGAAGAGGACGGCTCTTTTTTATGGAGCAGGGATACTGTTTTATCTTCCTGTTAATTTGTATAACGGTTATTTTAAAAGGGATGCGCTGTTGCCGAATATCCTTAAGGATATCGTGTTTGACGGCACACTATATCATTTATGGTATCTGCCTGCCTCCCTGTTGGGAGGGACTGTCGCCTGGTTTCTGGTAAAGAAGCTTGATTATAAAAGGGTCACGGAGGCTGCGCTGGGGCTTTATGTGCTGGGATTGTTGGGAGACAGCTACTACGGAATAACAGAGAGGATTCCCGGGCTGCGGGGATTATATGAACTATTGTTCCAATTATTTGATTATACGAGAAACGGTCTGTTTTTTGCGCCTGTATTCTTTGTAATGGGAGGTTTTTTGGCTGAGCATCGTTACAGGGATTCCCCTGGAAAAAGTATGGCCGGTTTTTTTATCAGTCTTATCTGCCTGTTGAGCGAGGGTATGCTCTTGCATCATTTTGCTTTGCCGCGTCATGACAGTATGTATGTGTTTTTACTGCCCTGTGTATTTTTTCTGTTTTATGCCCTTCTGCATTTCAGGGGAAAACGATTTGAGAATTTCAGAACGGCGTCCCTGATAATTTATATCATACATCCTATGGTGATAGTGGTCCTCCGGCTGTTTGCAAAGCTGTTCGGACTGCAAAAGCTGCTGGTGCAAAACAGTGCCGTGCATTATTTGACGGTCTGTCTGCTATCTGTGTCCTCCGGCATGGTGATGGCAGCGCTTTGGAAGAAAGTAAGACCCGTGAAGGTGAAGCATAATCCCAATACCGAGAGGGCCTATGTGGAAATAGATTTAAGGAGCCTGGAGCATAATGTAAGAACGCTGCAGAGGGCCATGCCGCCCATGTGCAGATTGATGGCTGTTGTAAAGGCGGAGGGTTATGGGCACGGAGCCTCTGTAATATCTGTCCATCTTAGCAGAATGGGAGTCAGAGCGTTTGCCGTTGCAACGATTGACGAGGGGATTAAGCTTAGGAAATGCGGGGTGAGAGGTGAGATTCTTATTCTGGGATACACGGATGTGCAGCGGGCGTCCGAGCTGAAAAAATATGATTTGAGCCAGACTCTGATAGACTTTGCTTATGCCGAAGCCCTGAATAAAAGGGGGATTGGGGTGAAGGCTCATATTAAGATAGACACGGGTATGCATCGGCTGGGTATAGAAAGCAGGAATACGGATTGGGTGGCGGCTGTCTTTGATATGAGGAAGATACAGGTTCAGGGGATGTTTACCCACTTATGCTGCGCGGAGAGCCACAGGCCTGATGATATTTCGTTTACCAGAGGGCAGATTGACAGCTTCTATAGTCTGGTGGAGGCCTTGAAGGAAAGGGGGATTGCCATTCCCAGACTCCATGTGCAGAGTAGCTATGGTTTTTGGAATTATCCGGGTCTCAGATGCGATTATGTGAGAGCAGGGATAGCGCTGTACGGTGTACTCAGCTCCCCCGGGGACATTACGGAGTGGAAGCTGGAGCTGCGCCCCGTTCTTTCCCTGAAAAGCAGGGTGGTATTGATACGTTCCATATGTAGGGGCGACAGCGTGGGTTATGACAGAAGTTTTATTGCACGGCGGGACAGTCGGATAGCCATATTGCCGGTGGGATATGGAGACGGATATCCGAGGCATCTGTCCTGCGGCAGCGGCAGCGTGCAGATTAGACAATATTGTGTGCCAGTCATTGGCCGAATCTGTATGGATTCTCTTGCCGTTGATATCACGGATGCCCCGGATGTGGCGATAGGGGATGTCGCAATATTGATTGGCGGGCAGGATGATATGGGAATATCGGCGCCTGACGTGGCAGATAACGCCGGGAGCATCAGCAATGAATTATTATGTAGAATGGGGGCAAGACTGCCTGTCGTAACAAAATATGATGGAGGGTCCTGACGGCTTGCAGAATTTAAAAAAGCGATTGCCTGATAACAGGCATTTGAGGAAAACAAAAAGAAACGAAAAGAAAACAGATTGACAGGGGGAAGGGAGGATGATACCTTATTAGAGTCGGGAGTCCGTCCGACCGAAAAGATAAAAATGAAAAATGGGGTATCCTATGATAAATACGACATTATGTTATATAGAAAAAGATAATCAGTATTTAATGCTGCTTCGCAACAAAAAGAAAAACGATATCAATGAGGGCAAGTGGATTGGTATCGGTGGCAAGTTTGAGCCGGGAGAGAGCGCGGAGGAATGTCTGCTGAGAGAGGCTTATGAGGAAACGGGCCTGACGCTCACCTCCTATACGCTGGCAGGTCTGATACATTTCCGCTCGGACTGTTTCGAGGATGAGGAGATGTATCTTTTTACGGCTGACGGCTTTACAGGAACATTGCGCCCGGATTGCCGGGAGGGAGAGCTTCGCTGGATTCCCAAAGACGAGGTGCTTGATTTGAATTTGTGGGAAGGCGACCAGGTATTTTTAAAGCGTTTGATGGCAGGAGAAAGGCATCTGGATATCACTCTGAGATATCGGGGCGATGTGCTGGAGGAGGCAATCGTCGGATAGCTGTTTATCCGTTTCGTAAATTTTAACGGGATGCATAATTCGCCATTTCTTACAGATACTAACAGCACATGCCATAAGGTAAAAACAGCATGGCTGTCATGCAAATGCGGCAGACGCCGCAGCAGGAGAAAAAGTTAATTTCAGGTAAGAAAGGGAGAATTCATTATGAAAGCAACAGGAATTGTGCGTCGTATAGATGACCTTGGCCGTATTGTTATCCCAAAAGAGATCCGCAGAACGCTTCATATCAGGGAGAGCGACCCGTTGGAGATTTTTACCGACAGGGAGGGACAGGTTATTTTAAAGAAATATTCCCCTATCGGGGAGATGACTACCTTTGCCAAACAGTATGCGGAAAGCCTTGCGCAGGTGTCCGGTCATGCGGCATTGATTGCGGACAGAGACCAGTTTATTGCCACGGCAGGCGGTTACAGGCATCTGACTAATAAGGCTGTGAGCCCTCAGCTGGAGGAGAAGGTCAACAATCGCGAGACCATCCTGGCCTCTAAGGGTGACAGGAGCTTTATTCCGGTTAGCGAGGATGGGGAGGAAACTTATCTCCATCAGATGATTGCCCCCATTATCTGCGAAGGGGACATTATCGGCAGCGTGGTGCTGTTGGAGGACGATAACAAGAGCAAGATGGGAGAGGTGGAGCAAAAGCTGGTGCTTTCCGCTGCCGGCTTCCTGGGAAGGCAGATGGAACAGTAAAAGAGAATACCTTCCCTGAAATATGGTGAAACCAAAGCGTCCGATGCGGGTAAGACTTATCCGGCACCGGACGCTTTTTTGAATCATAGGAAATACTATGTTACTGTGAAGGGCTAAAGTATATGAATTTCCTATGAGATAAAAATAGGATGCGCACTCGTGCGAATGGAAATATGCTGCGAAAGCAGCCAAGTCCCTCAAGATTGAGGGATACAGGGAGTTGACGAAGCGGCAATCTGTGTATATAATATAATACAATTCATGTATACAAAATACATCATAAGAACAAGCATTCACAAATCATAAGATGCGCACAAAGCAGCGCAGAAGTGAGTAAAATATGGCAGAAAATCGAAACGGGGAATATCTGACGAGGGCATATGCGAAGATAAATTTATGTCTGGACGTATTAGGAAAATTGGAAAACGGCTATCATACAGTAAAAATGATTATGCAGACAGTAGGGATTTATGACGAACTGACCTTTCGCAGGACAACCGGGGAAATCTGTCTTACGTCGGACTGCGGCGAGCTTCCCTTGGATGAGCATAATCTGATATATCAGGCAATACGGTTGATGCAGGAGGAATATCAAATTGAGGAAGGGGTCAGCGTATCTCTTAAGAAGAATATTCCCATTGCCGCCGGCATGGCGGGAGGCAGCACGGATGCGGCGGCCACATTGAAGGCCATGAATCTGCTGTTTGATTTAAAGCTTCCCGCACAGCGACTGATGGAGCTTGGGTTGAGGTTAGGAGCGGATGTGCCTTATTGCGTGATGGGAGGAACGGCTCTGGCGGAGGGAATCGGCGAAAAACTGACGGCGCTGCCGAAAGCGCCGGAATGTATATTGCTGGTAGCTAAGCCGGATATCAGCGTTTCCACGAAATATGTTTATGAGCATCTGGATGCGGCAGACGGAGTGAGGCATCCGGATGTGGACGGCATGGTGGCGGCTATCAGAGAGGGTAATCTGGACGGGGTAACCCGGCGTCTGGGGAATGTCCTGGAGTGTGTCACGATAGAGGCCTATCCGGTGATTGACAGGATTAAGAGACGGATGAAGGAGCTGGGAGCCCGGGGCAGCCTGATGAGCGGCAGCGGGCCCACGGTGTTCGGTATCTTTCAGGACGGGGAAGGGGCTCGGAAGGCGTGTGCAAGGATGGAGAAGGAAGGGCTGGCCAGGCAGCTGTTTGTCACAAAGCTGGTTTAAATCATATGTATCATGGCGGGCGCAGGCTTGGCTGTCAGGTAGACGGGAAGCGTTGTGTCTGAGAAGAAGCAGGATAGTTCCGGGAAAGGAGGGGTATCATGCAGGATTATTTACAGGTGAAAATGGATGAGTTTTTACCGTTGCGGGATGTGGTATTCAATACGCTGAGGCAGGCGATTCTGACCGGGGAGTTAAAGCCCGGCGAACGTCTGATGGAAATTCATCTGGCGAACAGGCTGGGAGTGAGCCGAACGCCTATCAGGGAGGCAATCCGCAAGCTGGAGCTGGAAGGTCTGGTCACGATGATACCCAGAAGAGGAGCGGAGGTTGCACAGATTACGGAAAAGAGCATGAATGATGTGCTGGAGGTGAGGCGCGCCATGGACGCACTCTGTGCAGAGCTTGCCTGCGAACGAATTACGGATGAGGAATTGGAGCAGCTAAAGCTTGCCTGTGAGGGCTTTGAGCAGGCGGTGAAAACCGGGGACGCCAAGAAGATTGCCCAGGCGGATGTGGCGCTCCATGATATTATTGTGCAGGCTACGGGCAATGCGCGTCTGATACAGCTGGTGAATAATCTGTCGGAGCAAATGTATCGTTATCGCTTTGAGTATATCAAGGATTTCAGTCAGCATGAAAAGCTGGTGGAAGAGCATAGAATTATCTATGAAAGTCTTGTCAGGAAGGATAAGGACACAGCGTGTCAGGCGGCTAAGCTTCACATAGATAATCAGGAAAAGGCGATTATCCGGCAAATTCGGCTGGAAAAGGAAAAGCATAACAAAGAATGACGCAAAGATGAGGCCAATAGGTAACAACAGGAATAGAAACGGTAAAAGCGGTCAATAATCTCAGTAAATCATAAAAGGAAGCAAAAGTGAGGGATAATGCTTCGGAACGGAGAAGAAATGAGATTATTGGAAATGATACGAAAGCCATCGAGGCAATCTGACCCAGGAAGAAGGATACTAAAGCTGGCGGCTGTAATCTGTGCGGCGCTGGGCTGGTGGGGATTTTTGTATCCTGAGCTCACCTTGACTTCCGACACCTACAGAGTGGTCTGGGAGGAAGAGGAGCAAACTGCAGGAAGAGGTGTTCCCGCAGGCGCGGCCAATCAGGAGGCCGATGAGCGCAAGGAGGGCTATCGTGAATTGCTTCAGGCTGATTCCTGCCGGATTAAGGTGCGCAGTCGGCTGTATCTTACGATAAAGGACTGGCTGGATGCCAGAGAAGAGACAGAAGTAATCAATGAATGATAAAATAAGAGGGTTATTGTATGAACCAGGAGAATTTTACGAATCTGAAAGAGGCTCCCATAGGGGTATTTGATTCCGGCGTGGGCGGGCTGACGGTGGCCCGGGAGATTATGCGGCAGATACCCAACGAGAAAATTGTGTATTTTGGAGATACGGCGAGAGTACCTTATGGAAGCAAATCCAAGGAGACAGTTACCCGCTTTTCAAAACAGATAGTACGGTTTTTGAGAACCTATCAGGTAAAGACCATCGTGGTGGCCTGTAATACGGCCAGCGCCTGTGCATTGGAGGAACTGGAAAAAGAGACGGATATCCCGTTTATCGGGGTGGTAAAGCCCGGAGCCAAGGTGGCGGCAGAGGCAACGAAGAACGGCAGGATAGGCGTTATCGCTACGGAGGCCACTATCGGCAGCAGGATTTATTCCCAGTACATAAAGCAGTTGAATCGGGATGTGACAATATATGAGAAGGCCTGTCCGTTATTCTGTCCTCTGGTGGAGGAGGGCCTGTGGGAGGACCCTGTAACGGACGAAATTGCCAAAAGATATCTGATGGAGCTGATTGATATTGGGATTGATACCCTGATTCTGGGCTGTACTCATTACCCGCTGATACGTTCCACGGTGGGAAGAGTTATGGGAGACAGGGTGACACTGGTGAATCCGGCCTACGAGACGGCCCGGGAATTAAAGGAAATGCTGGCAGAAAAGAGTCTGCTGAATGAGACGCATCCGACGCTGGGCGCCAATCAGTATCAGTTCTTTGTAAGCGACGGCGCGGAGAAGTTCAAACGCTTTGCCAATTCTATCATAAAATACGGTATTCTATCGGCAAAAACAGTCAATATTGAAGAATATTGACTGCAATCACAAAAACGCTTATTTTACAGGTTTTGCGCCGGCTTTTTCCTGCGCGGCTTCCATGGCCCGCTTGAAAAAGCCCTTTTTCTTGGCCGGAGCCGCTTCGGTTCTGCCGTGGAGCCCCTTTACGCCGATGACATAAATACCGCTGATAACGGCTTTCACTTCTTTTTTCACGGGAATGGAGTCAAAAATCTTTTCATCGCTAATCAGGGTTACAATCTGAGGCCCTACCTTGGCCTTAATGACAGGAAGCTTTGTGCCTCTCATCAGCTTGGGGGTTTGGTCAATCACCATTTGGGGGAGCCCGGAATCCTTAATCTTCATGCGCTTTTTATCAATTACCAGCATGGACAGGGTCTGTTTGTTGGCTTCCAGCATTTCCTGCTGCTCCGCCTGCTTTTTCTGTGCCTTTTTACCTAAGAAATATAGTACTACCAGGGCGATAACGACAACCGCCAGAATAATCAAAAATACAATGGTTCCTGTTTTCATTTGAAAAACCTCCTGAATATCCTGCTGTATCATTGAAAATCAGCAGTCCCGCCGCAAGATGTAACGAGGCTTAAAGAAATAAAAAATCAGCGATACAGTACATTAATAATGTATATATTAACACAGTTTGTTATAAATTAGCAATAAAACATTTACAGGAATTTAAGAGTTTTTTTCCGGAAGTTGTGCTATACTCATATCTGTACAACGGATAAAGGAAAAAACGGGGTAGGAACATGGAGGTTTTTTGGGAGGCTGTAAAAAATATACTGGAGTTTATTTCCGGACATATTATTATCTGGAATATGCTGTTCGCCATTGTGATTGTTTTTTTTGAACGCCGGGACCCCAAGAGTGTGTGGGCCTGGCTTTTGCTGCTGGTCTTTATTCCATTTCTGGGCTTTGCTTTTTATCTGCTGTTGGGGCAGGATATGCATAAACGAAAGCTGTTTCGCATGAAGGAAGTGGAGGACCGTATGAGCGAGGCGATTCGCAGGCAGGAGAAGCAGATTAAGACAAAGGAGCTGGAGCAGCAGGACGAAAATCTGGAGGGTTATACGGATTTGATAATGTACAATCTGGAGTCCTGCGGTTCGGTGTTGACAGATGACAATGATATTGATTACTTTACGGACGGTAATGAGAAGTTTGGCGCTTTGCTGAAGGACTTAGAGCATGCCGAGAATTTTATTCACATGCAGTATTACATTATAAAGGATGATGTGCTGTTTTCCAGAATTGAAAAGGTGCTGGAGGAGAAAGCGGCGCAGGGCGTACAGGTGCGCGTGCTTTTTGACGCCATGGGTGCGCGCTATGTCAGGCAGAGTGTCTGGAAGCGTCTGAATGCCAAGGGGATACAGACGGCGGAGTTCTTCCCTGCGCTGTTAAGGCGTTTTCATCCCCGTATTAATTACCGTAACCATCGGAAAATTGTGGTGATTGATAACAGGGTTGCGTATGTGGGCGGCTTTAATGTGGGGAAAGAATATATTGATTTGGACGAGAAATTCGGCCATTGGCGGGATACCCATCTCAGGATAAGAGGCAGCGCAGTCCAGGGACTGCAGATTCGCTTTATCCTGGATTGGAATTACGCGGCGAAGGAGAATTTGCTGCAGCAGCCCGGGCTTTTTGAGGGCTTTGAAGGCGGAAGCAGGGATTCTGCCGCGGTACAGATTATCAGCAGCGGCCCCGACCATACCGGAAAGCAGATAAGGGATAATTATCTGAGACTGATTACAAAGGCAGAAAAGAGCATTTATATTCAGACGCCTTACTTTATTCCGGACGAGGCGATTTTTAATGCATTGGTGATTGCGGCGCGCTCCGGAATCGAGGTAAATATTATGATTCCCTGTATGCCGGACCATCCCTTTGTATATTGGGCGACTTATTCTTATGTGGGAGATATGGTGATGGCGGGCGCCCGCTGTTATACCTACAACAATGGTTTTTTGCACAGCAAGGGTATGATTGTGGACGGCAGGGCGCTCTGTTATGGAACAGCCAATATGGATATTCGAAGCTTTGGGCTGAATTTTGAGGTGAACGCCATTGTTTATAATCGGAAAAAGGCTCAGGAGATGGAGGAGATTTTCAGGGAGGACTTAAAGGTCTGCAAACAGATAACAAAGGATATCTACACCTCCAGAAAATTGCAAATTCGCATGAAGGAGCAGGGCTGCAGGCTTTTGTCGCCGCTTTTGTAAGCAGGTATCCGACCCCAAAAGACGATAAGAGGAAAAAGGCTTTCAAAAGCGGCGGGAGTGTGTTACACTGAAACGAGTGCCAATGTTTTTGGGACAGGCTTTATGTGAGAGAGAAGAATGAGAGGATAGCGTATTATGAAAAGAAAAAAGATAAACAAGTGGATGCGTATGCTGGGAGTGCTGACCGTGGCAGTTTTTTTGGCAGGCTGCGGAGGGGATGAGAAGCTTCCCGACGAATCGGGCAGCGGGGAAGCATCCCGGACAGAGAGCGGCACAGATGCGGAGAAAACGCCTGTAACGTCAGATACGGCCCTGAAGGATGTGGTGGTTTTAGAGTATGTGACGCTTTGTGATTATAGGGCTTTAAAGGTAGACGGGCAGTCGGCGACCCAGGAGGAAATTGAGAGCAATCTTCTGGCTGTGTATGCGGACAATTATCCTGCTGAAATGAGGGTAACGGAGCGGGCTGTACAGCTGGGAGATACGGCTAATATTGATTTTGAGGGTAAAAAGGATGGCGTGGCATTTCAGAACGGCTCGGCGCAGGGCAGTAATCTGACGATTGGTTCAGGACAGTTTATTGACGGCTTTGAGGATGGGCTGATTGGCGTGATGCCCGGGGAGACGGTAGACCTTCCTCTGACTTTTCCGGAGAATTATGGAAATGTGGAACTGGCGGGACAGGATGTTGTATTTACCGTAAAGGTAAATTATATTATTCCTGAGGGAATAGACGATACGGCAGTAGAGAAGATGGGGGTTGACGGGGTTACGGATGCGGCAGGTCTTCGTCGGTATGTGGAGGACTATATCAACTCTTATTATCGTGAGAACATGGAGAATGAGACATTGACCCAATTTATAAACGCATGTACCTTTGACATTATGCCGGAGGCCTTGGTGGAGAAATACCGTCAGAATCTCAAAAAGAATATGGAGCAATCGGCTGCGTTGGCGGGTATGGAGGTAGACAGCTATATGTCTGTGTATTATGGAACGGATTTGGAGACCTTTATCGCCGGTTATGCGGAGCAGTCGCTGAAACTGAATCTGGCATGTCAGGCGGTGGCAAATCAGGAACAGCTGAATATCAGTGACGAGGAGCTGGATGCCATGCTGGAGGATTATGCCGGACAGGCAGGATACCAGTCTGTAGAAGAGTATATCGGAGATACTTCAAAGGAGGAGTTCAGAGATTATTTTATGTATCAGAATGTGGTGAAGTTTCTGACCGATTTGGCTACCGGCCAATAGGCGAAAGTTTTTAAAATTGCTTTTTAAAATATTAAGGAATTATGGGATGAAATTTCCGGTGGGATATGATAGACTGTAGATATGAGAAAAAAAAGGACAAAGATAAATAATTTCATAGCTGCGGCATTGTATATGGAGCTTGTACTGTCTTTTTTGCTGCCAAGTGAGACGGTGAGAGCTACGACCTCCGCAGACCTGAAGGGTCAAATCAGCCAGCATCAGGAGGAATTGTCTCAGATGCAGGAGGAGATTGACGCTTTAGAGGAGCAGCAGGAAATCCTGGAGGAAATGATTGCCGATTTAAATGCGGAAATTCTTAACACCATGACCAGCATTGGGCTGAAGGAGGATGAGATTGCAGAAAAAGAGCGGCAGCTTATAGATAAGCAGGAGGAAATCAATCTGACCGAGCAGGCATATCTGGATGCAAAAGCCAGAGAGGAAAAGCAGCAGGAGGATATGATTACCCGCACCCAGCGTATGTATGAGACCGGGGACAGTAATTATCTAAGCAGCTTTTTGCTTGGGGATGGACTGGGCGGCCTTCTGAATCGTATGGATTATATAGAAGAGATATATGAATACGACAGGAAAAAGCTGTTGGAATTTGAGGAGACCAAGCTTCAGGTGCGTGATTTATGGGACCAGCTGGAGCTGGAAAAGGGTCAGCTGGAGACGGATAAGGACCAGCTGGAGCTGGATAAGGAAGCGCTGAATACCCAGAGGAGCAGCTTGAATGGAATGTTGGCTCAAAAGGAAGCGGAATCCGCTAATTTTGATGTGGAAATCAATCAGGCCAAGCAGGAGGCTGCCGTACAAAAGAAGTTGATTCAACAGGAACAGAAAAAGCTGAAAAAGCTTCAGGAGGAAGAGGCCAGAGCGGCGCAGAATGCGGCCGGAAGTAATAAAGGAAACGGCGGTTCGGCCGACAGCGGTAATTATACGCCTACCGGTTACACGGACATTATTGACGGCGCCACCGGCAGCGATTTGGGTAAAAAGATTGCGAAGTACGCTTGCCAGTATATTGGCAATCCCTATGTATCCGGCGGGACGAGCCTGACCTCCGGAGCCGATTGTTCCGGCTTTACCTGGAGGGTATATTATGATTTTAATTATTCTCTGCCCCGGACATCCTACGAGCAGAGAAGCGCCGGAACCGGCGTTACCTATGGGGAGGCACAGCCCGGCGATTTGATTTGTTATGAAGGTCATGTGGCCATCTATATAGGCGGGGGGAAGATTGTACATGCCAGCACTCAGAAAACGGGAATTAAGGTAGGAAATGCCGAATACCGGACAATTTTGGCAGTAAGGAGAATTATATAGCCCGACGCAGCAAAGCAGCCAAGTCCCTCAATCTTGAGGGACTTGGCTGCTTTGTTCGCTACAAAGAAAAACTGTTAGAGTACACCGGTTCAGGCTGTGATAAGAGTGCCGGTCTTGCCTTTTACGGCGTCTTTTACGGATTTCATGGAGGTAATCAGCACCTTCCCGGAGGGAAGCTTTTCTAAATAGGTTATGGCAGCCTCAATCTTCGGAAGCATCGTACCTGCCTCAAACTGATTGGCGGTAATCGCTTCTTTTGCCTCCGCTATTGTCAGGGAGCAAAGAGGGGTCTGCTCCTTTGAACCGAAATCTCTGTAAACGCAGTCTACGCTTGTCAATATGATTAATTCGTCGGCTTTCAGGTCTGATGCCAGCTTGCCGGCAATAGCGTCCTTTTCAATAACGGCGGACGCACCCTTCAGGGCATGCTTTTGCTCAATGACGGGAATGCCGCCTCCTCCGCAGGCAATTACCACCTGGTCGGCGTCGACCAGTGCGCGGATGGATTCTATTTCTACAATATCAATAGGTCTGGGAGCGGCTACAACCCGACGAAAGCCCTTTCCCGGAAACTCTTTCACATAATTCCCTTTTTTGATTTCCAAATCAGCATCCTCTTTGGACATATAACGCCCAATTACCTTATTGGGTTCATAAAAAGCTTCGTCATAAGGGTCTACGGTCACTTGCGTTAAAATGGTGCTGACCGGCTTGGAAATGCCCCGGGAAATCAACTCTGCCCGCAGGGCATTCTGGATATCATAGCCCACATAGCCCTGGCTCATAGCGGAGCATACACACATGGGGGCGGGAGTGTAATCCGTATAAACACGGCGAAGCTCCGTCATAGCCTTATGTATCATGCTGACCTGGGGGCCGTTTGAATGGGTAATGGTGAGCTGATAATTCTCTTCTATTAAATCAGCCAAAGCCCTGGCGGTAATTTTTACGGCGTCCCGTTGCTCCAATGTGGTATAACCAAGGGCGTCATGCCCCAGGGAAACAACAACCTTCTTTTTATTCATAACATGCTCCATTCCGAAATCTTTTTTTGAACATTTTTCTTTTTCCAATATCACACATTATAACATATTTTTTATATCCTGTATAGCATTTTCCAGTACCTCAAAATAGTGCTCAAAAGTCTTGCGGCAGCAGTCGGGATTATCTATTATAATGCCTTCGCAGCGAAGTCCTATGAGGGAAAAGCCCATGGCCATACGGTGGTCCTCATAAGTCCGAATCAGGCCGGGACCGGGCGTTCCGGGATAGATGGTGAGGGAAGTCTCCTCCTCGGTACAGCGGATGCCCAGCCGGCCAAGCTCTGTGGCAATGGCGCTGATGCGGTCGCTTTCCTGATGTCTGATATGTCCAATCCCGGTAATAGTAGTGGGGCCGTCTGCGAAAGGAGCCAGAGCGGCCAGCGTGATGGCCTGGTCGGAGCAGGCGGACATGTCCACCGTGAGGCCGGGATAGCCCTTTCTGTCAGGGGGAGTCAGCAATATCCCCTCGGGCGTATCCAGGGCATGGCATCCGAGCCGCTCTAAAATTCTTATAAATTCTACATCTCCCTGGAGAGAATTAAAATGAATATGCGCTACCTGTACCGGGATTCCCAAAAGCGGGCATATGGCATAATAATAACAGGCGGCGGATACATCCGGCTCTATTTGGTAATCCCTGGCATGATAATGCTGTCCCGTTTTGATTACAAAGCGGTTTGGGGCCGGGCAGTCGGTCTTTACGCCAAACTGTTCCATCATTTTGCCGGTTATCCGAATATAAGACATACCATGAGTTCCTTCCGCCTGAATGGTAAAGTCCTCCTTACAGAGACTGGAGCAAATAAGCAGGGCGCTCAAAAACTGGCTGCTGTGATCTATATTGACGGTGATGTGATTTTGACCAAAGCCGTTACTCTTCAGCGTAAAGGGAAAGTGGCCCTCTTCTTCCTGAAAGCTTATCTCGCAGCCCAATTCCCGAAGAGAGTTTAACAGAGGAGACATCGGGCGCCTGCGCATCTGTTCGGAGGCGTCCATATGGTAGACGCCCCGGGATACGCCTAAACAGGCGGTAAGAAAACGGGCGGCCGTGCCGGCGCTGCCCACGTACAGGCTGGCTTCCTTTAAGGGTATCTGTCCGCTCATTCCCCTGACGGTGATACGGGCGTTCGTCTCATCCACAGTGGTCTCAAAGCCCAGAGTCTGTATGCATTTTAAGAAATGCCTGGAATCATCGCTGAAAAGCACCCCTCGCAGAGTGGATATGCCTAAGCTCAAAGTAGCTAAAAGTAACGCCCGATTGGTGATGCTCTTGGAGCCGGGTACGGTAACCTTCAGCGGGGAGATGTTGGGTGAATGATTTGAAATTTCCGGGCATGGGCAGATACAGGGTACGGTGTAGGTGTCTTGATTTATCATAAGGTATTCCCTTCTTTTATGTCTGTTTTTGTTTATGCATGATTAGTCTAACATATTTTAGATTGGCCTGCAATGATATGCCGGGTAACATTTTGATGCCCGCCCGAACAAAATGATTATGGGTTGACATACCGGGAAATCAGGAGTAAATTAGAATTTATAATATTCATATTAAAAT
This sequence comes from Roseburia sp., assembly GCA_023667765.1. GTDB lineage: Bacteria > Bacillota > Clostridia > Lachnospirales > Lachnospiraceae > Acetatifactor. The sequence continues at coordinate 28,743 of JAMOZS010000012.1, read as the reverse complement.
ACTAGGAAATAGAAAGGGCAGATTTCTTGCCTGGAAGGAGGATGATTATGAGTAAGATTTATACCGGGGCAACTCAGCTGATAGGACATACTCCGCTGCTGAAGGTGGCGAATTACAGCAGGGCGCAGGGAGTAGAAGGCGTGGAACTTTTGGCTAAGCTGGAATATTTGAACCCTGCCGGCAGCGTAAAGGACAGAATTGCGCTGTCTATGGTGGAGGATGCGGAAAAGAAAGGAATCTTAAAGGCCGGCGCTACCATTATTGAGCCGACCTCGGGAAATACCGGTATTGGTCTGGCCAGTGTGGCCGCAGCCAAGGGATATCGGGCTATTCTTACGCTTCCCGACACCATGAGCGTGGAGCGAAGAACGCTGCTCAGAGCCTATGGCGCCGAACTGGTGCTGACGGAAGGGGCTAAGGGCATGAAGGGAGCCATTGAAAAAGCGGAGGAGCTTCGCGACAGCATTCCCGGAGCGGTTATTCTGGGACAGTTTGACAATCCGGCAAATCCGGCGGCGCATGCCGCATCTACCGGCCCTGAGATTTGGGAAGATACGGATGGCAGGGTAGATATTTTTGTGGCCGGGGTGGGCACCGGCGGTACGGTGACAGGTGTGGGCGCTTATTTAAAGTCCCAGAACCCCAAGATATGGATAGCAGCGGTGGAACCCGCCGATTCACCGGTTCTTTCCGGCGGAAAGCCCGGCCCTCACAAGCTGCAGGGGATAGGCGCCGGTTTTGTGCCATCGGTTTTGAATACACAGGTATATGATGAGGTGATTACCATTACGACTCAGGAGGCATTTTTAAGCGGCCGTATTTTGGCCAGACGGGAAGGCATTTTGACAGGTATTACCTCCGGTGCGGCTCTGGCCGCGGCGGTAAAGCTGGCGAAACGCCCGGAAAATCAAGGAAAAACAATTGTGGCGCTGCTGCCGGATTCCGGTGACCGGTATCTTTCCAGTCCCATGTTTACGGAGGAGTAGGCCTGGGCAGAGATGGAGACAAAACATTCATTCTCCGGCCTGAAATTCGCAGAGGGCATTTTCGATATACAGGGTATCAATCCATTGAAGTCCCTCCGGCGCCATCCGGTACAGCTCCAGAGTCCCCATGCCGCTGCCGCTTGCGTAAAGAGGGGCTTTCCTGCGGCGGCCCGTGGGGGATTCGTAGTGGAGCGGCATCATATTCTTTTTCAGACAATTCATGGACAGTTTTAATACCGCTTTTTTGTTCTGCGCCTTTAAGTGCCAGATAAAGCGTTTTCCGGTTTCCTTTTTTCTCCATTTGATGCGGGAACGAAGCCTGGGCCTTGTAAAGGAGAAGCAGAAATCTTCTCCGGTATAGGTCAACTGCAGCGTCAGTCTGGGTCTTAACGGAAAGCATAACAGTCTGGGACAGCAGCCGTCCACAGCCAGGGCGGAATATTTTAACAGTTTTCCGGTGCGCTCGCTGCGCAGCTTGCAGGCGCTAAGCTGCAGCCAGGGACGGTTAAAGCTTCGGCCCCAGTGTTTATCGGCATAGCCGAAGCTCCCCTGAGAAGAAACCTCATAGGTTATACCGTCCAGCATTACTGAACCGCTATAGTTGGTTCGGATTCCCTCTCCATGCCAGAAGCTGTCCAGAAGATTCAGGGCATTGGATAGGGGGCCTGCAATGAAACCGGTATGGCAGGCAATGGATTTGTAGACCTCCAGATTCCATTCCATGCTGCCGGCATCCGTCATAAAGAAAGGTTGTTCGGCCTCCGCCTCGGACATTTCCACATAACCGGAAATGCGGTTTTCACAGAGTACGCATTCCTCCGCCTGCAGGTAGAAGGGGTTACGTACAACTCTGAGGGAGGTAATGGGATAAAAGGCGTGCAGCTGCTTACCGGGCGCTTCTTCATCGGGAAAGACACCGGCCTTTACCATGACATAGGAGGGCCTTATGCCTCTTTTGCGGTAATAGGGATGTTGACCCAGGATAGGCCGGTCGCAGCCGGAGGAAGGATTTATCATAAAATATTCTATAAAAAACGTGCGAGTTTGCCGGGTGACAGGATTGCTCCCCCGGAAGGAATGCCACCAGCGCATATAACCTCTTTTGGCCAGAGCGCCCTGCAGCATATAAGAATTTCTATTTGTATCGGATTGATTCATCTTTTGTCCTACTCTCTTGTGAGGATGTCGTTTTCCGTTAAAAAATGCGTAATCCCTATATTTTGTTCTCTACCGTCTCATTATAACACTATATCTTGTAAATGACAATGGTGTCATGACAATTTTCGATTTTTTTCCGATTTTTATTTTTTAGAACGGCTGCTTTTGGTTATTACCACTTGATTTTTTCCCAATCACACCTTATTATTAAAGTAGCGCTTATACATGATACAGGCGTAAAAAACACATGATACATATTATCATAAAGGAGGACGTATATGTTATATATCGGTGTCGATTTGGGAACGTCAGCCGTTAAGCTGCTGCTGATGGACAGCGAGGGCAGGATTCAGAATATCGTATCCAGGGAATATCCCCTGTATTTCCCTCACCCCGGCTGGTCTGAGCAGAAGCCCGAGGATTGGTGGGAGCAGACTGTAGAGGGCATTAAGGATTTAATCAGGGATGCTGATAAATCCCAGGTGGCGGGAATCAGCTTCGGCGGTCAGATGCATGGTCTGGTTATTCTGGACAAGGAGGATAAAGTCATTCGTCCCGCTATTCTCTGGAACGACGGCAGAACCTATGAGGAATGCGATTATCTGAATCATGTTATAGGTAAGGAGAAGCTCTCCGAATATACGGCGAATATTTCCTTTACCGGATTTACCGCACCTAAGGTACTATGGGTAAAAAATAAGGAACCTGAGAATTTTGCGAAGATTGAGAAGATTATGCTTCCCAAAGATTACATAGCATATAAGCTCACCGGTGTTCATTGTACCGATGTGTCCGACGCCTCCGGTATGCTGTTGTTTGATGTAAAGAATCGTAAGTGGTCTAAGGAAATGTGCGATATCTGCGGCATCAGTGAAAGTCAGCTGGCGAAGTGTTATGAGAGTTACGAGGCGGTGGGTACCGTGCTTCCCGAGATTGCAAAGGAGTTAGGGATTCCCGAGACGACCATAGTGGCGGCGGGAGCCGGCGACAATGCTGCTGCGGCAGTAGGCACCGGTACGGTAGGCGACAATATGTGTAATATCTCTCTTGGCACCAGTGGCACTATTTTTATCTCCTCTAAAAATTTCGGCGTAGATAAGTATAATGCGCTGCATTCCTTTGCCCATGCGGACGGCAGCTATCATCTTATGGGCTGTATGCTGAGCGCTGCTTCCTGTAACAAGTGGTGGATGGATGAGATTATCGGAACCAGGGACTACGCACAGGAGCAGAAGGCTATAGAAAAATTGGGTGAGAACCATGTATACTTCCTGCCTTATTTGATGGGAGAGCGTTCTCCCCATAACAATCCCAATGCAAGAGCGACATTTATCGGAATGACCATGGACAGCACCAGGGCCGATATGACGCAGGCGGTATTGGAGGGTGTGGCATTTGCGCTGCGCGATTCTTTGGAGGTGGCAAAATCCCTGGGTATTCGGCTGGAGCGCACCAAAATTTGCGGCGGCGGAGCAAAAAGCCCTCTGTGGAAGAAAATGATTGCCAATATCTTAAACCTGAAGGTGGATGTGATTGAGTCAGAGGAAGGTCCCGCCATGGGCGGCGCCATGCTGGCGGCCGTAGCCTGCGGCGAGTATCAGTCCGTGGAGGAAATCGCAGCGAAGGTTGTAAAGATTGTGGATACTGTGGAGCCTGAGCCCGAGTTGGTTGCCAAGTATGATGAGCGCTATGCGCAGTTTAAGGAAATCTATCCTGCCTGCAAGCCTCTGTTCGACATGATTACAAAGTAAGAAAAGGCGGTTTCAATCAAAGCCCGCGGCAATAAAAAAGAAAGGATGAAGCAAACTATGAAGATTTTATCTGTAAACGACCCTGCCTTTCGCAGGTATGGCCGTGTTATTACCAATGTGGATTTCACCGAGCTGGTAGAAGCGCTGAAAAAGACGGATATTCCCGAGGGCGTGGTGTACGAGCCCAGTGTAGCCGAATTGGAGGCTACGGCAACCATGAAAGCGCTGGCAGACGTAACCTATGGCGAGATGCCTGTTCAGATTGGCTATTGTAACGGACATAATGAGCTGCTCAACGCATTGGAGTATCACAGAGACTCGGAGATAAATGTGGCGGCCACCGACGCTGTTTTAATGCTGGGTAAGCTTGAGGACGTAGAGCCCGATTTTACGTATGATACCGGAAAGGTAGAGGCGTTTCTTGTGCCTGCAGGTACTGCCGTAGAGGTGTTTGCCACTACGCTGCATTATGCTCCCTGCGGTGTGAACGGCGCCGGCTTCCAGGTGGCTATCGTGCTTCCCAAGGGAACGAATTACCCGCTTGGCACAAAACATGCCGCTGTAGCGGCGGACGGCAGCGCTCCCAGTGAGGACGCTTTGATAACAGCCGTTAATAAGTGGTTAATCGGTCATGCGGAGGGCGGTCTGGACGAGGGCAGCTTTATCGGGCTAAAAGGGAAAAATTTAAATATAAATGAATAGGAAAAGGTTCTGTTTTGATTAACTTGTGCGCAAACCGGATGTCAAAGCCGATGGGCAGCTGCCTGCAGGCAGAAATGTTTGACGATGGTTTATGTATTAACAAAATCTAAGGAGGATTTAAAAATGAATAATTTACCCCAGGTAAAAATCGGTATTGTTGCAGTAAGCCGTGACTGTTTCCCTGAGAGCTTATCTGTAAACAGAAGAAAGGCATTGGTTAAGGCCTATGCCGACAAGTATGGTATGGACAATATTTATGAGTGTCCTATCTGTATCGTAGAGAGTGAAATTCATATGGTTCAGGCTTTGGAGGATATCAAGAAGGCCGGCTGTAACGCTCTTTGCGTATACCTTGGCAACTTTGGTCCCGAAATCTCCGAGACCCTGCTTGCAAAGCATTTTGACGGCCCGTCTATCTTCGTAGCGGCAGCAGAGGAGAGCCAGGGCGATTTGATGGATGGCCGCGGCGACGCTTACTGTGGTATGTTAAATGCAAGCTATAACTTAAAGCTTCGCAATATCAAGGCATATATTCCTGAGTACCCTGTAGGTACTGCAGAGGAATGCGCAGATATGATTAAGGAATTCGTTCCTATTGCAAGAGCTATTATCGGCCTGAACGATTTGAAGATTATTTCCTTCGGCCCCAGACCTTTGAATTTCCTTGCCTGCAACGCTCCTATTAAGCAGCTTTACAATCTGGGAGTTGAGATTGAGGAGAACTCTGAGCTGGATTTGTTTGAGGCTTTCAATAAGCATGCCGGTGATGAGAGAATCCCTGCAAAGATAAAAGAGATGGAAGAAGAACTGGGCGCCGGAAACAAGAAGCCCGAGGTATTGGAGAAGCTGGCTCAGTATGAATTGACCTTGCTTGACTGGGTAGAGGCTCATAAAGGTTACAGAAAGTATGTTGCCATTGCCGGTAAGTGCTGGCCCGCTTTCCAGACGCAGTTTGGCTTTGTTCCCTGTTATGTAAACAGCCGTCTTACCGGTATGGGTATTCCGGTATCCTGTGAGGTTGATATTTATGGCTGCCTGAGCGAGTTCATCGGTACTTGCGTGAGCGAGGATGTCGTTACGCTGCTTGATATCAACAACTCCGTACCTGCCGATATGTTTAAGGAGTCTATAGAGGGTAAATTCCCTTACACCCATAAGGATACTTTCATGGGCTTCCATTGTGGCAATACCTGCTCCAAGAAGCTGGCCTTCTGTGAGATGAGAAACCAGAAGATTATGGCTCGTTCTCTTCCTGTAGAGGTTACCAACGGTACGCTGGAGGGCGATATTGCTCCCGGTGAGATTACCTTCTATCGTCTGCAGTCTACTGCTGATTGCAAGCTGCGCGCTTATATCGCTCAGGGCGAGGTTTTGAATGTACGGACGCAGTCCTTCGGTGCCATCGGCGTATTTGCAATTCCCGAGATGGGACGTTTCTATCGTCATGTATTGATTGAGAAGAATTATCCTCATCACGGCGCAGTTGCATTTGGTCACTTTGGCAAGGCTTTGTATGAAGTATTCAAGTATATCGGCGTGCCGATAGAGGATTTGAACTACAATCAGCCGAAGAGCCTGCCGTATCCTACGGAGAATCCCTGGGGATAAGGCTGTGGCAGATAAAAGGGTGGAAATTATGTAAACGAGAGGGCAGAGCCACAGGCTTTGCCCTTTTTAAAAAATCTGTGTACATAGAAGACAGAAAAAGGAGGGACGTAATGGCAAAATTGTATGTGAATCCAAAGGTAAAAAAGGGGCATATTAATCCGGAATTGCAGGGACATTTCTCGGAGCATCTGGGCCGCTGTATCTATGAGGGTTTATATGTGGGTGAGGAATCCGATATTCCCAATGTAAACGGTATGCGCAGCGATGTGGTGGATGCCTTGAAGCAGATTAAGGTGCCCGTACTTCGCTGGCCCGGCGGATGCTTCGCCGACGAGTATCATTGGAAGGACGGTATCGGTCCTAAGGAGAAGCGTAAAAAGATGATTAATACCCACTGGGGCGGCGTTGTGGAGGACAACAGCTTCGGCACTCATGAATTTATGGAGCTGTGTCGTCAGTTAGGCTGTAAGACATATATAAACGGCAATGTGGGAAGCGGTACCGTGCAGGAAATGAGCGAATGGGTGGAATATATGACCTTTAAGGGAGTTTCGCCCATGGCTGATATGAGAGCGGCGAATGGGCATGAGGAGCCCTGGAAGATAGACTATTTTGGCGTGGGAAATGAGAACTGGGGCTGCGGCGGCAATATGCGCCCTGAATATTACGGAGATTTGTATCGCCGTTACCAGACATATATCCGCAATTATGACGGAGCCAATCCGATATACAAGGTAGCCTGTGGAGCTAATGCGGATGATTACCACTGGACCCGGAAGGTGCTGGAGACGACCTTTGACCATGGCAATGGATTTATGAATGGACTTTCCCTGCATTATTATACGGTTCCCTATGGAAACTGGCAGCACAAGGGTCAGGCTACAGGCTTTCATGAGAAGGACTGGTATAACACCTTAAATAAGACGCTTTATATGGAAACACTGATTAAACGGCATGGGGCCATTATGGACCAGTTTGACCCTGAGAAAAAGATAGGAATGATTATTGACGAATGGGGTACCTGGTTTGATGTGGAGGAGGGAACGAATCCGGGCTTCCTCTATCAGCAGAATACCGTTAGAGATGCTATGGTTGCAGGCATCAATCTGAATCTCTTTAACAAGAATTGTGACAGGGTAAAGATGGCTAATATTGCACAGATGGTAAATGTATTGCAGTCTGTCCTCCTTACTGAGGGAGAGAAGATGGTGAAAACACCTACCTGGTATGTGTTTGATTTGTATAAGGCTCATCAGGATGGAGAACTTCTGGAATCCTCCGTTGAAACCAGAACCATAGGCAGCGGGGAGGATAAGGTGCCTAATCTGACGGAGTCCGTATCTCTGGGCGTAGACGGGAACATTTATATTACCCTGACAAACCTTTCTCTGGATGAGGCGGAGACCATTGAGGCTGTATTTGCAGAGACAAAAATCAAATCGGTGAAGGGCCGCCTTTTGACCGGAGAGATGGATGCGCATAATACCTTTGATGCGCCGGATGTCGTTGTCACAAGGGAATTTACGGAATTTACTGTAAAGGAGAATCAGATAAGCTTTGTTCTGCCGCCTCGCAGCGTTATGCTGGTAGAAGTGGAGACAGCAGAGTAAGCTCTTCTTTCGACAGAATCAGATTTTTTCAAGGGCTGCTATGATTTCATGATAGAGGCGTGTTACCTCGGGCATCATGGCAGCCCCTTTTTCGAAGTCACCGCTTCGGAAATATTCCACCTGAACGCGGACACATTCGTAGAGCGGCTGCAGGGAAAGATTGCCCGTAACGCCCTTTAACGTATGTCCGGCACGAAAAGCATCCTCACAGCTGCCGGACTCCACAGCCGATAACAGAGCGTTATAATTGGGGTCCTGCAGGAACTTTTTTAAAAATTTCTCCAGAAGAGCCTCGTTATTCAAAAAACGGTTCATGGCGCCCTCCAAGTCAATTCCGATTCCCACTAACTCTTCTTTAACTTGTGCAGTCATTGGCCTTTCTCCTTCCTTAGGGAAACGCTGATGAAAGGTTTCCCACACCGGATTTGCGCTGTAAAGCGGCAAATCCCCTACAAATCACCTGATACGTTCTGTTCCGCTAAAAATGCTTTGCCGCATTTTATTCCACATCCTGGTCTGCGGCTACAGCGGATACGACAGATGCTACTACTGCAATAATTACAGCTATTATGATAATTAACAAACCACCGGCTAATAACAAAAACATACTAAAACCTCGCTTATAGGATATATCAAAACAATTTGTTCTCAGTTCACGATATTAGTATATCATATTTTAGGAAAAGTACAAGATTCATTTTGGGGCTTGACAAACACAGATAAACGGTGTAAAGTGTCAATTACTTAATCGCAGTCAGGCGATGATTAAGTATCTTTTATTCAGGCCATTTCGGCCGGAAGTATCATTTTAAGTTTTAGTGTTTATAAGTACGAAATACAAGGCTTTGTTTTTGTACGCTTTTCGCGCGGAGCGGCAATACAGAGTGAAAAGAGGGGAGATGAAGCGGCAAAATTTGAGACAGGCTACAACGGAAGATATGGGGGAGCTGCTGCAGGAGTTGGTAAATGATTATATTACCCAGAAGCAGGTGCTTTTGTTACAGGTAAAAAAGGGGAGCCTGAGTAAGGCGGAATTCTTAGAGGAAGCCAGAAAGCATGTAGCGCATTATTATGAATTGGCGCCTTCCGATGAGGAAAGGTTGATTCGAAGCTTTGAGCAATACATATTCGGATATTCCATTCTGTCCCCGTTAATTGACGACAGGGCTGTATCGGATATCCGTGTGGTGGGTTATGACAGTATTCGGGTAAAGCGGGAAGGCCGGCGTATGGACGGCGGCGTAGCGTTTGCTTCGGAGAAGGAATATCGTCAGTTTGTGGATTATGTAGCCACAAAGAATCAGGTAAATATCTCTAATCTTAATGCGATTCAGCGTTTTACAGACACGGAAAGTCATCCGGATTTTATCTTAAGGTTTACGGTTTCCATGCCTTTGGTCAATACGGGACAGGAACCTTATCTGTGCATTCGTAAAGTACCCAAAGGTTTTCCGCAGATGAGGGAGTTGATTGAAAAGAATATGCTGAATCGAGAGACAGCCGAGCTGTTGATTAGTCGTTTCAGACAGGGCTCTACTCTTATCTGTGGGGGAAATTCTTCGGGAAAGACCACATTGCTGAATGCCCTGAAGGAGACTTTGCCGGATGATATGGCAGTGCTGGTGATTCAGCAGGCAGATGAACTGACCACCCGGTTTCACCCGGATATGATGTTTCTGCATTCTCTGCCGGCCTCCGGTGACAGCCAGGTAAGCTATGATTTAAAGGATATCAGTATAGCGGGTCTGACCATGGATGTGGACTGCTTTATTATAGGTGAAATCAAGGGAGGGGAGGCTCTGTATCTGTTAAATGCAGCTTATACGGGACAGTTATGTGCAGCTACCATACATGCGGCCTCGGGGGACAGAGCGCTGGATAAGCTGGTGGACTATGCCATGTATGAGAGTCGATATGCAAGAGAGGAACTGATGAAAATGTTAGATTGTTTTCACACAATGATTTTTATGGAGCATTACAAGGTCAGTCAGATTTTTAGCTGCGAGGGTTGGAGCAACGAAAAAAAGACATTGTGTTATAAACGGATTCTTTAGTCTGGATTTAAACAGTGATGATAGAAGGAAAGGAGATACAGGATGTTCGGAATAATCATATTTGGCTTGCTGTTTTCAGGCTTTGGAGCTCTGTTTTATCGCTTTGCCGTACTGCGCAGCGTTACAAGACTTTTGCAGAGTACGAGAGCCGGGCTTGAGGACGCCGCCAGGGCCAGACTCCTGGAGAAGAGAGCGGGGTTGACAAAGCTTAAGCAAAGGCAGGGCTTTTGCGCCCTGGTGGAACGGGAGTTGGACTATTGCGGTATCAAAAGACGTTTTCCCATGTTTACGGCGGAGTGGTTTCTTGTCATGGAAATGGGAGTAATTGCAATTTGCTTTCTGCTGCTGTTGCTGACAGTAGGGCTTTTGGGGGCGGCAGTCGGAATCAGCCTTCTGCTGGGGCTGGAATATCTGGTTTTTGGCTATGCCCGTATGAAGGAGATGAAAAGTGTGAATGAAAATCTGTTGAAACTATTGGATTTTTTGGGAAATTACAGTGTCACGGCAGGAGAAATCACCGGCATATTTTTACAGGTGGGAAGATACTTGGAGGAGCCCTTGAAAAGCGCTCTGGAGGGCTGCTGTTATGAGGCGCAGACCACGGGAGATGTGGGAGCCGCCATGCTTTCCATGGAAGAGCGGATAGAGCATCCGAAGTTCAAGGAGTTGGTGCGCAATATGGAGATTACCAGCCGTTACTGTGCGGATTTTACCATGCTGGTAAACAGCAGCCGCAGGTCCATGCGTGAGTATCTGAGACTGCGCAGGGAACGGAAGGGTATGCTGCGGGAGGCCGCAATCAATATGCTTTTGCTGCTTTTCTTGTCCCTGTTTTCGCTGATGACCGTGGATAAGCTGATTAGCACCTCTATTTGGGAGATTTTATACAGAACCTGGCCGGGGAGACTGGCCTTGGGAATCGTATTGGGGATATTTATCCTTTTCGGGCGACAGGTACTGCGCCTGAATAAATAGAAAAAGAAGAGTCAGGAAGGCAGGAAACAAAAAAGCCGCAGAAACGGAGGAGTAGGATGGAGCAGAAATGGATTGGCGCTTGCCTGGAGTTTTTGCCCTATGTGGCAGCAGAACTGATATTGCTATTGTTTTGGCAGTTGGCCCGACAGGGACAGGAAATACGAAAGCATGCTTTTTTGAAAAGCTGTGGGGATTTTGTGGAGCTTATGACCGGTCGGGGAAAGGAGCTTACCTGGTATCGGAAAAGCGAAAGATGGCTTGGGAAAAATGGCGCGGCCTATCATTTGGGAGAGAAAATAACGCCCTTTCGTTTTCTGACGGCACGTTTGCTTCTGGCGGCGGCAGGCTTTTTGACGCTCTCTCAGCTTGGCATTTCTTATGGATTGCTGGCGATGCTTTCGCTTTATATGCTGCCGTCGGGACTGGTGGTATATTTAAACGCTCAGGATAACAAACGCCTTCTGCAGGAGCTGAAGCTTCTGTATCATGCGCTGGAGATACAAATCAGGGCGGGAGTTTATGTGACGTCAGCTCTGGCTGAATGCTATGGATGTGTGCAGGATAAGCGTCTTAAGCAGGCCCTTTTGGAGCTGGCGGGAGATATCGTAATGCATGGGGATTTGTATGAAGCGCTGGAACGCTTCCAGGATAAGTTTGATAACAGACATATTGATTCGTTATGCATAATTATTCTGCAGGCTATGGAATCCGGTCAGGCAGCAGAGCTGCTAAGCGATTTGGCAGAGCAGATTAAGGACATGGAGCTTTCGGCGCTGGCAGGAAAAAAAGAGGCTTTGGACAGAAGCATAACCTTTTATCAGCTTGGTATTCTGGCTGCCGTAATGGGGATTGTGCTATATGCCTGTGTGAGTCAGATGTTTTCGGCAACCATTCACTTATAAGACGCAGATGACAGAGCCGCTGAAGCGGCGGAATAGGAGGAAAATGAATATGATATTTCAGATAAAAAGGGCGGCGAAGGATTTAGAACAGAGAGTTCTTATGGGAGTAAGGGGAATTTGCCGGGAAGGCAGGAAAAAGGACGAGGGAATCGACGGCATATTGGTTACCGTGGGTCTGTGTGTGATTGCGCTGTTGTTATGTGTGGTTATGAAGGATAGTCTCTCAGACTTTATTACCACAATTATCAATGAACTGACATTGGAAGCAAAAAATATTCTCGGTAAGACAAGCTAGCAGGTATCATGCATTCAACTTAATTTATTGAGTTTGGGATGCGTGCTGAAGCACGCAAGGGGTATAGCTATGAAGAAAAAGCAAAAGCAGCCGGGCAATATAGGAGACCTTCTGTCCACGGGGCTTTGCATTCTTGCAATGACCGTGATGATGCTTGCCTACATGGAGTGTACGGAATTGATTCATCAGAAGTCTATGGCAGGGCAGTTGGCAAGAAAATATATTTTACGCATGGAGACGATAGGTTATTTGACAGAGCCTGACGAATCTGCTCTCAGAGAGGAGCTGAGAGAAATAGGAGTGACGGATACCAGTCTGGCCGGCACGACTTTGCAGCAGGTCGGTTACGGAGCGCCGGTTACACTCTGCATAAAAGGAAAGCTTGGAGGAAGGTATACATTTGAGGAGAAGAGGGTTTCTACGGCGAAAAATTAACGGGAAATGGCTGTCTGAAAAGGAATCGGGGCAGATAGGATGGTGTCTGGGATTGTTTTTTATCCTGTTTTTAGCGGTACTGCTGAGCACGCAGCTGCAGCTGGAGCAGTATCGCAGCACCGGCCTGTATTTGGAGGATGCGCTGGCGGCATCAAATCTGGCGTCGGCCATTATCGACTTGGAAGAGTATGGTATTTCCCATAGGATACGCTTGAGCAACCCGGGGCAGGCATATGAGCGCTGCCGGGAGGCTATCAAAGGCAATTTAAATCTGAATCAGAATTGGGAGTGCGGGAATAAGAGTCTGATTGACGGAAAGGTAGAGGTGGTCAATTATATTATCTTTAATGTGGAACAGGACAGGGTCTTTAGTTACAGGGTATCCGAAGACGGTCGGATAAGCGAAACGGAAGGGGTACTGGGAAATGTGAGAGCTCCTAACGGTATTTTAGTGGAGGCAACCGGTATTTACAGCGAAATTGCCTTTATGACAAGAGGAATTTGGGGAATACAGGTAAGAGCGCATAAGGGTAAGTTGGTAGATATTCAGGGAGAAGCTTAACGTGAGAGAAACGCCTATGCGAACAGGGAGGGTTGTATGAGAAGAGAAGGTTTGAAAAGAGAGTCAAAAGAGGACAGCAAAGGGAAGCGAAGGGGTACTGTCGGAAAAAGCGGCAGCGGACGCTTCTGGAGCGGTGTGATTATTACCTCGTTTATTGCGGCGGTTACGGTATTTGTGGTTATGCTGCAGCTGGAGAAAAAGCTGCTGGAGCCCTATGAGCAAGGAATCATTTATACTGCGGCAAAGGAGATACCCAAGGGTATGGTCATTACTCCTGAGAACAGAGAGGTATATTTTACGGGCAGAAGCCTGGACGCAAGCTGTATTCCGGCCGGTGCATTGAAGGAGCCGGAGCAGATAAAAGGAATGGCGGCTTTGTTCTCTATTGAGGAGGGCGTGCTGCTCACACAGGGGATGTTTGAACAGCTGAATGAAATTACGAAAGATATGGAGCAGCCTGTCATAGCAGGTTTTAAAGCGGAGGATTTGAGCCAGGTAGCAGGAGGGGTTCTTCGGGCCGGGGACAGGATACATATTTATTGCGTAGAGGAAGAAAACAGTGTGCGGCTTGTATGGAGTGAGGTTTATGTACAGCAGGTTTTTGACAGCTCCGGTAAGGCTATTTCCGGCGAGGATAGGCAGACGGCAGCCCAGCGTATTAATGTCTATCTGGATGGAAAGGATGTGGAACGGTTTTATAGTGGAATAGAGCAGGGAAGTCTGAGAGTGGTGAAGGTATGGGATTTTGATTCCATGTAACGGGTTCGGAAGGTGTTTCTGAGAGGGTTATCAAATAGCAGAAAGGCATGGCGCTGGGCATATGGGAGACATGAGAGGAGGAGAGTATATGAGACATATTATGAAACGACTGCTGGGACTGGCTGTCGGTCTGTGCTTATCAGTCGGCGTGAAGGCACAGGCTCAGGCTCTGCAGGGTAATCCGAATATTACCTGGGCTCCGGACAGAAAGGCCTTTACCACAGATGCCAAAGAAAGAGACTATGTGGCCTATTCCAGAGGGACTTCTGTCAATACAGGGGTAAGCCCCGGTCTGAGAGCGCTTCAAACGGGGGAGCATTATTATATAACGGAGAGAAAGGATGATATTCCTGTTAAGAGGTGGGAGGTGAAGTATTCTCCCGGTCATTGTATTCATAATAGTTATGGTATAGAGTCGGGCTGGCATGGAATCACCTTCGGAAAGAAAAACTGCGGGGGATATTATAAAAGCGGCTGGATTGCGGTCTGTGCCGACTGTGGAGAGAAGATTGATTTTTTGTTTTATATGGATAAGGAGACGGCTCAGAGTATGACCTGTCTGCCGGCGGGGGTAGATTATTATTATTTATGTCCGCTGTGTAACAATCTGGAGCAGGGACGAGCCGTCAGTCATGCGTGTAAAAAAATTTCCTGGAACAAATATACCGTAAAATATGAGAAAAACAATCCAAATGCAAACGGATATATGGAGGATTCCGTGTTCTTTTACAACAATGCCACAAGCTATGAAGGGATTGCAGTAAATGGGGAAAGGAAGCTGCGTAAAAATACATATCAGCGGATTGGTTATACCTTTGACGGATGGAATACCAGGGCGGATGGGAAGGGCACGGCCTATAAGGAGGAACAGACCATTCTGAATCTAACCGGCAAGGATAAGGAGACCATTGTGCTTTATGCACAGTGGAAGTCATGCAGGAGTACGTTGAGGATTGACCCCGCAGGGGGAACTTATATGGGAAGCGCTAAGATGGTTATGATTACCCAGGAATATGGAACTTCTTATGCGCCGAAGTTATCTCTGCTAAAAGCGCCAAAGGGAATTACCGTATCTTTTGACAGTCAGGGGGGAAAGGCGGCAGCAAAGCTTTTGGCGGAGCGCAGCTTTCAGGGCTGGAGGCTGGAGGAACCCTTTTATGGAAGATATCTGGAAGAGATTTATTATTTCTGCGGGGAGAATGGAGCGGTGGACACAATGACTGCCACATATGCTGTGGAGTCTGTGATTCTGCCAAAGACCACTCGGGAGGGATGGTCCTTTGGAGGATGGTATGAGGATGCAGCCTGTACCCGTCCTGTGGGTATGGACGGAGAAACATATACTCCTGCAAGGAACATAACCCTTTATGCGAAATGGGTGCAGCTGATACTTACGGCAACGCCGAATTATAAAGAAAATGACGGAAAGGGAGCGATAGACCTCGCCTGGTCACAGCCGGACGCAATACCAAAAACCTATCTGTTATCTCAGAGCCGTGACCGGAAAAATTATATACGGTTAAAGGGAGCCGCCCGGGAGGAAGATGCGGTAATGCTGAATCAAAGCTATGCTTTTACGGGGAGCGCTCAAACCGTCGTGATACCTTCCGCCGGTTTTTATGAGCTGACGGCATCAGGAGCCCAGGGGGAAGATTATGAGAAATACGCGGGAGGAAAGGGCGGTTTGGCGGAGGCGAGAATGTATCTGGAAAAGGGTGATGTGTTAACCGTTAAGGTAGGGGGACAGAATCGATATAACGGGGGAGGAAAGGGCAGCGTATACGGAAATGGCGGGGGAGCCACTACGATTGTATCCAAGAAGAAGGGAATGCTGATTGCCGCAGGAGGCGGAGGCGGGGCCAGCCCTGCCGGGAACGGTGGTGCGGGGGGAAAGGAAACCAGTCTGAATGCCGATATGTCAGCTAAGGGTGAAAATGGATATTCAGGCGGTGGCGGCGGCTATGTGGGAGGAAAGGCGGGCCAGTATATCACCCATGAGCATGTAAAAGAATGTTACAGGGAGGATGCGATGCTATGTGATGTGCTGGCCACTGGCGTCGGCATTTATAAAAGCAGCGTGGAGAATATGCATTCTATGGATAATACAATCAATCCCGACGCCGGAGATTATAGAATCGGGGGACATAACGGAGGCGCGCAGGGGGACGCCTGTACCTCTTCCTTCTATATTCAGAAGCTGCCGGCGAAGGGATATACCACATTAGCTTTTACCCTGGAAATGTGCGCAGAGGGAGGAAACAGCGGCGCTATGTTAGAAGGCAGGGATGACCAATATCTTCAGATAACGGATGACAGTGGCACTACAATATGGTATGGGGACAGGAACAGCTTAAGGGTGATTCCGGATACTTCTTCGGATGATGAGAAATATGATGACAGACGGGAAAGCTATCTGAAGGCGGATTCCGGCGTAAGGTGGACTGAAAAGAATGTGGAAACCACAGCGGTAAAGCAGTATGTGAAATTTGTGGGGGAAATTGCGATTCCGGAAGGGACAAGCACGATTCAGATAAAGTCGGGATTCCGTACAAACAATAAGGTATATCATTATCATTCCCAGACGTGGAAGGCTCTGTCTATGAGCGGCACAAAAAAGACAAAAATCTGTCCCTATACAAAAGGGCAGATACTCTCTGCCAAACCAGCCTATGGAGGGAGCAGCTTTGTCGCCGAAGGGGCGGCGAAAAGCAGCAGGAAGGCCGGGGTGCAGAGCGGTGACGGAAGGGCCGTCATAAAAGCCGTAAGTGTGGGATATCAGGATGGCCAGAAGTTAAAAGGGGTGGCAGCGCCGGATTTGGAGGCGCCGGATAAAGTGGCAGTAAATACCGTTGAACAAAAAGCGGCAGGTAATGGGAGCATTCAGATAAGCTGGAAGGAACCGATTGATTATGGAACGGTGTATTATCACAAGGCAGAGTCTTTTGGGGTTGCGGATGAGGAAAGAATCTGCACAAGTAATATCACAAATACCGAGATTCGTACAGGAATCAAGGGGTATTATTACTTGTTGGACAGTAAAGCCGATTCCAGGCTGACGGCAAAAGACGGGAGGTATCTAAAGACCGGGTCGCTTACATTCACGCCCGCCTCAGGGCAACAGTATCTTCATCTGGCAGCGGTAGACGGAGCAGGGAATCTCAGTGATACAATACATATTCCCTGTGGTTTTCAAAATACAAAGCTTCTGTGGAAGCCCCGAACGCAGCAGCTGGAAATCAGCAGTATGGTGGCCGGAACAGAATATGGAAGCGTCTGTCGGATAGATGATAAGCATTATTATGTGAGGGCGGATGGCAAAACGCCGTTTCAGCTTCTCTTTACGGCAGGACTGCAGGGAGAGGCCAGAAGCGATTATCAGGTAAACAATATTATCCTGGTGAATCGGGATGGCCGCACTGAGCAGCGCTTTATAGCGGAAGCGCCTTATGGAAAATTAAGTAGGGAGAGACAGGAGCTTCCCGGTGAGAGTATTCGCGTGCAATTGACAGCGAAGGAGCCTTTGGGCATGATAGCGGCAAGAGGCGGGACAAGATTCGAGCATGGTAAGGGAATCACTTATTTCCAGGGATTTACCTTAGGAGGGGAGTGGAATGGGAAACAGGTGGAGGTACTTCCCGTAGCGGGTGCCGATTATGAGGAGGGGGTGCAGTATTCAGACTGGCAGGAGGATGAAAAACACGGTCTGTTCATTATTGGAGACGGGGAGGCTCCGGTAATTTCCGGTGCGGAGGTCCTGGAGAATATTGCGGTAATAAAAAGGGAAGAAACGGATTTGGAGCTCCTGTTGACTGCTGCGGATGAGTTGAGCGGAGTAGGGAAATTTGAAGCAATACTTCAAAACAGTACGGACTTTTCGGAAGTCCGTTATAGTCCTCAGGAGGATGGCTGTATCAGAATCGATTTG
This sequence comes from Roseburia sp., assembly GCA_023667765.1. Classification (GTDB taxonomy): domain Bacteria; phylum Bacillota; class Clostridia; order Lachnospirales; family Lachnospiraceae; genus Acetatifactor. The sequence goes on along the minus strand of JAMOZS010000012.1, from coordinate 11,021 downwards.
TCTGAGGATTCACCATTGCTGGCCGGTGATTTCAAAATGACAATCTGTGCGACGGATAGAGTTGGAAATGAACGAATATTGGAATATGAGCTTACGGAATTTGGACTTTCTGCTGAGGTGGAAAGAATTCTGGAGCCCCATCTCCCTGTATTTAAATGTGGGGAGAGCGGCGTATTAAAAATCAGGGCATGGGGATATGCAGACCGGATTGAGGTGGAGTTTCCGGCGGAGATGACTGAGCTGAATCCGGAGCTGAATCATACCTATGTTTATGAGAGTCCCCAGTGGCGCCGGGAAGAGCAGTTGGTATTTATGATACCTTTATACACACCGGCTAACGGAGAGTATCGGATAACGGTGCGTGCCTATAAAGGAGGGAGCTGTATTGAGGAGTATCCAAGTCTCTGCACGGTTTCCGTTACAGACAGCATTTTAGACGAAATCAGGACAAGGCTTCGTTGACAGGAGGAGTGGGGATTACGCTCTGCCCAGAAAACAACGCAGAGGAGGTGAAATATGCGGGGAATATTGGTAAAAGCAGGTATGGCTGTCATATATGGTATTCTTATAGGAGCTATTGTTGAAAGCTGCGTTTCCTCTCTGATGAAAGAAACGTGTCATGGGAAGGGCAAAAAATTAATCGAAGGGCGAGGGTATCGGTGGTTATGTCTGCTGGGAGGTGGGGTAGTCTGTTATTGTTATCCGGTATTTGGCGTATCGGGCATGATATTCTGTGTGGCGGACGGGGCTTTACTTTTTGCGGCGTTAATGGATTTTGAGAGCAGTCAGGTCTATCGTTTTGTGTGGTGGATTTGTGCAGGAGCCGGCATTATGCTGCTCTGTTGCCGCTGCGGCGCGCTGGCGGCGGAGGGAAGGCTGTTTACCGGTCTGGCCGAGTGGGGAGGCTTCTGCCTGCTGCAGCAGGGATTTTTTTCCAGGAAATACGGCAGGGCCGACTGTCACGCTTTTTGCTGCTGCAGTCTCCTCTTCTGTGCGGAGGGCGGCAGGCTTTCGCTCTATTTCTTACATATGCTTCTTTCCCTTGGATTGTTGGGCATGCATCAGGGGTTTTGCCATAATATCGATGCAAGAGGCAACTTAAAGAAGCCGGTTCCGTTTGTGCCCTATATTGGGGTGGCATTTCTGGCGCTGTGGGTGGGAAAATGCGCAGCGGGGTTGTTGACTTTCTCTGGAAATGGTGATATAGTTATGCAAATTTAAAAGCAAATTTTCACTATAACGAGGAGGATGATTATGAAAAGATTTATGGCAGCATTATTTACAGCCGCGTTCTGTCTGGGGGCGTTGGCAGGCTGCGGCGACAGTGGCAGCAAAACTTTGGTTGTCGGTACGAATGCAGAGTTTCCACCCTTTGAATATGTAGGCGAAAACGGAGAACCGGACGGTTTTGACGTGGCTTTGATTAAGGCTATCGGGGAGAAGCTGGGAAGAGAAGTACAGGTAGAGGATATGGCTTTCGATTCTCTTGTGGCAGCTGTAGGTACAAAGATTGACGTCGCTATCGCCGGTATGACGGTAGATGAGGAGAGAAAGCTGTCGGTGGATTTTACCGATAACTATTATGAGGCTTTGCAGTATGTGATTGTTCCCAAGGATTCTGAGATTGCGACAATGGCGGATTTGGAGAATAAGATTATCGGCGTTCAGATGGGAACTACGGGTATGTATACCGCCGAGGATATCGCAGGAACTACCGTGCAGAATTACAACAAGGCAGTAGATGCGGTGAATGACCTTATGAACGGCAGAGTGGAGGCCGTAATTATCGATAAGAATCCTGCAATGGTATTTGCCGAAAAGTTTTCCGACAAGGTAAAGGCTTTGGACGGCGCTCTGTTTGATTTTGAGATGGAGTATTATGCAATCGCCTGTCCGAAGGGAAGCAGTCTGGTAGCCGATATCAATAAGGCTCTGGCAGAGCTGAAGGCGGATGGTACATTTGATGCATTGGTAGCACAGTATATCGGTGAATAAGAGCAGGCAAAGACAGGTTTCAGTCGTTTGACAATAGGTTCAGTTACCTATGATATAAAAACTTAGAGGATAATGACTTGTGTCATTATCCTCTTTTTGGTATGATAAGCATAGTTGCGTATGATTGTAGACGGACAGGTGTCCGCGCCGCGGTGCAGATAGGGATAACAGGTGTGAGAGCGGTGCAGAAATGAGGAAAGAATGAGTTGGTTTGAAAGTGTCGGGCAGAAAATTTATGCGGCCTTTATCAAAGAGGACAGATGGAAACTATATCTGGAAGGTTTCGGCGTAACCATGGAGGTAGCGGTATTTGCCGCGGTGATAGGAGTGCTTCTGGGTACGGTAACGGCGTTTATGAAGCTGTCGAAAAGGAGAAATGGCAGGCCTACGTTTTTTGCCCATATAGCGAATATTTATATCGATATTATACGGGGAACGCCTTCGGTGCTGCAGCTTTTGATTATGTGGTTTGTGGTGTTTGCCAAGTGTAAGAATGGCATACTGGTAGCGAGCGTTACCTTCGGCATTAACTCCGGAGCGTATGTGGCGGAGATTGTCCGGGCAGGTATACTGGCCGTGGATAAGGGTCAGACGGAGGCAGGGCGTTCTTTGGGGTTAAGCAATTTCCAGACGATGCGTTATATTGTTATACCCCAGGCATTTAAGAATGTATTGCCCCCTCTGGTCAATGAGTTTATTGTGCTGATAAAAGAAACGGCTATTGTGGGTTATGTGGCGTTGAGCGATTTGACCCGTGTGGCCAATAAAATCAGCTCGCTGACCTTTGACGCTTTTGTACCTCTTATGGGTGCGGCTGTCGTTTATTTTATCGTTATTAAGATACTGACAATCTTGTTAGGAAAGCTGGAAGGGAGGCTGCGCAGGAGTGATAACCGTTAAGGATTTACATAAAAAATTTGGGCATAATCTTGTTCTGCAGGGCGTGAATTACCATATCAATCCGGGAGAAAAAATTGTGGTGGTAGGCCCCTCCGGTTCGGGAAAGAGTACCTTCCTTCGCTGTCTGAATCTGTTGGAGCAGCCCACAAGCGGGGAAATATGGTTTGACGGTCAGCTGATTACGGATAGGAAAACGAATATCAATGAAGTGCGTCGGCATATGGGTATGGTGTTTCAGCACTTTAATCTGTTTCATAACCTTACGATTCTGGACAATATTATTCTGTCTCCTACGAAGCTTAAAATTATGGGAGAGGAAGAGGCAAAGGAAAATGCCCTGAGATTGTTGAGGCGCGTGGGACTGGAGGAAAAAGCGGACGCCTATCCCAGTTCTCTGAGCGGCGGTCAGAAGCAGCGAATCGCTATTGTGCGTTCGCTGGCGATGAATCCCAAGGTGATGTTGTTTGACGAGCCCACCTCCGCGCTGGACCCCGAAATGGTGGGAGAGGTTTTGGAGGTCATGAAGGAGCTGGCGGAGAGCGGCATGACTATGGTGGTGGTAACTCATGAGATGGGTTTTGCCAGGGAAGTCGGCACGAAGGTGCTCTTTATGGACGGCGGTAATATTATGGAGGAAAATACTCCTCAGGATTTTTTTGCAAATCCCAGGAGCCCAAGGCTTAGGGAGTTTCTGTCGAAGGTTTTGTAGGGGAATTTGTCGCTTGACGGGGCAGTTCCGGGAAGAACCCCGGTGCGGGAGGTTTCGGATGATAACAATATCATTGTGTATGATAGTAAAAAATGAAGAGAGAATATTGGCGCGCTGTCTGGATACTGTGGCGGATTTGGTGGAGGAAATGATTATTGTAGACACCGGTTCCACAGACAGGACTAAGGAGATTGCAGCCCGTTATACGGATAAAATTTATGATTTTGAATGGACGGATGATTTCAGCGCAGCAAGGAATTATGCCTTTTCCAAGGCTACGAGGGAGTACATTTATTCAGCGGATGCGGACGAGGTATTGAATCCGGAAAACAGAGAGCGCTTTCGTGTGCTGAAAGAAAATCTGCTGCCTGAGATTGAGCTGGTTCAGATGAAGTATGGCAATCAGCTTCAGCATGGTTCGGTTTATAATTTTGATGAAGAGTATCGCCCGAAGCTGTTTAAGCGACAGAGGGAATTCGTGTGGGAGGGGCCCATCCATGAAACCGTACGGACGAATCCGGTAATCTATGACAGCGATATCGTTATTACGCATATGCAGGAGGAAAGCCATGCCGCCCGGGATTTGGCAAATTTCAGGAGGCATACGGCCCGGGGGATCCGGCTGGATAAGCGGCTCCATCATATGTATGCCAGAGAATTGTATATGGCAGGAGAGAAGGAGGATTTTCTGGAAGCCGCAGACTTCTTTCAGGCCTCCGCATCGGATACGGAGCGGGACAGCGATGAAATCATGGAAGCATGTCTGGTGGCGGCCAGGGCCGCCCGGCTGGCGGATGATATGCTGAACTTTTTCAGGTATACCACAAAGATAATTGCTGCGGAAGGTTGTTCTGAGGTATGCTGTGAACTGGGAAGCTTTTATGAGGCCATGGGTAATCCTGACGAGGCTGTTATATGGTATTATAATGCGGTTTATGAAACGACTCCGATACTCAAGCTGACTAGCGCCGGGAAGGAACCTCTGGAGGGGCTGGTCAGATGTTATCGAGCGCTGCATATGCCGGAGCAGGCAGCTCAATATCAACAGGCTTTATCGGAGCTTGGAGGATGAGACATAAAATAATGATGATAGAGAAGAGGACAGATGAAAAATGAGATGGGAAGAAAATGTTCGTAGGGTTGTGCCCTATGTGGCGGGTGAGCAGCCCGATGGGAAGGATATCATAAAGCTCAATACCAATGAGTGCCCTTATCCGCCGGCACCGGGAGTAGAGAGGGCGGCGGCGCAGCTGGATTATCATGCGTTGAGATTGTATCCCAATTCGCAGGTGGCTCCGCTGACAGAGGCTTTGGCGGAATATTATCAGGTAAAGCCTTCTCAGGTATTTGTGGGGGTGGGCTCGGATGATGTATTGGCCATGGCGTTTATGACCTTTTTTAACAGTGATAAGCCGATTTTGTTTCCTGATATCACCTATTCCTTTTATGACGTATGGGCGGAGCTTTATCGGATTCCCTATAAAACCTGTCCTCTGGACGAGAATTGGAAAATCAATCCTCGGGATTACGGACAACCTAACGGGGGCGTGATTTTTCCGAATCCCAATGCGCCCACCGGCATATATGAGCCTTTGGATCAGGTGGAGGAAATCATAAAGGCCAATCAGGATGTGGTGGTAATAGTGGATGAGGCTTATATTGATTTTGGCGGGAAAAGCGCGCTGCCTCTTTTGGAGCGCTATGATAATCTGTTGATTGTACAGACCTTTTCCAAGTCGAGGGCAATGGCCGGTCTGCGAATCGGCTTTTGTATCGGAAACGAGAGGCTGATTAGCTTTTTGAAGGATGTAAAATTTTCCTTTAATTCGTATACGATGAATCTGCCGTCCCAGGCATTAGGGGTGGAGGCGGTGAAGGATGACGTTTATTTTAAGGAGACAACGGCAAAGATTATCGCTACCAGAGAGCGATTCAAGAAGGAGCTTTCGGCTTTGGGTTTTCATTTTCCGGATTCGCAGGCTAATTTTGTCTTTGCCGCCCATGAAAGCATTTCGGGAACAGAGATATTCCAGGCGCTGCGTAAGGAGAATATTTATGTGCGTCATTGGGATAAGCCGAGGATTTCCGAGTATCTGCGGATAACGGTGGGTACAGATGAACAGATGGACAGACTGACGGCTTTTTTGACAGAGTATGTCAATGCCGGGAGGTAATATGATAAAAAATATATCCGAATGCTATAAAGTTCTCTGATATTTAGACGAAATATTTAATAGGAAGAGACACAAAAATACAATAGTGAAAGAACGAAAGAACAGAAGGCTGTTGCACTGGGTACCAGGGACCGGTGTGATGGCTTTCTTTGTTAAGAAAACGCTGAAAAAGGGGTTTCCTGCACTGGATATTTTTTGGCAGAAGTTGGTTGACAAGGGAGGGCCGGGCGATTATTCTATAATAAGAAAAAAGCCCGTGTACTAGAATCCACAGGATTCTGATATGATAGTATTATGAAAAAAAGATGGGAGAAGTGTTATGTTGCAGTATTTGATTATTTTTTTGATTTCCATGGTGCCGTTGATTGAGTTAAGGGGCGCCATTCCCTATGCGGTTTCTTTTGGCCTGCCCATGGCGCCCAGTTATATTATCTGTATTATCGGCAATATGATTCCGGTGCCGATTATTTTCTTTTTTGCGAGAAAGGTGCTGGAATGGGGTGCGGATAAGCCGGTCATAGGGAGATTTTTTACCTTTTGTCTGGAAAAGGGGCATAAGGGCGGCGTGAAGCTGCAGGAGAAAGCGGGAAGAGGATTGTTTTTGGCGCTGCTTTTGTTTGTGGGAATACCGCTGCCGGGCACAGGAGCCTGGACGGGAACGCTGGCTGCCAGTCTTTTGGATATGGATTTTAAGCAGAGCGTAATCGCCGTGCTTCTGGGAGTAGTGCTGGCAGGTATCATTATGGGACTGGTGAGCGCCGGTGTATTCGGGGCATTGGAAGCGCTGTTTTAGCGGCGCAGCCGGACTGAGGAAAGGTAAGGTTTTAAGATGGCAGAGAGTTATCTGGATTTTGCCGGAGTGTACGACGAGCTGATGGATGCGACGCCTTATGAGCAATGGTGCGAGACCATTGTATCCTTTATAGAGGAGTATGGGGTATCAAAGCCAGAACGGGATAGCGAAGATGTGTTGGCGTCCGAGCGCAATCTGGTGCTGGATTTGGGATGCGGGACCGGTACTTTTACGGAGCTGTTATATCGCAGGGGCTATGATATGATTGGCGTGGATGTTTCTCAGGATATGCTGGAAATAGCCATGGCAAAAAAGGAGAAGAGCGGGGCGGAGATTCTTTATCTGCTTCAGGATATGCGGGAGCTGGAGCTGTACAGCACGGTGGGTACGGTGGTTAGTGTCTGTGATTCCGTCAATTATATCCTGGAGGAGGATGAGTTAATAGAATGCTTCCGATTGGTAAACAATTATTTATATCCGGGAGGCATTTTTATTTTTGATTTCAATACAGTATATAAGTATGAGAAAGTAATCGGTAATACGACAATTGCCGAAAACCGGGAGAATTGCAGCTTTATCTGGGAAAATTATTTCGATTCTGAGGGGGAAATCAATGAATATGATTTGACGGTTTTTGTACGGGAAGAGGAGAACCTGTTTAGGCGTTTTCAGGAGACTCATATACAAAGAGGTTACCGTGCGGAACAGATGAAGGAGTTGGTGGAGCAGGCCGGGCTGCAGGTATTGGAAATCCGGGATGCGGATACCGGCAGTCAGGTGAGCGAGACCAGCGAACGGGTCTATATCGTAGCCCGGGAGCAGGGGAAAGAGCGGGAGGTTTAAAGCTGCGCCGGAGAGCAAAAACAGACGGCAGGAAACGAGGAAGCTTATGACGGATTATATTGTGCGTGCCAGCGCCGCAGAGGCGCAAATCAGGGCATTTGCCTGTACCACAAAGGGCGTGGCGGAGAGAGCGAGACAGGCCCATCATACAAGTCCTGTTATTACTGCGGCGCTGGGCAGGCTTATGAGCGCCGCCGCCATGATGGGCAGTATGTTAAAGGGAGATCAGGATATACTCACCTTACAGATAAAGGGAGACGGGCCGGTTCGGGGACTTACCGTGACGGCAGATTCCAAGGGAAATGTAAAAGGCTATGCCAATGTGCCGGATGTGATACTGCCGGCTAATGCTGTGGGTAAGCTGGATGTATCAGGGGCCATCGGAAACGGTATGTTAAGCGTCATCAAGGATTTGGGACTGAAGGAGCCCTATGTGGGGCAGACCGCCTTACAGACCGGAGAGATTGCAGAGGATTTGACTTATTATTTTGCGGCGTCAGAGCAGGTGCCCTCCTGTGTGGGTCTGGGTGTGCTTATGGAAAAGGATAATACGGTCAGACAGGCGGGAGGCTTTATTGTACAGCTGATGCCCTTTGCAGAGGATGCGGTCATTGGCAGGCTGGAAGAGAATATCAGGAAGGTCAACTCGGTTACCGGTATTTTGGATGAAGGGAATACACCGGAGCAGTTGTTGGAAATACTGTTAGAGGGGCTGCAGCCGGAGGTTACGGATACGATGCCGGTCAGATTCCATTGTGGCTGCGACAAGAAGAGAGTGGAAAGGGCTTTAATCAGCATCGGCAGAGAGGAATTGCAGGACATGATTTCCGAGGGAAAGGAGATTGAAGTGAACTGTCATTTCTGTAATAAGAATTATGTATTTTCTGTGGAAGAGTTAGAGCAGCTATGCGAGGCGGCGCGTTAGTTCAATCATAGCGCCGGAGGACGTTGATGCAGAGCCGGAAGATAGGAACAGAAATACGGGAAAGAAGGAGTTTTATGGAGCAGGGATTTATCAAGGCGGCGGCGATTACACCTAAGATTAAAGTGGCGGATCCGGTGTATAACGGACAGGCAGTCTGCGAATGTCTGCAGGAGGCCTATGAAAAGCAGGCAAAGGTGATTGTATTCCCTGAGCTTGTCCTTACGGGTTATACCTGTGGAGATTTGTTTTTGCAGGAAAAGCTGCTTACGGAGGCCAGGAAGGCATTGGGGACAGTGGAGGAAGCGACGGTGGGGCATGATGCGCTGGTCTTTGTGGGACTTCCGCTGGAGAGAGAGGGAAGGTTGTACAATGTGGCGGCGGCGCTGCAGGACGGAAAGATTTTAGGGCTGGTTCCCAAGGCCAATATACCTGCTTATGCGGAGTTTTATGAAGGCCGCCATTTTACGGAGGGCAATACCGAGGCAGAGCCCATGGAACTATTGGGGCAGGAGGTATTGTTCGGGACGAATCAGCTTTTCGTCTGTAGAAATCTGCCGGAGCTTACTGTGGGCTGCGAAATCTGCGAGGATTTGTGGGTGGCGAATCCGCCGGCAACCAATCATGCGTTGATGGGAGCTACGGTAATTGTGAATCTTTCGGCCTCCAACGAGGTGGTGGGAAAGGATGAATACCGGGAAATGCTGGTGAAGTCAGCCAGCGCAAGGCTGCTTAGCGGTTATATTTACGCATCGGCCGGAGAAGGGGAATCCACTCAGGATTTGGTGTTTGGCGGGCATAACATGATTGCGGAGAACGGTACGGTTTTAGCCCAGTCAAAGCGTTTTATAGGAGAGAGCGTCTATAGTGAAATCGATGTGCAGAGGCTTGTGAATGAGCGGCGAAGAATGGGGAGCTTTGGCAAGAAGCCCAAGCTCCGTTATGTGAAGCAGGAGTTTACGCTGCAGATGGAGGAGACTACCCTGACCAGACGATTTGGGGCGGCTCCCTTCGTGCCTGCCGAGGAGGAAAAGCGCAGCAGACGGTGTGAGGAAATCCTGTCTATTCAGTCCTATGGCCTGAAGAAGCGATATGAGCATACAGGGCTTTTGACGGCTGTGCTGGGAATTTCCGGAGGCCTGGATTCCACGCTGGCGCTGCTTGTGACGGTGCGTGCCTTTGACATGCTGGGACTTGACCGGAAAGGAATCCGGGCGATTACAATGCCCTGCTTTGGCACAACCGACAGAACCTATGACAATGCCTGTAAGCTGGCAAAAACTCTGCAGGTCACCTTGCAGGAGGTGGATATCCGTAATTCCGTGACCGAGCATTTCAGGGATATTGGTCAGGATATCAATCGTCATGACGTGACTTATGAGAACGGGCAGGCCAGGGAGCGCACTCAGGTGCTGATGGATATTGCGAATCAGGAGAACGGTCTGGTGATTGGCACCGGGGATATGTCGGAGCTGGCGCTGGGCTGGGCAACCTATAATGGGGACCATATGTCCATGTATGGCGTCAACGGGGGGGTGCCCAAGACGCTGGTGCGTCATCTGGTGAGTTATTATGCCCAGACCTGCGGCAATGCGGAGCTTACAGAGGTGCTTTTGGATGTGCTGGATACGCCGGTGAGCCCGGAGCTTCTCCCCCCGAAGGACGGCGAGATTGCCCAGAGGACGGAGGATTTGGTGGGGCCCTATGAGCTGCATGATTTTTATCTGTATTATGTATTGCGCTGCGGCTTTGCTCCGGCAAAGGTGTATCGTGTGGCGAAGAAGGCTTTTAAGGGGCTTTATGACGAGGAAACCATATTAAAGTGGCTTAAGACCTTTTACAGGAGATTTTTCAGTCAGCAGTTTAAGCGCTCCTGTCTGCCGGACGGCCCCAAGGTGGGAAGCGTTGCCTTATCGCCCCGGGGGGATTGGCGTATGCCCTCGGACGCCTGTGCGAGAATCTGGCTGGAGGAGCTGGACGCTCTCGGATAAGGAGCCGACTATCATAGAAATCAAAAAAATTGCCGCCCGGTTGAGAAGAAATTCCCAACTGGTGCGGCAGTTTTTTCTAAGGAAGCGCTATTCCTCTCCGGCGCTTACCGGCGGTTGGTTTTCAATCAGTGCTTTATCCAGAGAATTCTGAATAGCCTGTAACAGGACGAGAGAAGTATATTTGCTGTCTGCGTCGTAGGTGATGCCTTCCAGAGACTGATTCTGATACACCTGGGTACCGATGTGTTCCAGGGTGGGCTGTAGCAGGGGATACATGGTGGTTACCGCCTCGTTTGGATTCACCAGCCGTATGGATGTAATTTCCGAGTGGTCAACAATGACCTCCACATCTACCGTCTGGCCGCCCAATACTAATTCTGTGGTGTAGATGCCGGGTATGTAAAGGGACGCGGAGCTGGTGAGGGCGGCGTCGGAGGGCGCTGCGGCATCCGAATTTTCGCCGGAAGGGGTATCTGCATCGCTCTTGTCTTTATCCGGCAGAAACATCATGACAAGCAGTATGACAAACAGAATACCAAGCGCGGCGAAGATGCCTGTATAAATTAACTCCTTCATGCGAAGTACTACAATTTTTGTTTTTGCACTCATCCGTATTCTCCTTGGGTCTTTTCTCTTATATTCAAAGATATGCGGGGGCTACTGACTTTATGACTGACATAACTAAGGATTGACA
>JAMOZS010000011.1 GCA_023667765.1 Roseburia sp. | reverse complement strand
GCCCGCTATCCGGCATCTGAAAATCTCCGCCTGGCATCTGAAAGCTTTCATCCGGCATTCCGCTCTCAGTTTGGCTCTGTGACTCTTCCCCATCGGACTGTCGGATATCTTCCGCAGAGCTTACCTTGCTGGCTAAATAGATGGTATCTCCTTCTTCCAGCCCTGATAATATCTCCACATTGACGCCATTGCTGGTTCCGATTTCTACCTCCGCCAGCTCCCTGCTGCCCAGAGCATTCTTTTTATATACATAAGTTTTTCCATTCTGCTCTACGATTGCCTTACGAGAAACATAAAGTACATCCTCCAACCTCTCTGTCACAAAAATAATGTCTGCCGTCATCCCGCCATACAGCGCCGATGTATCGCCCCGTACGGAAATTCCTACAACGTAGCTGATAGTGTTGCTGTTTCTGGCAGTAGCGGTGGTATCAATCGATTGAATACTGCCCTGATACCGCACATCCGGGTAGGCGGAAAAATAAATATCCACGCTGTTCCCTACCGCCAGGTCTACCACATCCTCCTGGGTGACATCCACGGAAATGCTCATGTCATCCGCTGTGGCGTAAGAAAGAATAACCCCGCTGCTTATAAGTCGGTCACCCACCTCATAGGAAACGGCGGTAATAATGCCGGACTCAGGTGCATACAGGATACCGTCCGTTCCCACAAAAGCCTCAAACTCCTGCAGCCGGCCGTCTGCCAGTTCCTTTTCTTCCTCTGCCTCCTCCAGTGTCTCTTTCAGGTTCTCCAGCTTTGCCTGATAAGTGATTTGGGCATTCTCTCCACCAATCACAGACTCCTGATAGGTTTCCTTAACATCCAGTTGATGGATAGCGCTGGCAGCCTTTGCCGCAGCCAGTTCATTCATAAGGGTGGTAATGGCCCTCGTATTATCCTCCAGATTTTGCGTTGCCTGATTCAGGGCATTCCATGTATTCTGATACCGGCTCTGGGCACTGAGATAACCGCTCTGGACGCTCATAAAATTGACGGCATTATCCGTCCCCACGCTGTCCATTCCCTCCTTAGCCAGCTTATATTCTTCCCATGCTTCGTTGTAATTCTCCTGTGCCTCTGCAACTTTTTCCTCCAGTAAAGGCGTATTTGCATTGCGTTGGTTAATCTCTACCTGGAGAAGGGAAACCTGGTTTTTTGCTTCCGTCGCTGCACTGTTATAAATGGAGGCGGCATAATTTCCGGTGACGGTATCCGCCTGAAGCGCTGTCTCTGCCTCTAAGACAGACAGGTTATATTCGCTCTCTGCCTCCCTGTACTCGGACAGGGCGTCTACTCGAGCGCTGTCCAATAACCTGCGGACATCCGTGACACTATCCTCTTCCAACTTAAGCAACGGTTCCCCTGCCTCCACACGCTGCCCCGCCGCAACATAAATTTCTGAGATTCTTAAGTACTTTTGTGTATTTTTTTCATCCTCATCTTCCTCACCCACATCCAAATCCAATTCATACATTACATTGCTGATACCATACTCCAGTGAGCCGCTTTCCGTTACGCCTACTGTAAGAGCGCCCCTTTCGACTACAGCTTCCTTATATACCCATTCCTCTTTCTCAAGCAGGGGCTTGAGAAAGACCGTGTAGCCGGCAGCCAGAATCAAAAGAGCAAATGCAAAGATGACTACGAACATTTTTTTCTTTTTTTTGCTCATTTTTCTTACTTTTTGAATCATGTTGATACCTCTTATCCCCTTTAGCGGATATTCATTCTATTGTTTGAAAATGCTTTACTTCCGGCGTCCCTTCACTGTCAAAGTTTGGTCTGCTCCTATTTTCCATCTGGGACACATCCATGCCTATCACAACCGTTACGGATTCATTAGAGGAAAGTCCGGATGTATCACCGGTCAGGGTCAATACCACGTTATAGCTTACGTCAGACCTGCTTGTGGAGGAGGATACCGGATGTATCTCCGAAACAAAAGCGCCAAGGTAGCCGTAGGAGGAGGTCACTACCGCAGCCGCATCTCCCAGGGCGACTTTTGCAATATCTGCCTGATTCACTGATACCGTGACTGTCATTTCTTCTATATTTGTATACATAAATACGACGCTCTCTGCGGCCATCATCTGCCCTGCCCGCACCATAGTACGCAGAATCGTACCATTGCCGGATGCGTAAAAATACCCGTCGCCTACCAGGTCTTCAAACATTTCAAGATTTTCACCCGCATCCTCATAAGCGTTCAGCAGCCTATCATAATCACTCTCTGCCTTTTGGACTGCCGTTTCATAATCGCTTTTTGCACGTTCTGCCTTCGCAAGGGAGGTTTCATAGGTCAGTTTTGCCTGTTGCGTGGAAATAGAAGCATTTTCTTTGGCTTCCGTCAGTGCCAGCTCCAACGACGGGAGCTTCAGCTGCAGAGTCTGAAGTTCAAATGCCGCATTGGCAACCGCCTCCTCATAATCCGCCCGGGCCTGCTCCAAATCCTTCAGATTCTGCTCCAGGATTTTGTATAACGAGGAGAGCATCTGTACCTCCTGATTGTATACCTGCATATCCATACCATTGTCAGCGCCGGCATCTCCCCCTGATACAGAAGGGACGCCGCTGCTTGCCGGTTTCCTCTCTCCCTCGGAACCTGCCTGCCCGCCGGCCCCGGTTATCTCGCCCCAACTGATTCCATATTGATTTAGCCTATCCACAATAACCTGTAAATTTTTATCATAAATTGCCTGATACTCATCAATTTTAAAATAATCTCTGTATGTACCGTCGTTTACATACGAGGAGTACTCTTTTATCTTTTCATTGGCTTCCTCCAGTTCTTCCTGTGCCCGGTTCACTGTGCTGCTTAAGCCGGCAACCGTCTCATCATAAACCGCCCGGGCCTGTTCTCCTTCCAACAGCATACTGTCTCTGTCGTAGACCGCCGTAATTTGATTCTGCTCATATTCTATGGCTCCGGCTCTGTATGCCAGCTCAGCCTCCCTCAGTGCTTTCTCAAGCTCTGCTCTGGCCTCTGCCACATCATCTTCCGAAAGCTTCAGTATCTTGCTCCCTTCTTCGACCACATCCCCTGACGTCACATAGACTTCTTCTATCTCCAGCGTTGTTTCCAGGTTTTCCACAGAAAACTCTTCCACCGTCATGCCCATATTGATAACACCGCTGGCAGTTACCATATCTTCCGTGATACCCGCCACGGAAAAGTTACCCCTGTTTCCACCGAATCCCCGACCCGGCGTCTGCCCGTTTCTGCCTTTCAGGAAAAACCATACTCCCCCGCTTACTGCCAGTAGAATGATAAGTACTGTAACAATCATTACCCATAACCATTTCTTCTCTTTTGGGTGGGGCTTTTTTGTTTCACCCTTTTTTACAGCCTTCTTTTCTGCCCCTTGCTTAAAAAATTTCATGGAATGGACTCCTTTCACTTGTTATCAGAGCATCCTGATTGATTAATTAGCCTGATAACACCTGTAAATAGATTAATACCCTATGCTGAAACAATGCTGAAAAACACGCGCAAATTTTGTGAAGCTTTTGTGAAAAAAACTTTTTTCATTTTCCTTTCAGCATAGCGATGTATTATAATAAAGCGGAAAGAATAACAAAAGGGGATGGTTACCTGATGAAAATACTTGTAATGGAAGACGAAAAGCTATTAGCGGATTCTATCCGGGATATCCTTGTAGGTAAAGGATTCGAGGTTGAAGTGGTATATGACGGGGAAACAGGGGAAGAATATGCGGCGCTTGGCATTTATGACCTGCTGATTCTGGATGTGGTAATGCCTAAAAAGAACGGATATGAAGTTGCAAAAACGGTGCGTTCCAAACACTGTGGCACTCCCATTCTGATGCTTACGGCAAGAGCGGGCCTGGAAGACCGGATTACGGGATTAAATGCGGGAGCCGACTATTATCTGACAAAACCTTTTGATACCCGTGAACTGCTCGCATGTATCAATGCGCTGCTTCGCAGACAGGGAGCACAGGTGGATGAAGTCACTTATGGAAATACTGCCCTGGATTTATCCTCCGGGCTTCTGGTATGCGGCGCGAAAAGCGTTCGCCTGTCTGCAAAGGAATTTGACATCATGCGCTTTCTGCTGCAATCCGGCGAGCGCAATCTATCCAAAGAGGTTATCCTTGCCAGAGTATGGGGATATGAATCCGATGCGGTTGAAAACCATGTGGAAGTATACGTGGGGTTCTTGAGGAAGAAACTGAAAAGCATCGGTTCCAATGTCCGCATTGAAGCAATACGAAAAATGGGATACCATCTGGAGATAAACGCATGAGCGGCTCTCACAGGGCAAACCGGCTCACAGGGCAGAGAGAGGATACTGACATGATTAAAAGGTTACAAACGAAATTTATCCTGATTACTATGAGCATTATCACCATTATGCTCTGCATCATTTTCGGACTGATTTATTATTTTACCAAGACCAATCTGGAAACCGCCAATATTTCCATGATGCAAAAACTGGCAAACCGCCCCGCCCCACGCAGGATAATGAAAGAAGCCCCAGAAGATATTCGTTTGCCCTTTTTTACTTTAGAGCTTAATCCGGACGGCGTGTTACTTGTTACAGGGGACGACTATTATCATTTATCCGACGAAGCATTTTTGAGAGAACTTTATCAGCAGGCTCTGTCAAACCCCGAGCCTATTGGTACGATAGACGAATATCATCTTCGTTTTTGCAAATCCTTTACACCGGTTTCCCGGTTAGTTATATATTCTGATATTTCCAGCGAGCTGACCACCCTTAACAATCTGGTCAAAACCTGTGCATTTATCGGATGCATCAGCTTCTGCGCTTCCTTCGCCCTAATCTTCTGGTTAGCTCATTGGATCGTCAAACCAATTGACCTGGCCTGGAAACAACAACGCCAATTTGTGGCGGATGCATCCCATGAACTTAAAACCCCTCTGACCGTAATTATGACAAATGCAGAGCTTATACAAAGTCCGGAATATGACAATGAAAGCCGTGCAAAATTCTGCTCCGGCATTCTGGCAATGTCGAAGCAGATGCGCAAACTGGTGGAACAAATGCTGGAACTGGCAAGAGCAGATAATGTCCAGACCCAAACTCTGTTTTCCCAGGTTGATTTAAGTGTCTTAGTCTCAGATGCCCTGCTTCCTTTTGAACCTGTGTTCTTCGAAAAGAACCTGATTATGGGAAGCGAAATTACAGAAAATATTCTGGTACGAGGAGACGCCGTTCAGCTCCGTCAAGTCATCGACATTTTACTGGATAATGCGCAGAAATATTCCAGAGAAAACGGAATGACCCGAGTGACCTTAAAACGGCGGGGAAAACATCATGCTGTCCTCAGCATAGCAAACGAGGGATACGCCATTGCCGCACAAGATTTGAAAAATCTGTTTAAACGCTTCTACCGTGCAGACAAGGCCCGCACACGAAACGGCAGCTTCGGACTGGGGCTCTCCATTGCCGAAACCATTGTCACCCGGCATGATGGAAAAATATGGGCAAAGAGCAACGCAGGCGTCAACACCTTTTCCGTAGAACTACGCTGCCTTACCTGAAACCCTCTGCCGTTACCGATGACATTAGCATAGCAGTCGCTTTATCTCTGCTGATAATAGCATAACAAAAGCTGCACGACCCTACTGTAGCTCTTCATGCCATCCGATACACCATTTACTTTCAATGTCGTATCCAGGAACACATCTGCCGCCTTATCCACTGTCTCCGTTTCCAGAATCGCCTTTTCCTCTATTCGTTCCCAATCCTCCTCCAACACAAAGATATTATCCTGCTGCACCTGCGGCAGGATTCCCGTAATGGTATAGCCCCTTTCCCCAAAGGACGCATCCTGCTCCATGATATAGGTAAGCTCCCGCGCCACATAGTTCATAACACTCAAATAACCACTGTACTGAAAATAAATATCCTCCGATTCCACACATGCAAGAAAGCTGATAAAGTTCGCCTCATCCTCAAGAATGTACCCATGCAGATGCGCCAGCTCATGACACATACTGGAGGGCTTATTCATCACATACATCACATCATTGTAATTCGCCTCCATAGAAAAGGGAAAATAATACCCCTCCATATATTGCTGGCACATAAAATCCGAGGCAAACAGGCTCTTCGGCCTCGGATAATAGCCGCTCAGACGGGAATAGGTTCTGCCCAGACGCTGCATACTCTCAATGGCCTGTTCCTGCATATCGCCGCTTCTCCCATCCTCCAGAATACTGCCGGGGTATAAGATTCTGCCGGCCCCATCCCGCTCAACCCGGGCAGACAGCCTATTGCAATTCTCCGCTATCTCATTCCACAGAGCAACCAGATTTTCCTCCGTACAGGCTTCCTTTGTCTCCTTAAAATATGTCTCCGAAAAGGTCGATGCATGATACAGGACAAAGCAGTTCAGGGTCATAATCAGACAGACAATCAACAGCGTCCATACAAAAAACGTATAAAATATCTTCAAGCTCTTCTGCCAGCGCTCACAGCCCACCGTGGACAGCTGTTTCCTCTGACGGCTACGCTTTACCAGACAGACCGCCAATGCCACTGGCCCAAACAAAACCGCCGCTCCCACCAGTACCAGCCCGGCTACAATCAGGCACTCTCCCACAGAAAAGGGAAATAATCCCGTCAATCTGCCGTATGTATTTACCCATATAGGAAAAATATAAGTGATATAAGCATCCGTGAATGCGCTGCTCAACCAGGATAGAATATTTAAGACCACTATCAGAACGACTATACCGCCGAATATGAGTCGGCCGGGCTTAATCCCTTGATGGTTCCCTTTCATAATGTTCACTCCTCTTTTGTCCTTACCCTTGTTCACACAGTTAGCCTCCAAGTGCGGCTGCTTTTGCAGCATATTTCCATTCCCACGAGTGCGCATCCTATTTTTTCGTCCTTCCCGGTAATACAGTATTTCCTATGATACAGAAAACCCCATGGACAGCCTTCATAAGGTTTATCCATGGGGCGCTGAATTCTATACTACCGTCTTTGCACTCGACACGATGTCATTGCAATGCAGTACAGGCCTATTGATAATCAATATACTCGGCATATTCCTTCCAGACATTACAAATCCAGGTTTTACCCTGATTAAAGATAATCTCGTTGCCTTTTTCATCCAAAAACAGATTGGGCTCATAATCGCTGTTTCTCTGCCAGGTTCCCTTAATCACTTTACCGTTGGTAAACACATAACAGTCACCCGTACCATGAACGCCAAAGCCCAGATAATCATGTTCCTTATCGTCAGGCACCTTCAGCTCGCCATGACAGAGCTTAAATACTACATTTCTAACCGCCACATGCTCGTCATTATACTCATCTGTCATAGCGCTGCCATACTGATAACGATAATACAGGCCATCTTCCTCGTTATACTCAAAATGAACATTATCGCTGCCATAATTGCCATATCCGCCGGCATTGTTTCCACGGCCGCCGGGCCAGATGCTGGTAGCGTCAGGATAATCCTCATAAGCGGCAGTATAACCGTCATCCGCAAAAGTAAATGCCTGCTCAAAACGATCCGTGTACTCTGCGGAATATCCCAGACGTTCTACTGCCTTCGTATAACCGGCAGGGTCCAGAATAGAAGTAAATTCGGAAGCATACCCTGATTTACTTTTATTTCCGAATGCCTCCGGCGCACCGTTATAAATACCTGCCAGAGACTGACTGACATTATCCACTCTGTCGGAATTTATCAGCTCCTCCACAAAGGGCCGCGCCAGACCCCAGTTTACATAAATAGCGTCATAAGCCATCGCTTCATATACATAATAGTCGCGGCTGCTTCGGATTGGTCCGATATAATCTAAATCATCATAGTCCTCAAAAAAACACATCAGACGGGTAATACGCCCTTCTACCGGCGCTTCATAAATAATGCTTGCCTTAGAAATACCATGCTGATGAAGCAGGGCCGAACTGCTGCTGTAGCCTGCCCTCATATTATTGGGAATCATGACTGCCATGCTTCTTCTCTTCACGACAGACTCATCCTTCCACTCACCGGTCAAATAACTCTGCATCTGGCCGTTTACCACCTCACGGTCCGTAATGACTTTTATATTTCCTGCCAGCAGCTCTTCGGAACTTTCGGACTCATCGGTCTGACTGGAAACCGACTCTTCCAGAGGCTCACCTGCTACCTCCGGAAGGATGGGAGAGCTCACTTGCTGGTTGTCCTTACCACATCCGGCCAACAAACCTGCAGCCAATATCGCTGTTGCTAATAATAGTTTCTTTTTCATGAATCATTCCTCTCCTTGATGTAAAAATATATTTTTACTTTAGCACTAATAGATGCTGTTTGTCCACGATATTAAAAAAAAATTAATTAGTAATATTTACAAGCCCCGTTCCTTGTCCTCCAAAAGTCTGCTCACCTCCCACAGGCTTATCCTCTGCTCTCTGGCTATACGGGCTAAATCCTCATATTCGGGCTTCTCTCTTCTGACGCCGAAGCCCTCTGCTTCTTTTATCCGGACTGTCCCATACGGCGTATTTCCAATACGCTCCCTGCGGTTCAAGGTATAGCGGTTACAGACGCTCTCCCGGATTCCCAGCGTCGTCGTATGCCTGAAAATCAACTGTAGCATTGCCTCCCTGTCCCCGAGCCTGCACATACAGGTCAAAAGCACCCCGGGCCGGGATTTCTTCATTCCCACCGCCGTGGTATAAACATCCAGCGCCCCCTTCGCAAACAGCTCCTCCTGCACAAAGCCTACCGCCTCCGGCGTCATATCGTCCAGATTACAGCAAAGCTCCAGAATCTGCCGGGTGTCCTCCGCAACCGTTCCCAGCATGGCTCTGACACAATTCGCCTGCTCAAAATCCTTTTTGCCCATGCCGTAACCGATACGGGAGACCCGCATCACAGGCATATCTCCAAAATCCGAAGCAAAATATCTAAGAAGCGCCGCACCCGTAGGCGTACACAGTTCTCCCCCGATGCGGCCGCCATAAGTCGGCACATCTCTGAGAAGATATGCGGCCGCCGGCGCCGGCACAGGCAGAATCCCATGAGCGCACCGAACCTGACCGCTGCCCACATGCACCGGTGAAACAATAACCTTATCGGGGGCCAGCTCCTCCATCAAAAGGCAAACTCCCACAATATCCGCGATGGCGTCCGCCGTTCCTACCTCATGAAAATGGATTTCCTCTACGGGTCTGCCATGAACATGGCTTTCCGCCTCGGCAATCAGACGATATACGGAGAGAACATCTTCCTTTACCTTATCCGGCAGATGAAGCTGCGCTATCTTATGCCGGATATCGTGCATACCTGCATGGTGATGATGACTCTCGTGGTCATGGCTTCCCTGATTATGGCCTTCGTGCTCATGACCCCCATGATTATGGCTTCCCTGTTCATGGCCTTCGTGCTCATAACCCTCATGCTCATGGCTTCCCTGATTATGGCCTTCGTGCTCATGACCCCCATGATTATGGCTTCCCTGATTATAGCCCCCATGGTCATGGCTCCCCGAATCGTGTCCGCTGCACTCCTCTTCCCCGTCTATCAGTACCTGCATATGTGTGCCCGTTATACCGCACTTTACCGACCTTTGCGGATTGACGCTGACGCCGAGGAGCCCCAGATTGCTCATCTTGTCTGCAAATGCCTGTTTATCCTCCAAAAGCTCCCACAGAGCCGCCATAAGCATATCCCCGGCAGCCCCCATATTACATTCCAGATATAATGCCTTCATAAAACTCTCCTTAAAGCCTCCTTTATGCCGTGTTTCCTGCAACAAAAAGCAAGAATCCCGCCCTGCTCTTACATATGATTTATCATGCTGGCCTGATAGGCTGCGCCAAAGCCATTATCTATATTTACCACGCTTACCCCGCTGGCACAGGAATTCAGCATGGAAAGCAGCGCCGACAAACCTCCGAAGGAAGCCCCATAGCCTATGCTGGTAGGCACCGCAAGAACCGGACAATCCGCCAAGCCGCCTATCACGCTGGCAAGAGCGCCCTCCATCCCAGCAATGGCAATGATAACCCTGGCCTCCATAATGTCGTCCAAATGGGCCAGCAGCCTGTGCAGCCCTGCCACGCCCACATCATACAGCCGCACTACCTCGTTCCCCAGAAATTCCGCCGTAAGAGCCGCCTCCTCCGCCACTGGAATATCGCTGGTGCCGCCCGTGGCAATGACTATCCTTCCGATACCGTCAGGCTCCGGCATTCCGCCCACAATTCCAATCCGGGCCTCCTCCTCATACCGCAGCTGCAATGCTTTGCCTACCTCCGCAGCAGCTTCCGGCAACAATCTCGTAATGAGAATGTTTTTCTGCCCGCTTTTCTCCATCGCTTCGGCAATCCGTATCATCTGCGCGGGGGTCTTACCTGCGCCATAGATTACCTCCGCCGCGCCCTGACGCAGCTGTCTGTGAGTATCATATTTTGCGATGCCCAAATCCTCAAAGGGCTCCTTTTTCAACTTCAATATGGCTTCCTCTACAGCGATACTTCCATCTGACACTCCTGTCAACAATCTTTCTAATTCTCTCTTTGTCATGGGACACTCCTATTCCTTTGACTGCCGCATTCTTATAAAATTTTTTATCTCTGACAAATCATTTCCATGATTCGTTCCGCTGTTACTTCTTTTTCCACTGGGCATACAGGGTTACAACAGACTTGTTTCCGGTTTTCAGATTCCTCACGCGCTGGCCCGGCGTATAGGCCTTTCCGGAGCCATCCGCCTTGGTATTCCAGCCGTTAAAAACATATCCTCTCTTTTTATAGGTGTTCTTTGCTAAAGTATAATATTTTCCATATTTACAGCCGGTCTGGTTTCCCATGCTTCCGCTGGTTTTACCGTTTCCGTCGTATACAATCGTATATTTGTTGGCTGTCCATTTGGCATACAGCTCTATATTGCCGGTACTTCCCTTGGGAATAACAGTAACTTTTGTCTGATATTCGGAATCACTGTACCAGCCCTTAAAGGTGTATCCCTTTCTGGTGGGATTGGCCAGCTGAATGGTAGCTGTCATAACGGAATATTTTTTCGGGTTAGACTTATGATTCTTACCGCCGTTCAGCCGATATTGAATCGTGTATATCTGCTTCTTCCACTGGGCATACAGGGTTACGACGCCGCCGTCTTTCTTACTTAAATTCTGAACCTTCGCCCCCGCCTTATAAGCCTTTCCGGAACCATCCGCCTTGGTATTCCAACCGTTAAAAACATATCCCGTTTTCTCAAAAGCATTTTCCGCCAGTTTGTACGTCTTTCCATACTGACAAGCGCTCTGCTTTTTCACTTCTCCACCGGTTTCCCCGTTTCCCTTATATACAATCTGATAACTGTTGGCCTTCCACTTTGCATATAAGGTTTTATTTCCAGTGCTTCCCCGGGTAATTTTAGTGACCTTTGTCTTATATTTGGAGTCGCTATACCAGCCTTGAAAGGTATAGCCAATCCTTGTGGGAGCCTTTAGGGTAATGGTTGCCGTGGTAATATAATAGCTTTTCGGATTCCCGCTATGATTGGTTCCGCCGTCCAATTTGTACGAAATACTGTACTTCTCCTTACTCCACTGGGCATACAGCGTTACAACTGCCTTGTCGTCGGCGCTTAAATCCTTTATGGAAGCCTTATCCTTATAGCGCACTCCCGAACCGTCCGGCTTGGTATTCCAGCCGTTAAAGCGATACCCTTTTCTCTCATAGGTATTTTTCGGCAGCTGATAGGAGACGCCGTATTGATAGCCGGTCTTTTTCTTCATTGTGCCCTTCGTCGCTCCGTTTCCGTCGAAGGCAACGGAATAGGTTGACGGCTTCTTCTGATACCAGAAATTCATGTCCACGACGCCGGAAATACCGTTTACCGCTCCGTCGCTTCTAAACTGCCAAAATGTATAAGTTCCCTCATAGTCTGTCTGATTGACATAATTTGCCAGCCATATCTGATAGGAGGAGGAAATTTCGGAGGCATTCAGGCTATACCGGAGCATGTTCTTATTTGCATACACCATGGCCTCATATCCTCTTGCCTCCACGGTTCTACAAAACTCCTTACATATGTCCGTAGCCTGGGCTGCCGACAGATGTGCATTGTACAGCCTTCCGATAGACCCGGAGACATATTCATAGTCCATGACTATCGGCAGAGTCAGCCGATAGCCGCCCACCAGGCTCATAACATAATTTGCCTCTGCCCGTGCCTCTTCCGCCGTAATAGCCTGCGAAAAGAAATAGACCCCTACGGGAATCCCTGCGTTTGTAGCGCCGGCAATATTAGAGGCAAAATAAGGGTCTGTACACAGAGTGCCTTCCTCCCCATAGCCACGAAACCCGGCCCGGATAATCGCAAACTCTACCCCGTCCGCTTTTACCCTGTTCCAGTCAATCACTCCCTGATATTTAGATACGTCTATACCCGTCTTAATCGTATACCCGGTATTAAATCTGCTGTCATGTCTATAACCGCTTGTGGAATCCGATACGGAAAGGGCAACCTCAGAAGCGCGCGCACGCCCCCCCAGAGGGTCATCCTCCCCGTCCAATCCTTCCTCGGAGGTCATCGAAGCCTCAGGACTTATCTTTGCAAATGTGGACATCACAGGCATGACTGCCAAAATGACACATCCGATTAACGCAAAACAAAATTTTCTCATTTTCACTTCCGTACTCCTCCTAACCTGTCTGTTTCTAACTTTCATCCGTGTTCGCTTTAGATAGATTATAACACAAAGCGTTGTACACAAAAAGAACAGATTAAAAAGGAATGAAAAAAACAAAGGAAAATCCCGAAGGATTCTCCTGTAAAACGCTTGTTTTTCAAGCCGTATAGCAACATTTCCAAAAACCTTAAGATTTTATAAATAGCCGGGGAAGCGTTACTTGAAGCAGCGTTTTCTTACATAAATGTGAAGGATTTCAGGCTGGCGCTGCCTCCTCCCCGATATGTCAGATACAGAGCGCCGATACCGTCCGGTATCTGAATATCCGTTGTATAGCTTTCCCATACATTGGCATTTTCCACGGGAATCCGGGCAAGCGGCTCGCCGTCCATCTCTGTGCGTACCTCAAAATATCCTCCTGTATAGCCCCTTACGGCGATACGAATGGCAGTCACACCCTCATATTTAAAATACTTAAAACCCGCCGTGGCAGAATCCTGCATATTTCCGATATAGCCCGGCTCCTCGTCGCCGTCACGCCCGTCCTGCATCACCCTGGGGAATTTATCTCCTCCTACATATACGGAGGGCTGATCCGTGAACAAATTGCAGCAGATATAGGCAGGATACTCGCCCTTGCCCATGAGAGGGCCTCCGTTTAAGCCACAGGATGTGATTTCCACCTGAGGAATCCTGCCGTCCGGCAGTATCCGAAGCCTCTCTGCGCATCCCTGCCTGCTGTACCAGGTGCCGTTCGTCTGTCTGTGATAGAAGATATACCAATCCTCCCGAATCTGCACGATACTTCCATGATTATTGGCGCCGTAGGCGGCGGGCAGCTCCCCGGGCTTATAAGTGTCAATCCCTATATCACTGTTGCTCACAATAACGCCTCCATAGGTAAATTTCCCTGTAGGCGTTTCTCCCGTGGCATAACAGAGCTCATGCATGGGCGTGGAGGAATAGATAAAATAATAGGTATCGTCCTTTTTGCGAATAGAGGGCGCCTCAAAAAAGGCATGACCCTCAAAACCCGTCCCCTGCTCATACTCCACGCCGGGAACCACAAACACCGGTGCTTCCTTCATCGTCAGCATATCCGGCCCCAGCACGGTACACATGGCGCCATGCCTCGATTTGTCCCCTCTTCCACAGAACCCGGTATACAAATAAGTATTTTCCCCCTCTGTCAGCACGCCGGGGTCAAACTGCGGTTCGTCGCCAGGCTTTTCCCCAAGCCTCGTACCGTCCTCATAATGCACATACCCGTAAAACTCATAGTTTCCTGCGGGCTCGCTGCAGACAGCCACGGACACCACGGACACATGGTCCAGCACATAGTACAGATAATATCTTCCGTCGGGCCCCACTGTCACATCCGGGGCATAGAGACACATCTTGCCGTCCCTGTTCAGAGGGTCGGCGGTCTTAGGATAAATAACTCCCTCGTAGCGCCAGTCCCCCAGATTGTCCACAGGGGCTGACCAACATACATAATCCCCCATACAGAATACATATCCGTTATAAAAATCATGGGAACCATAAATATACACTCTATCCCCAAACACATAAGGCTCCCCATCCGGTATATACTCCCAGGACGGCAAATAAGGGTTAAACGCCTGTTTTTTCATAAAGAATCTCCCTTCTTATCGAAACAATACACAATTTCCGGACTCCCTGTAATAACGGACACGCTCCTCCAAATCCTGTCTGGTACAGTTCAGCTTCTGAGCCAGACAATCCATACATAGAAAGGCGTCCGCATTTCTGGACACCATTTTCATATAGATTCCCTTATCATCCGCAGTAAGAGCCTTATCGCAGCGAAAGCAGAGGCTATCGTTTTTTCCCCGCATCACAAAAGCTTACCTCTCACCACCAGACAGTCGTGAGCCTCCACCGTAGGCGCAAAGCGCTCCCGGAAAGAACCCAGTTCCTTCTTCCCCCAGCAGTCATATAAGGACAGCTGCCTGCCGGACGCATAGGTCATGCCCAAATCCCACAGCTGCAGAGACATTTCCCTCTTGCTGTCGCTTAAATTAAAGAAGCCTATTGCCAAATCACCCTCTGTCAGCACCTTCACCAGAATAAAGCATTCCTGTCCCTGGAACCACTGAGGCTCCGGCTGCACTACATAAAAGCCTCTGGCCTCCTCATCCTGGTTGATAGCCAGCAGGTCCTTATTCTGCAAAATATCTTTGATAACAGTATCTGCTTTCCGCACATCATATCCTATCATTAAAGGAGAACCCATCAGGCACCACAGACTGAAATGAGTTCTGTACTCTATATCCGTACAGCCTCCAATATTTCCGATGAAATCGTTATTGCTGCCGCCCCGCATACCCACTACCAGCATATCCATATCATTGTGGCAGAAGTTACCTGTATAGGCGGCCTTATCCAGCTGAGACAGGGCCAGTCTCTTAATGGAATCCCAGTTATCCTGAATATCCCCGGTGGAGCGATACATATGGGCGCCGGAGGAGCGTATCCAGTGATGTACCTCGTCAGAGCCCCAGTTACAGGCCGAGAACAAAATATCTCTGCCGCAGTTTTTAAGAGCCAGCCCCATACGGCGGTACAAAAGCTCTCCGTCCATATTTCTGGGCTTAAAGCAATAATCATATTTCAAATAATCCACACCCCATTCGGCAAACTGCTTCGCATCCTGAAACTCATGCTCAAAGCTTCCCGGGTATCCCGCACAGGTATGAGTACCGGCACAGGAGTACATTCCAAATTTCAAACCCTTGCTATGTACATAATCGGCTACTGCCTTCATGCCGTGAGGGAATTTAGCCGGGTCCGCCACCAGATTTCCCTGCTCATCCCTCTGCCTGAGACTCCAGCAGTCGTCAATCACGATATACTCGTAGCCTGCCTCTCTGTAACCCTGTTCCACAAAAACATCCGTCACCTGCCGAATCAACTCCTCATTGATATCCCAGGTAAAAGTATTCCAGGAATTCCATCCCATCGGCGGCCTGAAAGCCATTCTCTTTTCCATTATATCTTCTCCTTCCTGCCGTATTGGCGGCCATCTATTTTTCAGCCGCTGCAGCTTCCCGTGCAACGCCTGTATGTCCTAAAAAAAGTTTCCTTAATCCCGGAAAATATTCCTGCAGAAATTATAGATTCCGCTTGTGATTGCCGGGTTCCCATGGTCAGAGCCGGGAATCTCCCACCACACATGCTCCACCTGATTTTTTTCAAAGATATGATGGTAACTCTTGGGGAACTCGCCTACGGTCTTATCCGAATCGCCGCAGCAAATCATTAAAAACAGCGGCTTTTCCTCATGGAATACAAGCTCCTCCTCGGCAAACTGTCCCTCGTGCTCCATCGCCCAGTCCTTCCCGGGCACAAGACCGGGCGCCGGGGCGATAGCCCCCACATATCCAAACAAATCCTGCCTCTGCAATCCGATAGCCAGCGACTCTCTTCCCCCCATGGAAAATCCCACAATCCCGGTGTTCTCCCTGCCCTCCGCTATGGAATAATTTTCCTTCATATAAGGCATTAAATCATCCGCCAAATCATGGACAAAATTATTATAGGCGTCCACATTCTCCTTGTCGATAGCCGTACAGACATCCTGTGTCTTGCTGGCATACATATAGGGATACACTACTATCATCTCTCTGGCTGCCCCCTTGGCAATCATATTCGCAATGGTCGTGCTGTTAAAGGTCATATCATTCTCCGTTCCAAAAATACCATGAAGCACATACAATACCGGGTACTTCTTCTCCTCTGTATAGCCTGCGGGCAATAGAATATTTACATTGCGCTCCTTTTCGCAGGTGGCGGAATAATAACTGGTTTTTATCAACTTGCTGTATTCCACCTCATCTGATTTCTCTTTATACTCCTCCGGGCAAAAAACCTCTATTTCATATTTTCCATACTCCTGCATAACCTCTTCCTCCCTGTCTATTTATTGGCGTAAAAAAATCATACTCCATAATATCTTAAAAGGCCATGATACATACGATTCTAAATTTGACTTATTCTCATTTTATGCCTCGTTTTGCATGAAATTTTCTTCTCACGCTAGCTTCTTATCTCCTCCAAATTATCCAGGCAGAAGCTGCCATCCCTGTATTCCAGACAGAAAATACTTCCCGGCGCAATTCGCACGGATTGATCCCGATACAGGATTTTCCCGTGGGATACCGCTTCCAGCAAGGCCTTTAAAATAGCCCCGTGAGCCACTACCAGAACCGTCTTTCCCGAATAGGCGCTGACCACCCTTCGTATGGCCTTATCAGCCCGTTTACAGGTCTCCTCTATGCTTTCCATATCCTCATGGGTATCCTCCGGAAACCGATGTCCCAAATCCTCTATGACCGTACCTTCCCCTCTGCCAAAATCCCGCTCAATAAACAAAGGCTCCGTCACAATCTCTTCTATGGGATAACCCAACGCCCCGGCTATCAGCTCTGCGCTCTTTCTCGCTCTTAAAAGAGGACTGGAAAGGATTACATCTATGGAAAGCCCCATTTGAGCAATTCTCTTTCCGGTCTCCTCTAACTGCCTTATTCCTCTTTCGTTTAAAGGAATATCCTGACGCCCCTGCAGCCGCTGCTGCCTTGTCCAATCCGTCTCCCCATGCCTCACGAAATATATCTTCATCTCATCCTCCCTGCAAAGGCTTCCCGGTCTTACGCCTCAAAACCCATACGGCTTCTATTCCTTTTTATTCGCTTTTGTTTGCTTCCTCCCTGCGGTACTGGAGTGTATATAATTTATAATATTTTCCCTTCCTTGCCAGCAGCTCATGATGGCTTCCCTGCTCCACGATTTTCCCGTGGGAGAGCACAATAATATTATCCGCGTGCTGAATGGTAGACAGCCGATGAGCCACCATAAGCATCGTACCGATATTCTGCATTTTTTCCAGGGAGTCCTGAATCAGAGCTTCCGTCTCCGTATCGATATTGGCGGTAGCCTCGTCCAGAATCATCACCTCCGGCTTGTGAATAATCGTTCGGGCGAAGGACAAAAGCTGCCTCTGTCCGGCGGAGAAATTATTCCCCCGCTCTCTCACCACTTCATCCAGTCCGTTCTCCAGCTGATTGATAAAATAATCTGCGTTCACATAACGACAGACCTCCATAACCTCCTGGTCGGAAATTCCCTCCAAGCGAAGCAGAATATTACTGCGAATCGTACCGGAAAACAGAAACACATCCTGCAGCATCTGACCGAAATGCTTCCTCAGAGAAGCAATCTTAATCCTTCTGATATCGATTCCGTCAATGAGAATTTCTCCTCTCTGAAACTCGAAATTTCTGCAAATCAGAGACAGAATCGTAGTCTTTCCCGAACCGGTAGCCCCCACAAAGGCCACTGTCTCCTTAGGCTCCACATGGAAGGAAATGCCCTTTAATACCCATTCCCCCGGTACATAGGAAAACCATACATCCTTAAACTCGATTTCTCCCCTTACCTCCTTAAGCTCTATCCCGTCCGGGGCGTCTGCCAGCCCCGGCTCAATGTCCATAATGGTAAAGACCTTCTCCGCGGAGGCAAATGCCGACTGCAGCCAGTTAAACTGCTCCGCCAGATTCTGAATGGGATTATAAAACTTGGAAATATACATATAAAAGGACACAATCGTACCGCTGTTCAGCATCTGGCCCAAAAATACGGTCTGCTCCAGATATCCCTTGCCTCCCAGATACAGAAGGCAAAGCACAGAGCTGATATACAGCATGTAAACCAGCGGACGGAAAATTCCAAACACAAATATCTGCTCCCGCTTGGCTCTCCCCAGGGCATTGCTTTTTCTGCGAAAATCCTGCAGCTTACGCTCCTCACGATTAAAAATCTGTGTGATTTTGATGCCGGACAGATTTTCCGACAGATATGTATTGATATCCGTTGTACCGTCCTTTACCTTCCGGTAAGCCCGTCTGGAAAATTTGCGAAAAATCACTGTAAACAGGATAATAAAGGGCACAAAGCTCAGCACCATCAGGGTCAGCTCATAGTTCAGGCAGAGCATTGCTGCCAATACCCCCAGAATCACAAAAACATTCTTTACCAAATTCACTAAAAGATTGGTAAACATCATGGAAATCGCATTGGTATCATTCGTGACCCGCGTCACCAACTTCCCCACCGGGATTGCGTTCAGCTGCTCATGGGACAGCTTTTCAATATGGACAAATAAATCCTCACGCAAAACGGAGACGATTCTCTGTCCCGTCTTTTGAAGCACAATGGCCTGCACATAGGTGCAGAGCATAGATACCAGCAAGATACTGATATAAAGGATTACTCCGGACAAAATCTGCTCCATCCGAAAATCCCCCACGATTAGCTGCTCAATCCAGCCGATAATCAGCGGAGACACAATATCATAGGCAATGGAAAACAGCATCACGCATCCCACCAGAGCAAACTGCTTCCAGAAGGGTCTGGCATAAGCCATCAGCCGCCTGATGATTTCCCTGTCCTCCATACGGCGCTCAAAGCCCATAGACTGTTTTTTATCCTTTACCGCCGCATAGGCTACGCTAAGCAGGATGGAAAATACGCCCACAATAGCCCCTACCAGCAAAAGCGGATAATATTCATGCATCCTCCTCACCTCCCGTCTCGTCCTCCAGCTGCTGCAGCTCCACCATTCTGCGGTAGTCCTCGCAGCTTTCGCACAGCTCCTTGTGGGAGCCCACGGCCAAAACGCGCCCCTCATCTATGAAAATAATCTTATCCATCCGCTCCACCGTAGAGATTCTGTGGGCAATCAGAATCGTAGTCTTTCCCTGCCGTTCTCTGCTTAAATTCTCCAGAATTACCTTTTCTGTCCGGGTATCAACCGCAGACACCGAGTCGTCCAGAATCAATACCGGAGCGTCCTTCAAAAGAGCTCTTGCAATAGAAATCCTCTGCTTCTGACCGCCGGATACCGTCACACCCCGCTCTCCCAAAACGGTCCTGTACCCTGCCGTAAAGTCCGCAATGTCGTCATGGACGTCCGACAGTCTGGCCGCCCGCTCCACAAGCGCCTCATCCGCCTCATCCACGGCAAAGGAGATATTGCCCGCAATCGTATCCGAAAACAGGAAATTATCCTGAGGCACATAAGAACATCCCTCCCGCACAGAATGAATAGACACGGTATTCACATCATGGCCGTCGATAAATAATGTGCCGTCCGGCACATTATAGGCGCGCAGAATCAAATCTACCAAAATCGTCTTACCGGAACCGGTTCTGCCTACAATTCCTACCCGTTCCCCTGCATGAACGGTAAAGGAAACGTCACGCAAAGCGTCCCTCTCTCCGTCAGGATAACAAAAGGACAAATGCCGAAACTCTATCTCCCCCTTGATATTCGTAAGCTCTGTCACGCCCTCACGGTCTCTCACGGTAATCTCCGCATCCAAAAGAGCGCTGATTCGATTCAGAGAGGCCTTTCCCCGGGAGGTTTTTTCTATCAGCATGGAGACAGCCATGATAGGCCACACAATAGAGCTGAAATACACAATATACTCTACCAGCTGGCCCGCATCAAAGCGGCCCTGATAGACCAGATATCCCCCGTAGCCCAAAATTACGCAAATGACGGATTCCACCAGCAGCGTAATCAGAATGTTCAGCAGCGTGGATATTTTTGTGTAGGCCACATTGGTATCCTCATTCTTCACATTCAGCCTGCGAAATTCCGCAAGCTCGGACAACTCCTTTACAAAAGCCTTAATCACCGCAATGCCGGAGAAATTTTCCTGAGAAAAATCCGACAGCTCCGAGAATGCCTCCTGCCTGATTTCCCATTTTCTCGTCATGGACTTTCCCACAATCGCACCTATGATTAATAGCAGCACAAGAGGAAGCATGGACAGACCGGTCAACAGTCTGTCCATGTTCCACATCTTCATAAATGCCAAAAGCCCCAGAAAAAGCGCATCGCAAAACATCAGCACGCCGTCCCCGAAACACTCCTGTATTGTGTCCAAATCATTGGTAAACAGGCTCATCAGATTGCCCACCTTATTTACCTGAAAATAATCTCTGGATAAATCTTTACAATGGTCGAACATCTGATTCCGCAAATCCGTCTCCACACTGACGGCAGCTCCGAAAAAGCACACACGCCACAAAAAACGCCCCACCACCATTACCACAATAATCACTATCGCCGTCAGACACACCTCGTCCAGCAGAATATCCATGGTAAAGGGCACCCTTTGTCCGTCTATTTCTACCGGATTCCCATTCATCCCGTTGACCACAATCCGATACAGCTCCGGCAGAATCAACTGAAAATAATCTACCAAAATAAGCGCCGTCACCCCTAACAACAAAACCAGGCCGTATTTCAGGTAATAGCGATTGATATACTTCCCAAAAATCAACGCAATTTCCTCCTTACCTTCTCCTGTCCAGACCCGACGCCTTATAATATGCCGCCTTGTCCTTATACATCAATGACTCCGCTCTGGCAAGAAGCTTGTCGATATCTTCTCTGACCTCCTCTTCCCAGATAGCGCCCACCGCTATGTTCACGGCATTCTCCTCCATATCCTTTTGTAACAGCCCCACTCTCTCCATAAGCAGCTCCCTGTCTATCTGCATACAGAGCGCCAGCAGCTCATCGCCTCCGATACGGAATACTCCGTAATCTCCAAACACCCTTTTCAGGCTCTGGCTGGCCCGGACTATCAGCTTATCCCCCTGGGCATGTCCTTCGGTATCATTGACCCTTTTTAATCCGGTGATATCACAATATACAATCCCGATATGTTCTCCATGCTGCATATTATCCAGATACTCATTCATCAAATGCCGATTACCGAGGCCGGTCAACTGGTCATGGTAACTCATGACCTGCAGCTGCTTTACCAAATCCCGCCTCTTAAGGGAGGATACAATAAAATATCCCATAATCTGAAGCATATTCATCGCATAATCAAAAAATTCTTCCGGCGGGTTGTCAACGCCGTAAAATCCAATCACATCTTTTTCATCATAGAGCGGCACCACCACCAGGGAATGGATATTCTGTCCCGCCAGCTTCTCATACTGTAGGGGATTCTCCTCCCGAATACTCTCTATATCCTCAATCACAACATTCTTATTTTCTCGGAAGCTCTGATACCAGTCTGCACAGACCTCCGAGGGCAAATCCTGTAGATTCTCCTTCTCAGGAGTCACTCCGTTTGCCACCCATTCATAGGTATTATCGTCTCCGCCCTTCTCGTTCTTTTCAAAAATATAGGTTCTTTCCCCGTTCAGTGCCTTGCCCAGATACTCCAGCGCAACCTGAATGGTTCTATCGGGAGAGGACTCCTGTAGCGCTATCCGGAAGCCCTCATTTACGATTGTCTCCAGATTCTCATAACTCCTGAGCATACTGCCCTGCCTCTGCTGAACACTGGCGTCCAATGCAATCTCCAGACGATACTTTCTGTCCCCGTCCTCTATAAGGGTGTCCTTCAGCATCAGATATTTGTCCAAAATAGGATTATAATACTCCCATTCCTTAAAATATCCGGACTTCAAATCACCATTGGTACAGATTGCGCAAGGCTCCGAACAGTTCTGGAGTATATTATAGCATTTCTTTCCCACATACTCCTCCGGAGAATGAAACCCATAGGTCTCTCTGGCCTTTTTGTTCATATAGACCAGTTCATGAGTATCTATATCCGCAACATATACATATTCACTCAAATTCTCAAAAAAATCCCATATCTTCTTCACCGTATCAGTTCTCCTTTATCCGCACAATCCATTTATTTAACACTGTAAACAATCTGTCAATATCCAAGGGTTTGGCAACATGCTCATTCATGCCGGCATTCTCGGCATTTCGCACATCTTCTGCAAAAGCGTTGGCAGTCATCGCCACAATAGGAATTTTCTTTGCATCCTCACGGAGAAGCTTCCGTATCGCCCGGGTCGCCTCATAACCGTTCATGACCGGCATCTGAATATCCATAAATATCATATCATAATAGCCCGGCGCGGTTGCTTCAAACTTATCTACCGCCTCCTGACCGTCCTTTGCCGTCTCCACCTCAAGCTTCGCCATACCGAAAATCTCTGCGGCTATTTCCCGGTTCAGCTCATTATCGTCCACCAGAAGCACCCTGTGACCCGAGAAATCTTCCGCCTTCATATTTCCCAGCGCATCTCCCTGCTCTCTGTTTAACAAGGACTTCATCACGGTAATCAGCCTTTGCTTGAACAAGGGCTTACTCAAAAAGGCTTCCGCGCCCGCCTCTCGGGCCTTCTGCTCAATTTCCGTCCAGTCATAGGAAGAGGAAATAATGAGGAGGATTTTATCGCCGAAGCTCTTCCTGATAGCTCTGGCTGTCTCCACGCCGTTCATGTCCGGCATTTTCCAGTCCAGAATAACCGCCCTGAAATCATTCCCCTGTTCCTGAGCCTCTGCAATTTTATCCATGGCCTCCTGGCCCGTCAGCACCCATTCGCCCCGCATTCCTATATCCTGCAGCATCGTACAGGTACGTTCACATACCTCCTGTTCATCATCCACCACCAACACGTGGGTTCCCTGAAGCTCCTTCAGGGAAGCGGGCTCCGTCTCATCCAGCGGCAAATACAATGTCACTATAAAGGTGGTTCCCTTATCCAGCTCACTCTCTACCTGAATATCGCCGTTCATCATCTTGACAATATTATAGGTAATCGTCATGCCAAGACCGGTTCCCTGCTCCTTGCTGACCCGTTCGTCCTCCTCTCGCTCAAAGGGCACAAACACCTTTTCCAAAAACTCGGGATGCATGCCCTTGCCGTCATCGGTAAACACAAACTCATAGCAGCCTACCTTCTTCTGCCCTGCTGCCTTCTCCGAGATACTAAAGTCGATATGGCCTCCCTCCGGGGTATATTTCACAGCATTGCTCATAATATTCATAAACACCTGCTGAATGCGCAGACTGTCGCCGATAACATTCTCATGATTCACCTGATTCATATGCACCCTGAGCTCATGACTTTTTGCCTTGACAGAAGGCTTTATCATCTCAATCAGATTATCCACCAGCTCCAGAATATTGATTTTCTCCTCAGCCAGCACGAATTTACCCGCCTCAATTTTACTCATATCCAGAACTTCGTTAATCAAAGCGAGCAGATAACGGCTGGAAACGGAAATTTTATTGAAGCAGTCCGCAAGCTTCACCTTGTCGTCCATATAATTTTCCGCAATAGCGGTCATACCGATAATGGCATTCATAGGCGTTCGAATATCATGGCTCATGCGGGAAAGGAAATCCGTCTTGGTATGATTTGCCCGTTCCGCCGCCGCGCAGGCTTCCCTCAACGCCGCATTGGCCTCCAACAGCTTCGCCGTGTACTCGTCATCCTTA
Organism: Roseburia sp.; assembly: GCA_023667765.1. Classification (GTDB taxonomy): domain Bacteria; phylum Bacillota; class Clostridia; order Lachnospirales; family Lachnospiraceae; genus Acetatifactor. The sequence continues at coordinate 31,969 of JAMOZS010000011.1, read as the reverse complement.
ACCTGCGCTATCCTCTTCTTCTCAGCAACCGTATTCGTGATATCCTGCACAAGACCCATGACCTTCGTCTTATCTCTTGTAAGAGTGAACTTAAACCATATCAGCTTCCCATCCCCATCGGTATACTGGATTTCTCTGGTATCGTTCAGATATTGCCCGGAGCTTTCCTCCTCCCCAAAAATCGGCAGACTTAAAATGCTGTTTTCCTTATCTATCAGTCCCAGCCGCTCCTTAAATTCTTCCGCCGAAATTGTCGCATCCCCATCCGGCAGCGCCGTAAAATTCAACAGCTTAATAAGACTTTCCCCCACAAAGACGCTGGCGCTGCGGCAATCATACATAAACACCCCAATCCGATTCCCGGACATCGTGATAATCCGGGATACCCGGGAAGCATACTCAGTCACATCCACCTGCAAATCCACAATGGAGGCAGCCAACGTATCAATTTCCGAGATACCGGAGGAGTGAAACGCTACCAGGTCATGATTGCTGCGGCTGTTGTTCAGCGTTCCCACCATCTTCGCCACCGGCATACTGATTCGTCTGCCGATAACAACAGCGGCCACCACGCTGACTCCAAAGGAAACCAGTACAGATATCAGAACCACCCGAATCAGCGCATAATAAGTGCTCAGAATCATTCCCTTATCCGCCACCGATATCAACGCCCAGTTCTGATGCCGATACGGGGAACCGGAATTATAAAGACTCAGCTTCTGAATGCTTCCGATGGATTTGGGATTTCCCTGAACCGTGAAATCATATAAATGATATTCCTCCTCCTTCCGGGCGCTCAGAACCGTATCAGAATTCACAAGCCTCCCATACGCAGCGCCCCGATGAATCATCGGCTGATATTCACCGTTTCCCTCGGAATCCAGACCCAGAACATAACAGGTACTGTCGCTCAGGAAATCCTGGCTGGGAACACTCTGTTGAACCGTTTTCTCCAACAGCCCAATCCCGATTACGCCATACACCGTTCCGTCCTTTGCCACCAGGGGAAGCGTGTATTTGATGCTTCCCTGCTGCGAATCCGCAATGCGGGAAAGTCCGCTCCAATATCCGAGATTATAAAGGGGCGTATTGGATTTGGCCGCATATGTATTGATAGGCTCGAAAAAGAAGTCATAATTTCCGCTGTCCTTATCCGTCACATCCAGATAAAGCGACCAGCCGAAATCCAGCGCCAGGCCATAGCTTCGCGCCGTCCCCGAGCTTCCGATTTCCATAAAAATATCCTTGTTGTCGGAAACGCTGTTCTCCTCTACATCCGTATCGCGCAGATACAGTCCCGTGCGCCGCAGGGTTTCCCCCTCATCATACAGCGTTCCCGAATCCAGAATGATAAACGCATCATTCACCATATTCCGGCGTATCAGTGAAATAAGACTTTCGGAGCATTCCGCCAGAATACGCTTGTTAAGCTCCTTATCCTCACGAATCGCAGATGCTTCGACATTCGTCTCCTTAAGAAGCCTTTCGGTAATCTCATTTACTTCCTTCGCTGTCTCATATACCAGAGCAGTCTTTTGGTTAAACGCATTCTCTATAAAATTCTTTCTGTTTCCGGTTTTTTCGGAAAGAAGATTATAGGAATAGCTCTTTATATACGAAAACCCTCCGCTCAAAACCAAAAGTCCTGCATATATGCATATCTGCAATAAAGCAAGAATAATCATAGGAAGCATTATTTTAGAGAGCAGCGAAGCGTTTTTCGGCGTCTTGTTCCGATTACCTCTATATTTGTACCCCAAATTATTCACCTACTATCTCTTGAAAACCCTTTTCAAACTCTGCAAACCATACGTCAAATGCTTCATCACCCGTATATGCATTCCATACGCGCTCTCTGTCCTCACCGCCGGAAATCCGTTCCTGTGCAGCCGCGCGAGAGCTCTTTGCGGTGCTTTCCATGAATTCCCCCAGATAATCCCGCACCCTTGCCGATTCGTCATAGGGCGGGCTGGTATAAAGTGTATAGCCATTTATCTCATTGATAGCCGTCTCAAAGGTATTCAGCATCGTCTCACTGATACCCGCCGCCGTACAATGGGGAGAAATAACCTGAAAATCGTTCGCTTCCTTCTTAACCGGAAGATAACCGGAATTAACGGCAAAGTCTATGTTTCGCTCCGCCTCGGTAAACCAGCTCAGAAATACCGCACAGGCATATTCCGTTCTTTCATCGGATTTGGTAACCGACATTCCTGCCCCCTGCTGGACAATATAAGGTTCACTGCCCTCAAAATTCGGAACCGGAAGCACCACATTCTCAATAGGATAAGAGTATTCATCATTTATGGTCACCTCGGAAGGGTAATAGGTGGCTCCCGTTGTGGAACCAATCAGTGCGATGATAGAGCCGATTTTGGCGTCATCGGTCCGGAACCTGCTCTCCGCATTGAAATATCCCTTTACATAAGGTACATAGAAGTTCTCCCAAAGCCTTCTGACCGTCTCCCTGTCCATAGAAGAAGTTACCTTTCCCTCCTTAGACACATGAACAAACTCATGTCCCAGCTGTTTTGCGCCCACAATCAGATAATTGGCTACAGAATCCCTGCCAAAAAACGCCTTACCGTCATCCGGAATATCCGGCGTCAGTTCATCCGTATAATGATAATATTTCTCGGAGACCTCGACCACCCCTTCCCAGGTGGATAAGTCCTGGTAGGTTATGCCGCACTCATCGGCAAACTTCTGCCAATCCGTGAGATTGAGCATCATAATCTCCGTGGACTTTGCGGTGGGAAATATCTTTAACGCACCCTCCTGGCCCAGAGCGCCCTCTTCCATATAATCCCCCACATACTCCTCCATCTCCTCCGCAGTAAAATACTTACTCAAATCCACCAGCATTCCCAGCTTATCAATCTGATACGCCGTCTCGGCATAAGTGGCAAAAATATTGGGCATCACATCCGCCCCCGCTTCCCTGTTCGCCGAGGACATCACGCTTTCCGCCAACTCATTTACGGAATTTTTGGAATTTGCCTCCACGATAATACCCTGCTCGCTTCCCACGGTATTGTTGAATTCACTTACCATTTCATCGAACTGCATCTGCTGAATACCGTTATAATAATGCCATACACTAATCGTAACCGGGGATTCCCTGTTCAGAAGCTTACTGTAATCCTTCCTGCCACACCCGGAAAACATAGAAATCGTCAGTATTCCTGCCAATGACATACATACTATTCTCCTCATCTTATTCCTTTTCCTCTCACGCATTTATTCGGTTATCACTCCGCCCCCTTCAATACCTTTCTATCATACCATTTCTCCCTGTGTCCTGCAATTAATTCTTTCTTCTGTCGATTCAAGCAGAGGCTTTAAGCCTTCCAGAGCAGCATCTGATTTTCAAAAACCGCCTCCAGCTTTCCGGTATTCTTCAGCCACGACAGATAAGAACGCACCGTGCTTCCCACAAGTGCATACTGCTCAAAATTCATCCCAAGACAATACTCCTGAAACAGCTTCTGCAGCAGCTTTTCAAAACAGCAGGGCTCCTTACAGATGCTGATTATTTTATCCGCAACCTCCCATACCTTGTCTATGTTAGCCTGGGCGAGAGGCGCAATATTCTCCGTGGCCTCCGCATGAGCCGGCACGAACATAGCCGCCTCCATTTCCTTAACCGTCTCCAGCGTGTCAAGATATGCGGCCACATCATAAATAAAACCTATCTGATATTTCTCCAGTGTCTCCTTGGCGGAAAGGCAGTCGGCCAGATAAACCACATCATCTCTTGTGCGAAAACCCACCATATCAAGGAAATGTCCCGGCAGCGGAAAGACCGTTATCCCTTCTGGCAAGGCCTCCGGTGTAAGATATTCCGCATTGCTCTCCTGGGCCATCAGAAATTTATGCCGTAAATCCTCAGGCGGGAATCCGCCATACAGAAAAGACGGCTCCAATACCGGATGTCTCGTAAAATCACATTCTATGCCCGGGGCATAAATCTTACACTCCGTCTGCCCCTGTAGATACTTATTGCCTCCAATATGGTCCGCATTGGAATGGGTATTATAAATAGCCGTCAGTCTCCAACCGTTCCTGTCCAGAAGCTGACGCACCTTCCGCCCTGCCTCCTTGTCGCTTCCGCTGTCAATGAGACATACCTCTCCCTCTCCTGTCCTGACAAGTCCTATCTTCGCGGGGCTCTGTATATAATAACTGCCGCCCTTTACCTGAACCAATTCATACATGACGTGTTCCTCCCGACAAATCATTATCCTTATCATAACTTAGTTACCCATTCCGCGCAAGATAAAAACTAAACCTCTTATTGCCCTTCCCGGGCATTTATATTATAATAATTCTGGTCAGCCAAATGCTCAAGCCACTCGCTTTCAGCACAATGCCTGACGCATTCACCCGGAGATAAAGGAAGGCTGGTTTAAAATGAAAACAATTATTAAGTGGCCGGGAGGCAAAAGCAAGGAAATAAAAAACATCGAAAGCATGATTCCTGCATATGACCGGTATATTGAACCTTTTTTTGGCGGCGGCGCCGTATACTTTTCTCTGGAGCCTCCCAAAGCTGTGGTAAATGATATTTCGACGCTTCTGATGTCCTTTTATCAGCTTATAAAGGAACAGAACGCCGACCTGAAAACCTATTTGTCACTTTACCATACCACCTTTCAGTCCCTCTTAAACTCCGCAGACAGAAATTATGATAAAATCCTGGAATACTATGAAACCGACAAAGATGTCACTGAACTGGTACGGCATGTCGTCGGCCAGTCCATCATAGACAAGCGCCTGATGCCTGATGGCGACGCCTATACCTCCGCTATCCGGAAAATGGTTCGGGATAAATTTCTGAGAACCCGCAAAAACCACGAAAAAAAACCTTTTTCACCCGAGGACCTGAAGGAGAATCTAAAAACCGGCTTTACCAGCGGATACTATATCTATTTCCGTGATATTTATAACAAACTCGCCTCCAGGAATCTTGTGAGGGATAAGGCTTACGAAATCGCAAATTTTTATTTTATCAGGGAATATTGTTATGGATCCATGTTTCGTTATAATGCCAGCGGAGAATTCAATATCCCCTATGGAGGCATCAGCTACAACAACAAGAATTTCGACGAAAAAATCAACCGTCTGTTTCAGGATGATATCGCCGCGCTTCTTGAGAATACAGAGCTTAGAACCCAGGACTTTGAGGAATTTCTGGACAATCTTCATTTGACAGAAAATGATTTCATTTTTCTCGACCCTCCCTACGACACGGAATTTTCGGATTACGAGGGCCGCGCCTTCACCAAAGAAGATCAGAGACGTCTTGCCGAAACCCTAAGACGCACTCCCGCCCGGTTTATCCTGATTATAAAAAATACAGACTTTATCTACCGTCTCTATGAAAGGGATTTTAGAATTTTAACCTTCGACAAGAGCTATACCTACAACGTAAGAAGCCGAAACGACAGAGAGGTGGAACATCTCATTATTACAAATATACCCGAATAACATACTCAGGTATATTTGTGTATTCCCTCTTTCTTGCATATATTCTTTCAGTACTTCGTTCATCCAGTCCACTATCCTGTAGGCTCGTCTGTCGCTGCAGATGTATTTTATTTCCCTTGCTATCACCTGTCTGCGTCTCTTCTTTTCCATTATTGCACCTTTCCGGTAATTGAATGATAGAAGTAGTCCGTTGGCTTGACACCTTTTTTGCCAAGACTAAATACCTGCCGCTCCCACTACGATAATCCTGCTCTTGACCATTTCGTCTATTACTGGTCCCCCAAATTCAAATAGGTCGTTAGACGTAAAAATAATCCTCCCTTTTCAGAAAAATGTTCCTATTGACTATTGTATAAAAGGGAAGCTATCTTTGCAGGCCAAATTCATTTTCGACTAAGGCAAGAGTATCCTCGATACTTCTACTTTCGTTTCTGACAATAACTCGAAAACCAGAATGAAGAAAAGCATCATAGATTGCTGGAGAATTGATTCTCTTCAGGCATTCCCTGAAATTTCTAAGCGCCAGTTCAGGATTCTCTTCCTCCATCATTAACTGATACAGAAACTGTTTTTCTCTGTCTGGTCTTTCAAAAAATCGATTCACTGATATATCAGGGTCAGCCAACATAATTAGTACATGGTCATAGTCTGATATTTCTTTCAGTGTTTCTATGGAAATATTTGTGTCCACAAATGTCATTTTCCCTTTGGTACTCAATGTACTGAGGATTTGCAATTCCAGTGTTTCACATTCCTTCGATACGCCTTTTACCCAAGCTTCATATTCTTCCGGTGTTCGTCTGATGAAGTCGTGCCAATCTTGCAAATCCCTTGTATAGGTCAAGCACGGAAACGTATCCCTCTCCAGTTCCGATAATAACGAATCATGATAGTTTTCTTCGCAGGCAATGCCATTATACTTTTCAGCGAGCCGCTTTACCATCGTAGATTTTCCAGCATATGCCGTTCCGTTTATAAAAAATGTATTTTCAAATCGCATTCTCTTCCTCCATATCATCTCGATTTGTCAGTATCATTATAACCAGTTTTCAACAAGTACACAATCCCCAAAAGGGAGCAAAGGCCGGTAATTCCTTACTGGCTGTAAGTGGAATTTACCGCTTTGCGGCGCAAATGACAGGAATAATTTTTTCGGATACGTCAAAAATGCAATTGACAATTGTATAGTGGCTCGTTATACTATGATTGTATTCAATTTAATTTATAGCAATTAAATCAGGAGGTATATTATGCCTATTTATGATTTCAAAGTGAAAACACAAAACGGAGGGGAGCTTTCTCTTGCGGATTACAGGGGGAAGGTTCTGCTTATTGTCAACACAGCTACCGGCTGTGGGTTTACGCCGCAATATGATGAATTGCAGGATATTTATGAGGAGTTTAAAGAACAGAGCTTGGAAATTCTTGATTTTCCCTGTAATCAGTTCGGCGAACAAGCTCCCGGGAATGATGAAGAAATCCATTCTTTCTGCACGGGTCGATATGGTATCACATTCCCACAATTTGCAAAGGTAGACGTAAACGGCGAACATGCTATCCCACTTTTCAGATGGCTGTCCGAAAATACAAAGTTTGAGGGCTTTGGTAAAAGTCCTATGGCGCTTATGATGAATGGTGTTGCCAAAAAGATGGATAAAGATTATAAGAACAACAGTAACATCAAATGGAACTTTACAAAATTCCTAATTGACCGCAAAGGAAATATTGTTGCCCGATTTGAACCTACGGATATGAAAAGTCTGAGGGAGAAAATAAAGGAATGCCTTTAATGGGGCACGAATATAAAACAGGCAATATCCATTCACAGCTTATCAGTTTTGACATTGATAGAAATATTATATTATCCAAAATATTGACAACCGTAGGGAGGTAAAAAAAGATGAATATATCCATAAGATACTATACCCGTTCCGGTAATACGCAGAAATTAGCGGAGGCAATTGCAGAGAGAATACATGTAAAGGCAGAAAACATCTCGGTTCCGCTTGCTGACAAAACCGACATCCTTTTTCTTGGCTGTTCCTACTATGCATTTGATGTGGCTTCGGACGTCAAAAAATTTGTTGCTGAAAACAAGGATAACATCGGTGAAATTATATGCTTTGGTACATCGGCTATGATGAAATCCATGCAAAAACCTATGCAAAAAATCGCGGAATTACATGGCGTTAAGCTGTCAGACAAGGAGTTCCATTGCCGTGGAGAATTTAAGTTTGCAAATAAGGGGAGACCTAACGCTGATGATTTAGAAAACGCCGCTTTGTTTGCGGAAAGGATAGTAAAAACGAATGAGCAATAATTATGACGGATTGAAGCTTGAGAATCAATTATGCTTTCCTTTATATGCGGCATCCCGTGAAATCATTAAACAGTATAGACCCTATTTAGATAAACTTAACATCACATACACGCAATATATCGCCATGATGGTGTTTTGGGAGGAAAAGAAGATAACCGTAAAAGAACTTGGAAAAAAGCTGTTTCTTGATTCAGGTACCTTGACTCCCGTGCTAAAAAGTCTGGAAGCAAAAGGTTATGTTAAGCGCTACCGTAGTGCAGAGGACGAGCGCATGTTGACAGTCGAGATTACAGAGAAAGGCGAAGCAATAAAAGAAAAGGCTAAGGACATTCCTCAAAAGATTGCAGGTTGCGTAAAACTCGATACCGAAGAAGCAGTACAACTCTATACCTTGCTTTATAAAGTACTTGGCATGTCTCAAAAATAAGTGGAGTACCAATATCTAAGGAAGTGCTGATACAATCAGCCCTTCCTTAAATAATCTGCTCTCCTGCATTCCTGCTGTCCCCGCCCTGATGCCTGTCAACAAGCTCCTCAAACTGTTTCTTTACATGACTCAGGCATTCCAAAAGCCAAGGAGCAAAGATGCCGCACTTCCCGGCTATTATCATTTGATAGGACTCCTCCTTGGAATAGGGCCCCTTGTACACCCGTTCGCTGACCAGCGCATCATATACATCCGCTACCGAAACAATCTGCGCCGATATCGGAATCTCATCCTCCTTCAGCCCGTCAGGATAACCATTGCCGTCATAACGCTCATGATGATACCTGCAGATTTCATATCCCGCTTTCTGACAATCCTCATCCCAAATGCCCTTTAATTTATCAATAATCTCACCGCCTCTAATCGTGTGGGATTTCATATACTCAAATTCCTCTTTGGTGAGTCTTCCGGGCTTGAGCAGAATATTATCCGGTATGGCAATCTTACCGATGTCATGGAATGAACTGGCCATAACTATGGTCTTAATCTGGCGCTCCGTCAGTCCGTATTCCGGGTACTCCTCCATAATCTGCCTGGCCAGAATCTCCGTAAAGCCTTTGACCCGCTTAATATGCTCTCCGCTTTCCAGATTCCGGTATTCTACCACGGTTCCCAGAATATCTACCAGATTTTCATTGGTTCTGTGAAGCCTTTTTGCCTGAATCTGCAGCAGGTCATTTTGCTCTCGCAATGCTTCCGTCTGCTCCTCTACCTTACGCTCCAGCTCACTCTGATACTGAAAAAGCTTCACAATATTATGCACGCGCTTTTTTACGATTGTATTGTTAAAGGGTCTTTTGATAAAGTCCGCCACTCCATAATCCAGACATTTCTCCTCTGTCCGACTGGAATTTTCTCCGGTAATGACCAGTACCGGCAACTTATCTATCCACTGTCTCTCCCTCATAATCTTTAGTACCTGGAGACCGTCTATCCCGGGCATTAATAAATCCAGAAGTACCAGAGACAATTGCCCTCTTTCTTTTTCCATAAATTCAAGGGCGGCCTTGCCGCTGTCAACCTCCAGGATTTGATAATCCTCCTGAAGTGTTTCCCTCAATATTTCCCGATTCAACTCCACATCATCAACAATTAAAATTCTATCTCTCATAGCGGGATTCCCCCCTGATTTATTTAACCTTGATTTTTAAATGTGTCCCTGCCACTTTAATCCGTTCCGTAAATACTGTTTTGTTCCCTTTCCATCCATACACATCCGCTTGACTCATTACCCGCAGAAGTAAATATTATATGATTGAAATTACATTAACATATATTTTTTATAGATGTCAACAGCTTTGAAGGATTGTTTTATAAGTTACATCGCATTGTGCTCCTTCAGAGATTTCCCGTTCTTATCCTTCCATGTCGCAGGGCCGCTGACGCTGTACCCTAACAGGAAATCTGCCGCTGCCGACGAGCTTGAAAACAATACATCTTCTTTTAGAACAAAATCCCTGACCTTATCACTCTGCAATAATTCGTTTCGCAGCTTCAACATTCCTGCCCCCAGCGACTTAAGGGCAGTTTTTTCGTTGATTGTGGCGCCCTTAAAAACAACGAAGCCCTCAGGAGTTTCGATTCCGCTTGCCGCTACGGAGGCTATGGAGATATAGTATTTCTCCTCTCCGGAATCCGCAGCCCTATGATGCGTTATCGGTTCAAGAACTTTATACCCTAAGGCATTAATCAAAATCTGCACATTATCTACAAATTCATCCATGGCGGCTATCTGTGATTCTTTCATGACGGTATTCTTATAAGTATTCTTTGTCAGGACATTATAGCGGCCTGTTTCCCGGGCGATTTCCACACATTTATTCTCCAAATACCGGATATGCGCCTTGGTTAAATCCCTTCCCGTAAATATGACTGCTGTATTCCAATAATATTTCTCCTTGTCCGATTGATAATCCCTGAGATGCTGCAGCAGCCTTTCATAGCAGTTTTCCGCTTCTCCGATATATACGGAATCCTGTTCATCCTCAGATTTGCAGAACAGAAAATAGATTCCCGGCGTCTTTAAATCATCACGGGTACAATCAGCAACCTCTATTCTCGGTATCTTAATAGCCTTGCCATTCCAATTAGATAATTCCGCAATCGTTAAACTGTCCGCTGTTCCATTTACCAAAAATAATTCTATGGATTTTCCATATGCCATATGCATATCCTCCCCTTCCTACTCTCTGTAATCCCTACGCACAAAGGGATATTCAATATGCCTTTCCGTCAACAGCTTATATTTATCAGGATGCCTGTATGCATTGCCATGTACCTCATGCTCCCGATACTTACGCAGCATATCTACATCCAGCTGTGCCATATAAATGCCCTCTTCCTCTCCGGCCTCTAACAGGCAGGTATCCCTCGACGCAGGCAGCTCCGGCAGATAAGCCACTCCATCAAATACAGACGAATGACCATTACAATCCGGCTGATTTGCCGGATAATTACAAGTGGCGATTGCCATCATATTTTCATATGCCCTGCCCCGAAGCTGGGACAAACGATTTATTTCCATCGGGCAGGCATTCGGAACCAGCACCAGCTCCGCACCCTTTAGCATTAAAATTCTTGCGCTTTCGGGAAATTCGCGGTCATAGCATATCATGGAGCCTACCTTAATAGAACCCTTCTCCGTATCAAGATTGGCGACATAAAAATCCTCTCCCGCATCCAATCTGCACTCTTCTCCAAAATCGCAGGTATGAACCTTGGCATATACATATTGCAAATCACCCCTGTAATCAAACAGACAGATGGTATTCCTCGGCAAGGGTTCATGCTGCTCTAAAAAGGTAATGCCGATGGCCATTTGAAGCTCCTTTGCCAGCTCCCGGAAGGCACGAACAAACTCCCCGTCTGTAGTTACCGCCATACTTTTCAGTTGGGATATCTCTTCCGGCACGGCATAACCCACGCTCCACATCTCCGGGAAAAGGGCAATATCCGCCCCCATTTCCTTTGCCTTCCTGCAATATTCCATTCCCTTATTCAGATTGCCCGCAAGAGATTCCGTCGCCGCTATCTGTAATAATGCAATCTTTAAAAGCATCTTCCTATACCCGCTTTCCCCTTATTTTATCAACGCTTCTTTTCTTCCTTAAGTATATATTCTCTGTGTTCCTCTGGCAAGGACATTCCAGACATATTACTCTTTCTCAAATATTTTGTTTAATGTTCCTCCCATACGCGTAACCATGGACACTACTAATGCATTTCCCATGCAAAAATACCTGAACTTTTCAGGCATACCTATATCAGTCCAATAATCATCAAACCCTTGTATTCTTTCTGCCTCCAGTGGTGTAATCAGCCGCATTTTACCATTTTGAGGGTCCTTAATGACATGCGTACTTCTGCTTAAGCCTGATTCCGATGTCAACATGGTTCTGGCCGGTAATTCTATATCATCAGGAAATGCTATCGGCCCCTCGCTAAATGTATACTGATGCCCGGTTTTGCTGATACGTTGTATCTTTTTTGCGCCCTTGAGATATTCCCATTTCTTTAAATCATCATTTAGGAAGTATTTATCATCAACATCTGTTTCCAATAATTCCTTTAAGGAGATTGGTTTTTCTAATAGGGGCATAACTTTTGCCGTATATATCTTCCCCTTGTACATATATCCGGCATTTTTAAATGCAAACTCAAACCTTTCAGATACTTCATGTATATTCTGATAATTAATTATCGTATCATCAACCTTTTCCATGCTTTCAATGGGAAAGGTTCTTCCGAAGAAACCTTCCTTCTCAATAATATCTTTGGCTTCTTTTCCGGAAATGCCCCTTCCATATTTCGTGTCGTTCTTATAAGCAAAGATAAATGTTCTTCTTCTTCTCTGCCCTGCACCATATTCTGCTGCATTAATTACCCGCCATTCAGCCGAATAACCAAGGTCCGCCAGACATGCTAATATTACTCCAAAATCTCTGCCCCTTTGTGAAGCCGGCGACCTTAACAATCTATCCACATTCTCCAGTAAAACAAAGGGTGCTTTTTTTTCCCGCAATATATCACGAATTTGCCACCATAAAACACCTTTCTTCCCTTCAATTCCTGTTGCGCCCGGCAACGGCCTTGCCACCGAATAATCCTGACAGGGAAAGCCTCCCACTAATAAATTATGATTAGGAATGTCTTTTTTCTCAACTTCTCCGATATCTTTGCCTGTATTATCATCAATATCACCCCAATGCGACACATAACATGCATGAGCCCATTGCATTTTTTTATTTGGCTCCCACTGGGAAAACCACACTGTTTTCCAATCTTCAGAGGCTCTTTCTAATCCCAAACGAAATCCACCAACTCCTGCAAACAACTCACAAACTGTTTTTTCCATTAACAAAACTCCTTTTCATTTGCTCATTCGATTATACCAGATAGCCGTCAAAAGATGAATCACTAACCTTACAAAATCCCCTGCAAATCCATGTACACCGCCGGAGGCTCTAAGGAAAGGCTGCTTTCATCAGCGCTTCCTTAGCATATCAACAATATAGGAACCCTTTATCCACACATATTGCTTATACATTTTTATTTCATTGACCTCTTCTGTTTTTGCACCGGCATCCATTCCACTACCTCGTATAAATACAATATGATCTTTAGACTTCGGGAAATTTAAGCTGGTGCTGATGGTTCCCGATTTTGGATTTATCCTTGGTTTTCCATTCTTGTCCAACTCTTCCCTTTCAACCAATCTGTTTTCCCAAATCAGACTTCTCACCTCATCCCAAACCTTTCTTACTTCTCTTTGAATAAATTCCTCCGTAAATGACAATCTCTTAAATCCTATAAACCGATTCTCACACAAAGGAGCCTTTATAGAGGGTTCTTCAAATAGTATGCATAAGAACTGGTGGTTTGCAAAGTAATCATACAGACTGGAATCTTCAAATTCTATTTCTCTATCCGTCCATTCCTCAAAATCTATAGAAAATAACTTTGTATCTTCCGTTCTGTTTCCTGCCGCTGTCATGGTAATAGACTTTCCAATCAGACCAAAATGATTAAATAACTCAATCTGATTCATTTTCTTAGATTGTCCACCAAACATTTTCACAATAATGATTTCATTAATTGATTTTGAAACCTTCTTCACATCTTTTACAGCTATGCCATACTGTCGAATTAACTGTCCAACCGTTTTTGATACATCCTGTTCTGTAATACATTGGCATTTGTAATCTATATCCCTAAAGCCATTATATTTTCCCGGAAGCTGTTCCAGCTGACTCCCAAAGTGATTTTGGACCATACCCGTAACCACCTGCCTCTTCAATCTAAATCTTGGTGGATGAGGCCACTTTGGCGCCGTGTCAATATACACCAGCTTATCTCTCAGCTCCGAAGAAAGTCTTGGATATTGTTTCTCCGGCTGTTCATATGTATTCTGTAACTCTATGATAAAATCCCTTACCAGCTCCCAGTCACTCTTTAATCTTTCTTTATCCGTCTCATTAAACTCATGAAACTCATATCCTCTGATATAAAAATCTGCATACTCGGCTGCTTTTACCGTTTTCGTAGAGGCATAATGATAATACACCAATAACATATGCTCCAGTTTGTGCCAAAACTTAGATGTCTTGAATTCTTCTAAAACAATTTTATCCGGTGAAACTGCTGTGATGGAAAGAGGTTCCTTCGCTTCATATTTATTTGCTTCTTTCTTAGACAAACTGATACCGGTAGTCTTTAACTCGGTATCTACGCCATCTACATTCAAATCCGGACGCTGCAAATTATCAGCCGGAAAACCTAACACTGACTGCTCTATTACATCTCCTGCAATTCCGGTAATCTTAGGATTTGTAATCGTTCTGTCAAACACATTGTTTTTATCCACTTCACCTAATGTTTTATTCAAGGCATTATCTAATATTTTCTCAAGTTCTTTTCTATGAAAAAAATGACCGCTCATGATACATACCTCTCTCTTCCGTCTCCCCAAACTTATATTTTTCTATAAGAGAAAAGCAGAGCATCTCCTCTGCTTTCAATCGCTGCCAAAGTTACATCCGCAATCATGCAAACGCATGTTCCTTTTTCTATTAATCCTATCATAAGTTTATCGATTTGCCAATATATTATTTTCCTTAAGTTTCCACAGATGTATCCACAAAAGGTTTATATGACCGGTATCTCTATAACCATCTTTCTATTCCTCACTCCACATTCTTAAGCGCCTCTTCCATTGAAATCTTTCTAATTCTTCTAAAATCAAAAATCATAACCAGTAAATATCCGATTAAGACAAACACAAACATTTTAACATATCCCACCGGCTGAATCGCAAATGTAAACCATCCGCTATAACTGCTCATGATAGCTTCCCAGGCACGCGCCATCACAAGGGCCCCCAAAAAGACACAGACAGCGTCTGCCAAAATCAGCACTATTGTCGTAGAAAGCAGATATAAGCTCGCTATTTCCCGATTCTCATATCCCAGAATCTTGGTCATGGATATCGCATTTTCATTCTTCTCTATAATAATTTTGGTGAGAAGGTAAATTAACACCGCCGACAAAAGAATGCATAAATACTGGAAATACTGCATGTAAGCGCCCATAGAATGATCCAACTGGTCGCACATTTTCGTAATATCACGCTCCGTAATAACCGTTGCAATGTTATCCTCCGCAATATCCGTAATTTCGGAATCTGACATATAACCGCTAAATTCCTTTTCCTCCAGACCAAAAACTGCGCCGTAATTTTGTATGGACAGGAATACCGCAATGCTTTGGCATTTGTCATAAATTCCTGAAACTTGGAACTGATACTGCTTGTTTTCATATTTTTCTTCAAGGGAAACGGTATCGCCGATTTCCAGCCTGTATTTCTCCCGGAAGGATTCCGAAATATATACTTCATTCTCCGAAAGGGACGTCAGACCGGCGATTTCTACATACTTACTTCCATCGGAAATTCCATATACCGAAACCTCTTCCTCTAAAACATCGCTCTTTTTTATCAGCGACTGCATACTGAATTTCTCGGCATCTTTATTTTCCGTATGAATCAAGTTTCCGTTTTCATCTTCATATGCTTTTAGTATATACTGATATTTTGCAAACATCATATCCGCGGCATTTTCTTTATAAAACGCAAGAGTGTCTGGCATTCCGACTGCCATTGCCAGCATCACCATGATAAAAAGAATACCCAAAAAGAGAATTGCATAGTTTGACATATTCTGAAACATAATACGCAGGCGGAATCTGGCAAAAAACCGCCAGTCCGGAAGACGCATTGTTTTTTTGCGTTTCTTTTTCTTTAAATCGTGCCGCAAAAACTCCAAAGGCGTATGCCGCATCATTTTCATAATAACGGCAAGATTTACCACAAACATCAGCGCAACCGGAATCAATGTGGTTTTCACAAACGCCTCAGGATTCCATATTGTTTCATA
Source organism: Roseburia sp. (assembly GCA_023667765.1). Classification (GTDB taxonomy): domain Bacteria; phylum Bacillota; class Clostridia; order Lachnospirales; family Lachnospiraceae; genus Acetatifactor. The sequence continues at coordinate 16,242 of JAMOZS010000011.1, read as the reverse complement.
GACCGGCAGACTGTAGCTGTTATAGTACATGGATACCACCACATTTTTAAATACAGAATAGCCGAGTATATTCCCAATCCCTGCGGCAAAAAATGTTACAATGACCGGCATGGAAAGATAATGCCTAATCAGTTCCCCCCTGCTGTAACCGGATGCGCGAAGCGTTCCGATTGTCTGGGATTCCCGGGCAATCGTATTACTTATTGTAATGGCAAAAATAAACGCAATAATGACAATCAGAATGTCCAGGAGAACGCCGCCCATCGCCTCGTCGGAGCCCATATCATCCGTTGCAAAATGAATTGCCTGATTCGCATACCGCGGAAGATAATCTTCTATTTCATTCTCCCAGACAACCGTACGGGTAAGCAGTACCTTTAAGAAATCATCCGAGAGCTTCTTTTCTTCTTTTTCATCCACCGGTTCTGTGGCATACTGCCATGCATATGCATAATGAATACTCTTATGTAATCGTTCAAAGCCGCTTTCTGTCACCATCGCCACATCAAACTTGATGGCGTCAAAGATAAGGTCCGTGTTTTTTTCATGAAGAGTGGCATAATTTACATAGGCAAGCAGCCCGGAGACCCGAAACTGCTCCCCGCCCACCGTAATGGTATCTCCCACTTGAATTCCTGCGTTATCCGCATGCATACGGTCAACCGCAATTTCATCTTCCTTTACAGGGAAGCTTCCCTCCATAAGGCACGCCTGATTGATATCTTCCGTTTTGGCATAGACCCGAACGGTTCCGTCAGATATGCCGTCATTGTCCTTATCTTCTTCTTCATTTCTGTAAAAGTTTTCATAGATACCCACCGGAACGGGAGCAAATTCGGAATCATTCAACTCGTACTTCTCTTCCGCCTCCGCATATTCCCCTTCGATTTCTTCCTGAATTTCTTTCCACGCCTCTTCATAGGCCTCCGGGTACGCCTCTTCATAGGCCGCTTTATAAGCCTCCTCGTAGGCCTTATCATAAGCGCTCAGATAATCGGCGGTCTGCTTTGCCTGTTCTACCGCATCCGGAAGCATTGCCTTAGCTGTCGCCTCATCAAGCCCCTGCGCCATTAAGACTTCTTTGACCTGTGCCTCAAATGCCGGTTCAAATTCCGCTTCGAACGCAGGCGCAAAGCTTTCCGTGAACTTCTCTTCAAATTCTTTTTCAAACGCTTCGTCCAGTTCTTTTTTTGCTTTATCCAGATAATACTGCTTAATATCTGCTTTTTCCCCTGACATAATCCCTGAAAGCAGCTCCTCTTTTGCTTTCTCCTTTAACTCAAAATGTCCGCTTTCCAGCTTATATTTGGATACGCCCTCCTCCGCTGCTGTCATCATACTTTCATTCGCAACATACATACCCGATACAAAGCCAATGGTAAGAATCAAAAACAGACTTACCACCAGATACTTTCTCCATTCCCCCAGAAGCTCTCTGGGGATTCGTTTTACAAGAGGATTTTTCATTTTCTGTTACCCTTCCTTCTTTAGAAGATATGTTCATCCGGTTACCATTCCAGGTCCGCCGCCGAAATCTTATTTGCATTCATTTCATTATACCGGACCTTCCCGTCCCGGAGCTTAATCACATGATCCGCCATATTCCTGATTGCCTCATTATGCGTAACCATAATAACGGTATTGCCGTACTTTATATTGACGTCTTCAATAAGTTTTAGAATTTCTTTGGATGTATTATAATCCAATGCGCCCGTCGGTTCATCGCAAAGCAGAATGTCCGGGTTTTTCACAATCGCACGACCAATAGAGACCCGCTGCTGCTGCCCTCCGGAAAGCTGATTCGGCAGTTTATGCCTGTGTTCATAAAGCCCAAGTGTATTTAAAATTTCATCAATATCAAGCGGATTCTTCGATAAATATGCGCCGACTTCAATATTTTCTTTCACATTCAGGTTTCCAATCAGGTTATACATCTGAAAAACATATCCCAGATGATTACGACGGTACTGCGTCAGCCGCTTTTCCCCCAAATCCTCCAACTTATCGCCGTTGATGGAGATATAGCCCGAATCGGCGCTGTCTATCCCACCGATAATATTAAGCAGAGTGGATTTCCCGGAGCCGGAGGGTCCCAGCAGTACACAGAACTCCCCCTTCGCCACAGAAAAGTTCATTTCACAGAGCACTGTCTGCCGGGTTTCTCCACTACCAAACCCTTTCTTTAAGTCTACTATCTCCAAAAATTTTCTTTCTCCCTCTGACATACGCTCTCCTTCCTCAATCCGGCCACCTGCCGAATTGTTTCCATAAGTATTCATTCCCGCAGGCAAACTGCAGCGGTGTTGTTGGCTGCGGATGAAACAGGTTGCAGTCAATACACTTTGGTTAGTTATTGCTAACCCTTGCTCCCAAAAAAGGAGTCAGAATTTATGTTAGTCTATTCTAACTCTTTTTCAGTATATCCCACCGCTATATTTTTGTCAATACGGATTGCCCTCCTCATCTTCTACGAACACAAAATGTTTGCCCTGACCAGTGAATTCCGAAAATACCACGCATTTTCAGCAAAAATATCATTTTTCACATCAAATCCCAGTGTGCGGAGGTACTTGATAAAAAATACCGCTATTGTTCTGGTATTACCCTCGCCAAACATATGAATCTGCCACAGTCGCTCCATTCAGTACCCATTCCCTCTTCGTAATGTTATAGTCCCGGATGCGTCCTGCATGGGAGTAGATGCCGGCAAACAGCTTTCTTTAAATGGATCTGTGTTCACTCCATATCACCTCGCTACTACCTTTTTTAACCCTACAAGAAACCCACTGCTTCCGCATTTTCTGCCATAATTAACAAGTCAATTTTAACATATCAACTGCTAAAATTCTACTTTTTACTATAAGGGAAACGCTGATTAAAGCGTTTCCCACACCGGATATTTTTTCTCTTTACCAGTATGTAAATACGATTCCGGCAAGAGGCGACAATACAATCATGATAACCGAAAAGGCAAAGGATTCGATAGAAGTCAATGTCGCACGCTTATTAGAGGGAAACCTATCCTGCAAAATCGCATTTGTTCGCACCTGCAAAGCATCATCACCCATCGCTGCAGTAAATCCGCCTATCATCATCCAAACATAAACTCCAGAATGTTCTATGAATACTCCAAACATAACAAGCAGTAGTGTAAGAAAAAATATTTTTTTATACCCTATCTTCGGCATCCTTAAAATCAATTTTGCGCCAATGAGTCCACCTAATTCCATAAAAAACAAGGCTGGCCCCACTCCCCACGCAGGAATACCACACTCCGGCAGCTTTGCCTGCAAAAAGAACAAAAGCAAAATGTCAATAGCACCGACGAAGGAATTGGCAAACATGAATACCATTACTTTTTTTTCTTTTAAAATAAACCGAAAACTATCTTTCACATACCGAATGAATTCCGCATATAATCTGTCTTTGTTTTTTACATTCTTTTGTTTTGGACAATCTAAAGTAACTTCTTGCAGCGTCAATAATATCATAATCTGAACTGCTATTACAATCAAATCAACTCCATACGCCATTTTATGTCCCAGAATAAGTGCAAATCCGGCACACAAAGTAGAAATCCCGCTGCAAATTCTGTATATCATCAGTTGATTGGACAGGTAACAGTCAAATTCCGACTCTTGTTTTGACAGTTTTAAAGAATCATATGCCAACGCATCGCCTGATCCGGAAGAAAAATTATAACACAATGCCTGAAATGCAATGGATAAACAAACCATAAACAAATTGGTTGATAAAATCATTATAACATTTGCAATCATCTGCATGATGCTGCTAATAATTAAACATTTTTTCCTGCCAAACATATCTGCCAATGCACCAGATGGAATCTCAAACATCAGACTCGTGATATGGAATACTGTCTCCGCAATTCCGATTTCTACTAAATGATATCCTCTTGCTGCCAAAATTGCCACCCACGCGCCACTAAGAGACAAATTTCCCAAAACAGATGACATATATAATTTCGATAATTGTTTTTTAATTTTAAACATAAAAAAATCTCCTTAACCTAAAATAATTCTTTCATAGTCAAGAAGATAATGCGTTGTTATTTTTATTTGCCAAATAAAATACACTTATAAAGACAGATAACTTTAACAAATATCCCTAAAAAAAGGCGCACTATCCCCGTAAAGGGGAAAAATGTAACCTTTTTTTAGTTGTAGATTTCTCATTTTCCAGAACATAAAATCTACCTCTTAAGCAATATTTCTAAATTAGAATATCATATCTTTCATAAATCATCAATCTTAATCTTTTTCTCTAACAAACTGCTCCACAATCTTATCCAGCTGCGCTGCAATTACCCGGAAATCCGTGTTCAAATCCAGCGTTTTTGCACCGATTTGATTACCCCCCATATTGAAGGTGCAATCCGGTGTAATGGCCTCCTCCGTCTTAGCATAAAGCAACAGACCGGATACCTTTCCGGTATTGTCCTTATCCTGATTCTTTACATAAGTGAAAATCTGATAGACATTCCCGGAGTGCAATGTGTATTTGTCAAACTGCTGCTGAAGCGTCTTACCATAATACTTGGCATCTATGATGAGGATTCTGTCGTCTTTTTGCAGGTAAATGTCTGTCTGCATGACCGGCAGGAAGCGTATCATCGTCTCATCATTCTCACCCACCAAATTCCACTTCACCTGAGCCGCTTTTGCTTCGGTCAGGTAGCCGTGATGATACCTGTAATATTCGAGGATGAATTTCTCGTACAGTCTGGCCATGTGTTCATCAGAGAACGAAACCATTTTATATTCGCCCTTTTCTGTGGTCTGGAGCATACCGTCCAATACGAAATAACAAATATTCAACAGCATCTCATAATTCTTGTTGCTGCGCTGATAGTGCAACCGACTCCACGGAATCCCCGACGGTTCCAAAAGCGATATGCCGTCAAAGAATACCAGCACCTTATTTAACTGAACCTTGCGGCCCGAATCCACACTTTTATCCCTCACGAGATACTGCATTGTTGTCTTGAGAATTTGATTGTAGAGGTTATCCTCTGAAAACTCGTCAAATTCACAGGCCAGCTTCTGCTTACGTTGGATTCTGTTTCGGATGGTTTCCGGCATATCCAGTTTGCCACGCATCACGGACAGCGTATCATGCTTCGTGATATATTCCCGGTAAAGGCCTTGCTTTAATTGCTGTGCCACCCCCTTGGCCAGTATTGCTGCGAAGAGGTCGGAAGCCTGCTCGAACTCCTCGGCTGCGACTTCCTCGAAGTTTTCCTGCTTCAGAACCTGAAAAGCATAGGACAACATATAATAAATGTTTTTTATAAAAATGCCTTTATCATTCGTCATCGAACACCCCACGCAGATTCTTTTCCCACCGCTGCAGCTTGGCTGGCTCGTCAAACCAGTATTCAGACAACATCGGAAGGATGTCAAATTCCACCACGGAGCGCATCCAGTCTATGGTACATTCTCCGGGCTTTCTGCCGCAGAAGTAACTATGTCCAATACAGAAACCACGTCCCAAGGATTTATCTTCGACGATTTCCTTATTCAACATCTTAATCTGGTCAATCAAGGTGTTAAAGGTCTCATTTGCAAAGCCGCTCTGGTATTGCATAAAACCATCAGAGTCAAATCCCGGCTCCATCTCAAAGAAACTGAAACGCCTGCGAAGAGCATAATCAATCATCGCAAGACTGCGGTCAGCCGTATTCATCATGCCAATGATATACAGATTTTCCGGCACTGAGAACGGCATACCGCTATAGGCCAGTGTTACCTTTGTGCCACGATAATCCTTCTCAATCAGCATTAACAGCTCACCGAAGATTTTGCTCATATTGCCACGGTTAATCTCATCAATAATAAAGAAGTACGGCTTGTCCGGATGGTTTGCTGCCGTCTGACAGAAACGATAGAAAATGCCGTCCGTAAGCTTGAAATCTGCTCCCTTCGGGCGATATCCCATGATAAAGTCCTCATAGGAGTAATTCTGGTGGAACTGCACGATTTCCATTCTGGAATCGTCCTCTTCGCCCATCATGGCATAAGCCAGCTTCTTCGCTATAAAAGTCTTTCCGACACCGGGAGCTCCCTGCAGAATAATATTCATCTTATTGCGCAGGAGCGCTTCCAAAACATCATAGCGACCTTCTGTCATATAAGCGACTTTCAGAAAGTCCTCTTTGCTGTATTTCGAAATCAGTGCATCCGGATGCAGCAGAGGATTAACCTCTCGAACCATATCCATGATAAAATCATACTCGCCCTTCGTCAACTTGAATAAGCTGCCATTCGGCTGGACAAAAAACTCCATCTTATCCAGCTCAGAGCAATCCCGTAAAGTCTGATATTCAATAGGTACAGAAAGGCCCTCTATCTTTTCAAAGTATATAGCCTCACCGTCGTTTTCCTGCGTGATGCGGCAAATCGCCACAACCTTCTTGACCGGATTTGACTCATAGCCGATAACGATATCTCCGGCCTTAGCATCAAGAAAGTTCTGGAACACATGGCGCTTATTGCCTTTGTCATTGTATAGCGTGTAACTCTCCTCCTCGCCAACCTCGATGTCCGAAAAGCTCCAAATGGCCGGATTAGCGGTCAACCACCAGAATCCAGGCGCCTCTGAATCCGCTGACTCACTGTTCTCGCCTGCATAGAATGCCGTCTTTGCTGCTTCGAGATAAAATCTGCAAAGGTAAAAGCCCACGTCAATGGTCACGGTTTTTAATGCCGGATCATCATAACAGGAATCTGACAAGGCATTTTGCAGCATACCTTTGATTTCATCCTCCTGCTGTATGACAGCACAAATTTCGTCGTACATGGCAAAGCCGCCTATCATGGTCTCTACGGAGCCATTGCGCTTTGGCTTGTAATCGGCGGACAGTTCCGCTGCCGCATCCCGGTACAGTTCATATTTGTAGATATAATATTTGTCCGGATACATCAACCAAAGGTAGGTGCTGATGGCATTCGTGTTCTGATAGTGGTTTCTCCAAGTGCCATCGTCATACTTTGCACGAAGTTCCTCTGCTGACGTCTGGAATGCCGCCACACGTTCAGCAAGATTGCGACCCTCATCATAAAGGTCACGGAACATTTGACGGACAAATTCATCGTCCGCCTTTGCAAAATTTGTAATCATACCTCTCGGATAAGCGTAGCCGGAGGCCAACAGGTTATATGTCCTGTCAGTAGCCTCTTTGAACATATCGCCAAAGTTCTCAGCCTCAATATTCCAATGAGTCTGAAAATGCTTGATGGCCTCCCACTTGTATTTCTCGTCTTCCCAATGACTCGGAAAGTAAGCCTTATATCCTTCAAGTATCGGCCTCAGCTTTTCTATGTCAATCATGCCATCGCCCTCCTTAATAATACTGCTCCATATAGCCGTATGACCTATCAAGGGTTCTATCCGTTTTCCCTGCACTTTATTATACTATATCTGATAAGAAAACTCAGCATTTTCACAGAAATTAAGCCTATTTTTTGTTAATGAGCAGTCATTATTTATATTAAGTTACACAATCTTATAAGCGTTTCCCCCACCGGATTTGCGCCACAAAACGGCAAATTCCCCTGCGAATCCGTGTACACCGCCGAAGGTTCTAAGGAAGAGCTGATTAAATTAGCGCTTCCTTAGAAAATTTTATCCGAACATTGATACAATGCTCTTTCACTATAAATAATCAGAAAACCTCCAAATCTTGCTTGACTTAGGGGCTTAAATCAGTTCGTTTACTGTTTCGTTACATATTTCTGCAATCTACTCTGTGGTTTCTCTGGTATTGTATATGCCAACTTACTACTTTCCAATAATGGTTTAAGAAATGTTCTTGTCATATAAGTTAAATTCTTATAACCTATATGTTTTGAAATTTCTTTTTTGGTTCTTGCTATTTTACAAAATTCAAGTATCTTTTCCGCAACAGCATCGCTTCCGACTTGGTCACTGACTTGGTCACTAACTTGGTCACTACCCTTTGGACCTGACTTCATTGTAGCAGTTTCATTCAACGGAATTATTGTTTTAAAAACATCTCCTTCTACAAATTGCGGAACTCCACCGGAATACAACTTTGTAAACTTGTAAGTATTCCGCATACCAGAGCCCAACTCATCTGCGAGACCGATTTCCCTAAACACCTTTGAAATTGCAGGATTCTTAGGAAATGGCTCAAATGTATTCAAATTTAAACTTCCATATCCATGCGTTCTGTTGCTGTTCTCCGCAAATATCCTGTCTTTCTCAATTACCATCTTTGCAACATAACCGCTTGAATAATCTCTATGCGCCAAGCTGTTTGATATAATTTCTCTTAAAATTGCATCTCTGGCACTAACAGACTGCATTCCATCTAAGACAAATGGATCGCTTAAATGCTTTTTGGCAAAATCACTCATTCTGTCATAGCTGTCCAAGAGATTGGTAACAATTACATCTCTATCATCATATCTGTCCAAATTCTGCACTCTGAAAATCATATCCGTTTTATGCTGTGGAAGAGCCGACATAATAGTCGTATCTTTTCCAAATAACAGAATTGCTGCCAGTGTAATTCCTTCTCTTCTGCTTTCATGATTTAACAAAATAAGACCTGCACTTCTTAATAGTTCTTCATCATCCATTGATAGCCAAGGGTGATTGTTGCTCCTTGCACGAGTCATTTTTCTGGCTCTCTCTATTAAGTCAGAACGAAGTACATCCATTCCCCATTCTGGAAATACCTTATTAACAAAATAGGTTCCTTGTTTTCTTGCATACAGTTTATACACAAGCTCTTCATTATCTGTAATATCAATATCGGATTCATTATTTCTATCATATATTCGCCCGGAGCATCTGCTTACTTGCGTACCAACAGGCACATAAATATACAGAATTTTTGTCCCGTGAAAATCATATTCCGTCGGTGTTAAAAATAGCGGTGGATACATTTTGTTTGCATTATTAATTGCAGTCACAAAATCTTTTTTCATTTTTTCAATGCAATTAGGTTCTATGCCAAGTATCTCTCCATTATCTTTCACACCTAAGAAAACATGACCACCATCTCTATTAGAAAATGCACAGATACTTTCATAAACATCCTTAGTAATATCTGTTGTGGATTTCTTGAACTCAGTAGTATGACACTCGCCTTTGCTAATAATTTCTAATAATTCTTTTTCGTTCAATTCATTCGCTCCCTTCTGCATTTTCTGCCATAATTAACAGGTCAATTTTAACATATCATCAGCTAAAATTCTACTTCCTGTTATCCCTTATAAATAATATTTTTGTGTTATCTTTAATTACCCTCTAATGCCTCCACTGCTTCTACACGCCAATCTTCTTCTGCCATCCTTTTTTCTTCATAAGAAATAATTGCTTCATCTTCTCTCTCTTTTTCCAAGAATTCATCTACAGTACTTTTAATAACTTCAATACTGCTATCATCATATGAGTCCATAACTATAGGCATATGGCTTGTCTGTTCTGGGTTATACTCTGCTTCACCATTTATATAGCCAACATTTCCATTTACCGTATTTTCATCTGTATGATATACTCTGATTTGCATTGCACTTGCAGTACCCTCTGAATCATCAATATCTATAATTCCATGTATTTCTAATTTTTTACCACTCCTACCGATTATTGTAAACAGCAATTGCTCATCTGTCATATCCCGCAGCTTACATTCTCCAACTAATTTAATTCCTTCATCAAAATATACTTTGTTTACCACATCTGCATAAATCTCATCTATCGTATCCTGAAATAAATTTAAAATCTCCTTCTTATCCCTTATCTTTACACCAGACTCCGATTCTATGATTTCCATTCGGGCTTCTTGTTCATACCCCCTTTGGTCCGCAATTACTTGCAATGTTTCTTCAACCTCTTCTGAACAATTTTCCTCATCAAACTTAATAACCGCTTCTTGTATAAATCTTCTAAATTCTCTAGTATCACTTAACATAGTTTCTTTAGACACATAATCCAACAATTTGTTATGCGCAACATGATTTCTATTTGCAATAAAAGAAGTTAGTAATTCTTCCCACTTTATTGAATCAGCTATTAGCGGTTTAAAAAACCTTTCCCATATATTATATTTTTTAACATATCTATCCTTTAAAAATTCCAATGCTGACTGCATTTTATCCAAATGTGTTGTTGCAAATATTCTTTCCTTAATAAGTTTTTGCATTTCGGGACTATCCGACATAACATCTGAATAAATATCTGCCTTTACAGTATCCATTAACTTTTCCAATGTTACTGTATAAAGATTGATATCTATATTGTTAAAGTTAGGCACATTCCTTTTTATGATTACAGCATTTTCTTCAATGCTGGCTTTTAACTTATAGAATTCTGGTTTGTCATGCCATTCAATCCCAAAATGCTCTATCATAATTCTACTAATAAATGCCCGCAACTCATTCTCTGCCATGTAAATATTTGAATACACCTCTCCAGATAACTCCAGCGACTGATTATCCTTTATCCAAACACATTTGTACCAATCCCCAATCAATGCATTTTTAATACCTATTTTCAATTTTTCTAAAAAATGGTCATATCCATCTATCCTCTCACGCATTTGTGGAACTGGTATACCAATGCGTATCTGAGAATATCCTACCTTAATAGTTAATTGTCTATTCCATTCGTAAGTATCCATCTGAAAAATTACTGTATACTCTACATCATTGTGGATTACTTTAAATTCAAAATTACCAATCCGATCCGTACAACCTATATATTTTACTTTACAGTCCGAACCAAGCAAAATTTCAATTCGTGCCATCATTCCCTGACAATACTCATCTGCTATATCCTCAACTTGTTCAACATCTGCCTCAAAAATATCGTCCTTAACTAATTCTCTTTTTTGTATTTTGGATAAATCTTTTATTTCTATCATTTTAAATTCGATTTCATAATTCATCTTTCTACCTCACAGTTGGACTACTATACTATTTTTAACACTTAATTCCTTTTTACACCATCTATATCTTTAATGCTTTTCTTTATTATACTTGATATTACTTTATTTCTACAATCCACATTTTTACCACTTATGCGTTCTGATATTTTGATATTTTAAAAATAACCCAAAACTGCTATGACCATACCAATTAGCAAAAAGGAACTAACGGATAAGACTATATTTGTTTTTCTATTTTTAATCATCTTCTATTCATTAACCTAAGAAAGCGCTGGTTAAATCAGCCCTTCCTTAGAGCCTCTGGCGATGTACACGGACTTGCAGGGGAATTTGCCGCTTTGTGGCGCAAGCCATCTTACATCTGCTTAATTACCCACTACAGCGGCGGAATGGCAATGTCAAGAGCCTGCCTCCGCAGGCGGTGCTTTGCACCCTTGACTTTGACAGCACGATGCTGTACCTTCCCGGCTCATGCGATATTACCTGTCATTATGCCCCAGATAAAGCAGGCCAGTTCCCGGGCAACCACAGTTTTGCTACATTTGCTTTCTTGCCCTGTGACAATACCATTTTGTGGTATTGTCTGCGATGCCTTTCATTGGCTTTATCCGCATATGCAATGACTTCCGGCGGATTTCCCTGCTGTCTGGCTTTGAGGGCTTTGGATTTATGACCGGCCTGTCCCCTCCCATAGCTCTGGGCAAGCTTCCACAAGCAGGCATCTGATATAGGATTGCAATTCTTTACCAGGGAACAACTCCGCATAAAAGTTATTTCTTTTGAATGGTGTTGCCGTCAATGGACGATAAATGATTCTATTGTTCATATCCTGCCACTCCTTTCGTATCAATTACTACTTTCTCCTAATGGGATGCCTGATAACCGTTTTCCACTTTCCGTGCGGCCTTCCTTGCATCAGATATATAATTTGGATTCCCTCTTAAAATCAAAAACCATCTCTTACACCTCCCGCACATAGTAAGAACCATACTTTGTTCCATCATGCCCTATCAAAGCTTCTTCCGATAGACAAAATCCCATATGTTCTAAAGCTTTAATGCGCTCTTTAGCGATTGGAACTGCTTTCGTAGCAATTATTTCACAGGCAAACATATCTTTCGCTTCAGGAATAATAATACCAAGAATATCCCCTATAATATCTTGCTTTTCATAATCACTTCTTAAGTCCAATCTGAGCAATCCACAATTATTGAAATAATCCTTTGCCTTTCGATTAAACAGCTCTATTGTACCAATTGCGCAGTTGGATATTTTATCAATCATAGCCCAGCGCACATAATATCTATTATGATATTCCCTTTTCCAAAACGCAATGGTAGCTTTCATTTCTTCAAGTGAAACATAGTAGAAATCATTTACACAGTTATCCTTGTTAAAAAGTGGTACGGCAGCCTTATCCGAATACACCCTAAGTAAATCCTCTGCATCCTTATCTTCCATAATTTCCCGTAGCAGAAATTTGTCACTTTCCATAACCGGAATTTGTTCATACACATCAATACTCATAATCCTATCAACCTCCCTATCTGTCATAACAACCGAACGATTGCTGCAGTCATAAAAAACAAATTGTATTTCATAAAATCCCTCTTCTCTATCTCTTAACTATTAAATAAATTCATTTGATTATCTATAAGCGATTTTACTTTTCTTTCCTTTATCATATCTGTATCATCTATTTCACCAAATAATAACGGTGACTTTGAATTATGCATACCAAAATTCTCTTCCACGGTATTTGCACTATGGTTTGCATAACAATACAGACAACCATTTTTACATGTATTGTAAGCTCCTATATCAATACTTGCCACGCATCCACATTCCGCCCTTTGATTTGTATCTCTATCAACATTGAGTTTAAATCCACCGATTCTTTCTATTCGCTCTTTATCAATACAATGCGCATGTTCAACTCCTATGTTATGAAAATCGCCGACTTCCGCACAAGTATCAATATATAGGCCGTGTTTCTTTGCTATTTCTGCAAATCTTTGCAATAATTCGAATTGCATCTCATATGTATCTTTAACAATATCAAGAAACTTTACGTTTCTTTCGGTATTTCTATACATATCCATAAAGCTTACAGTACACTTTTCTGTATAATCACCTAACTTAGATGCTAACACTTCAAAATACTTGCAATGATACTCCATTGAATATTGCTCACTAAAGAAAATCGGATCATATCTCCATATTATTTTTTCTTTCCCGATTTCTTTTGATAATTTTTGAAATGTTGGAATAATGATTTTATTCTTTGATGGTAAATTCCTTTCTACATCTGGACCATATGCATTAAGCGTAAATTGAAAATAATATATAGAATCTTTCATTTGGTCCAAATATGGCAACATCGGAGTTGGATTTTTGGTCCAAAATACTATTGCATCAACGACATCCGGAGATAAATCAATTTTACTTACTTGATGGATATTCATCGGATTTCTAACCAATACATATTTCTCTTTTAATCTATTTATCAACCATTCTGAATAGTAAGACGGTATATCTGTACGTCTACTTGCACTAATAATCATTTCCATCACCTCCTACTACATTTTTTATTTCTACAAAAGACAGCCAAATTATTCAGTTGTTGTATCAAATTAGCTTAATCATATAAGCAGGCTATTTATTTCCATAGCGACCTCCATCTAATATTTTTGCCGTAAACAGCACCTTTATTAACTGACCGGCAGCTATTGATTTTGTTCCTTAAAATGGAATATAATATTGGCAGGCTTTTAAACCTAAATGATGGAAAAAGGTCTGATTAGCCGATTTCTCAACGGATAAACTCGGCGATAAGTACATTATCCGCATGTAGAAAATGAAGCAATAACAAAAAAGAGACGATGTTAACTGACGAGGAACAAACTATGAATTTTACGAACGCTGACATATTACGAATCGCAATGCAACAATCTGCTATAGACGCAAACTGCAGTGCAGAAAATTTTTTGCAGTCTGAAAACATCATTGTTCCATCGATTGTAAATCCCCAATCGAGAAAATATTTGCATCTTCCCTTTGACTGCAATCTAATCTCTTATGGGAACAACATCGTTGCTTCCATAAACGAAAAATACAGTGCCTTCGTGTCAGAATATATCAACAGCTTTCCGGTTGAGCATTGTTTTGAAACCCCAAATCTGCACATTCTAAATGATGAATTGCAGAAAAAAGATTTAAGAATCTGCTTTATGGCGGAATATTTTCTGCCTGACCTTCATGAATTGAAAATTTTGAACTGTCCTTACACAACAAAACTGCTGCACCCGAAAGACTTTCAAACGCTTTACACGCCCGAGTGGAGCAATGCGTTGTGTGAAAAGCGCCGGGAATTAGATGTTTTGGGTGTCGGCGCGTATGACGGCGATGCTTTAATCGGTCTTGCCGCATGCTCCGCCGACTGTGAAACTATGTGGCAGATTGGTGTGGATGTGCTGCCCGCCTATCGCAGACAGGGCATTGCCTCCGCACTCACAAGCCGTCTGGCTCTTGACATTCTGGAGCGCGGAAAAGTTCCCTTCTACTGTGCCGCTTGGTCGAACATCAAATCCGTGCGAAACGCCATCAAAAGCGGCTTCCGTCCTGCATGGGTTGAGATGACTGCAAAAAACATTTCCTTTGTCAATGAAATGAATCGGAAAAAATGTACCGCATAGGAGGAACAGTTAATGGGAACGGGAATTGTTGTCCGCAGAATAAACGGCACCTGAAAAAGTACCCTGGGAAAAGCGTTGGCGGAATGTTTGAACTTCCATTTTATTAACATAGAAGATTATTTTTCTGTCATTTACGACATATATTGCTCTATATTTCCTATATTTTGCACCGCCGCCACCCTTGTCAATCGTTTTTCACGGTACCCCTCTGTTAGTGTCAGAAAATCAAAATTATATGGATATTTTATCACTTCCTTTGCCAAATCACTTTGTAAAGCCGGAAGCTGCCTATCAAAATTGGTTATTGCTTTTCCTTGTGACTTATAAAGATTCACATCCAGAAAATTAAGCAACATTGCCCTACTCCAGCTATTTTCTAATGTTTTTTGCACATAAAATAGTGCCTCTTCTACATTTTCACATTTTGTCATTATTAAGATATGGTCTCCCCAAGGTATTGAACAAATTTTTCCAAATCGTCAACAACCCGTTGACGATTTTTGTTATCGCTTTTGTAAAATTCAAAAAATCGTTTCATATACTTCAAATTCGTCACAGAAAAACCACTCACACTAGGAAATTCCTCTTTTAAAGACCGACTCATCGTCTTATAGAAACCAGTTCCCCAAATTGCATCTGCATGCATATCAGAAATTTCTTTGCCGATATGCCAGTACATTCTTATCATTTCTGTGTTCACTTGAACAGCCGCTTTTAATTGGCTTTTCGGAAAAGTGTTCCCACTATTATTTTCTAAAATCTCCATGAATAATCATACACTTCTTGATTTTCTATACAACTCTACAACATAGAATTCTGATAAGACATTTTTATAGTACATAGTTTTTTAAGCGAAAAAATCCCCTTATAAAATTAAAATAAACGTAAAAATAAGTTATAAATAAAATTCGTTTAAACTCATACTCTTAACACTCGCACGACATTAGGCACACAATAAAATGAGCTACTTACAAGCAATATAAATATCCATACTATCCCCATCGGTTTCAAAGCAGGGAATAACGTCCTTTTTCGTGTGTTCCAAACCGTTCACGCGCATATACTCCATAAGTGTTTTATAGCCGTTGGGAATGGTCACAAAAGGGGATTCAAAGGGGTTTTCAATGTGTATCACCGCATATCTGTGCTCTGCCTGCTCGTGTATTTCAATGTCGGGAGGGATGCACTCCTCAGGCAGTATCCATGCCGCTTCGTATCCATGCATATTGAAAACATTTATCTGTTCCTGTGACACATTGGGAAAATCCCAGCCAATGACACGAGGGTTATCCACACCACAGCCACGAGCAATGGAAAATACTCTGTCGATAGCGTCCCCCTCAGGATTGGAACTTATAACGGCATGCTTTATATAACGGAAAGCGGGGACGGTTTCGACATGCAAATCCGTATACGCTTCGCCACAAGCGACCATGTCATCGCGGAACAAGTTGTCCAGTGAGCAATTGAAAAGCTTACAAAGTTCTATAGCCTTGTCCATTTCGGGCTGTGCTGTATCTAGCTCCCATTTTGATACGGTTTGACGGCTGATATTTATTTTTTCAGCCAAATCCTCCTGCGTCATATTCCCTTTCAAATGTCTTAAAAACT
>JAMOZS010000010.1 GCA_023667765.1 Roseburia sp. | reverse complement strand
CCTCGTGTCACTGGTTCGATTCCGGTTCTGGGCATTGAAGGAAGAATTCCTTGTAGATATTGCATTTGCGGTATTTATAAGGTTTTTTTGTTGATAAAGATGCAGAGTGTATTTATTCGGGGAGAATTATTACATGCGAAAAGAAGTATCTTATGCGTTTAAGCAATCGCTGCCGGTTATGCTGGGTTATCTGTTTCTGGGCATGGCTTATGGTTTGCTGTTGCAGCATGCAGGCTTTGGGCCGGTATGGGCATTTATAACCAGTCTTCTGATATATGCAGGCAGTATGCAATTTGTATTAGTTTCGTTTTTGACGGAGGGTGTCAGTCTGGTATATGCTGCGGTGATGACTTTCTTTGTGAATGGAAGGCATATTTTTTATGGACTTACCTTTATAGAGAAATTTCGGCAGATGGGAAGGGCATATCCTTATATGGTTTTTTCTCTGACAGACGAAACTTATTCTGTTCTCTGTGATTTAAAAGCGCCGGAGGGGATGAATGAGAAAAAGACACTGTTTTGGGTTTCGCTTTTTGACCATGGCTATTGGGTGCTTGGCTCCGTCCTGGGGGGAGTGGCAGGAGAGATTATAACCTTTGATACAACAGGAATTGATTTTTCTATGACGGCGCTTTTTGTTGTGATTGTGGTGAATCAATGGTTGGAGCATAAGGAGCACAGGCCTGCATTGGTGGGGTTGGCGGCGGGGATTTTATGTCTGTTATGTTTTGGGGCGGATAGATTTTTGCTGCCGGCGCTTTGTGTGGCTGCAGTGATTTTATTGGGAGTTAGGAAGAGATGGGACATGCAATAGGGATTATGGTGGTGGTATGTGTTTGTACAATGCTGACCAGGGTGCTTCCTTTTTGGTTTTTCAGAGGTAAAAAGGAATTGCCGGAGGCAATCAAGTATTTGGGCAGGGTACTTCCGCCGGCGATAATGATGATTTTAGTGGTATATTGCTTGAAAAACATAAATTTCATGACGGGAAGCCGCGGTGTGCCGGAATTGCTCGCGGTGGTTTTGGTGATTCTGCTGCATGTATGGAAGAGGAATACTTTGTTGAGTATTGGAGCGGGCACCGTTTTTTATATGATATTAATACAGGCAGTCTTTAAATAGTACATAAGGTGAGAAATTAGCCTTTTGTGCTATTTTTTTATGGAGTTTCATGATATAATCAGATTGTTATAACGCATTAAAGGAAATATGGGATTTGGGTATGAGTGAAATGAAACATGAAGTGAGCAATGAAATGAAGGATGCAAAAAGTAATGAAGAAAACAAGGTAACAAAAGACAGAGAAAGCCATAAGGTAAATAATCAAGTAGAAAATACGGGAAGCGATGCCGCCGGTAATGAGGTAATATCCGAAAAGAAAAGGCGGCTTTCCGGAAAGAAAAAGGGTCTTTGGGTGATTTTAGCAGTACTGCCGATTCTAATATTGGCAGGGGGATATTTAGGGATAGCCGGTTATTATCAGAGCAGATTTTTCCGAAATACATATATCAATCATATTGCCTGTGGGAATTTAAAGGTTGCCGCGGTGGCGGCAATGTTGGATGAAAAAGCAGGCGAGTATTGTTTGGAGGTTTACGGGCGTAATCCGCAGCTTCCGGAGGAAAATATTCTGCTGGGAAGCATTCGGGCACAGGATATTGCTTATTCTGATTTGAATAATCAGGCGACGGTACAGGAACTGCTGGAGCGTCAAAATGCTTTTCTTTGGATAGAGGTATTGGCAAATAAGCAATATACATATGATTTAGATGAGGGCGTTTCCTTTGACAGGGAGATGCTGAGCGAATTGTTGGAGGATTGGGAGGCCTTTCGGAAGAACAATATGAAAAAACCGAAAGACGCCTATCTATCCGGCTATCTGGAGGAAGAGGGCGGTTATGCGGTGCTGCCGGAAAGCCCGGGCAGCGAGTTGGACGGGGCGGCGGCAAAGGAGATTATTGAGAACGCGATTTTACGGAAGGAAACCAGTATCAATTTAGAGGAATATAACTGCTATACGGCGGCTGGGATTACGGAACAGGATAAGAAGCTCTGCGCTACGGTGAAAACGCTGAACCAATGGCTGGATACGGTCATAACCTATGACTGGAACGGTACAGAGGTAGTTCTGGACAGGGAGCGTATCAAGGATTGGATTTCCCTGGAGCAGGAGGAGGCTGTTTTGGATGAAGAAGCGGTTGCGGAGTTTGTCAGGGAATATGCCAGGCAGTTAGATACCTTTGGCAGGAATAAGAAGTTTACGACTACCTCCGGGGAGGAAATTACGCTTCCCAGTGCTTATGGCTGGCAGGTTGACAGACAGGCCGAAACGGAGGAGCTGAAAGGCCTGATTTATGAGGGCGTCGTTACCGAAAGGGAACCGATTTACAGTATCAGGGCCTATGAAAAGGGAAGTGATGATATCGGCTCTTCTTATGTGGAAATTGATTTGTCAAATCAGCATTTATATCTGTATTATCTGGGAGAGCTGGTGCTGGAGACAGATTTCGTATCGGGAAATATGTCTAACGGGAATTATACGCCGCCGGGGGTTTACGGGCTGACTTATAAGACGAAAGATGCCGTATTGAGGGGAGAAAATTATGCAACTCCGGTGAAATACTGGATGCCCTTTAACGGAAATGTGGGTATGCATGATGCCACCTGGCGCAGAAGCTTTGGGGGAACCATTTTTATGACCGGCGGTTCACATGGCTGCATCAATCTGCCATTAAGTCAGGCGGAAGCTATTTATGGCTATGTGCAGCAAGGCTTCCCCGTGATATGTTACTATAATCAGCCGGTGGAGGAAATTATAGCACAGCTTCAGGGACAGCCGGCAAATATACCGGATGAAACGCCTTCGGAAACGCCGGAGGAAAATACCGAGGAAATGCCTTCGGAAACGCCGGAGGGAGATACCGAGGAAACGCCTTCGGAAACACCGGAGGAAAATACCGAGGAAACGCCTTCGGAAACACCGGAGGAAAATACCGAGCAAACGCCTTCGGAAACACTGGAGGGAGATACCGAGCAAACGCTTTCGAATATACCGGAGGAAGGTTGAGGCAGTCATATTGCGATTTGTTGTGGGGGATTTGACGATACGAGACAGTATGAATGAGGAAGCTTGTTGATATTGAGGTGGTTATATGGACAGACAAAAAGCGATTCGGCGCTCAGACAGGCAGGCGGAGCGCTGGAAGAGAAAGTACAGGAGACAGAGGGAGTTGAACTCCCAGATTAGGGCAGCGGCAGGGGATATCTTATATTCCCATAATTTTAAGTCTACGAAAGGATATATTCAGCACGGAAATATGACGGTAAACAGGCATTGCGTGAATGTGGCAAAATATAGTCTGGCTTTTAGTGACAGGCTTCATATTCCATGCAATCGCCGGGAGTTAATCAGAGGAGCGCTGCTTCATGATTATTTCCTGTATGACTGGCATGACCCGGAGCATGCGGGGCTTCACAATCTGCATGGTTTTTATCATCCGGGCATTGCCCTGCGCAACGCTTTAGAGGAGTATCCTCTGACAGAGCGGGAAAAGGATATTATTAAAAAGCATATGTGGCCGTTAACCATGGTGCCGCCCGCTTGCAGGGAGGCGTGGATTGTGACGGCTGTGGATAAATGGTGCTCCTTGTTAGAAACAATACATATACATAAGGGACATGGGGTGTCAATCAATGTAGAATGGGAAGAGAGAATGCATTAGGTGGGCGAATTGTATGATAAGCTGGCGGCATATGGCGAAAGCGATTATTATCCCTGCCATATGCCGGGGCATAAGAGAAGGCTGAAGGGCCGGCTGCCTGAGGAACTGATAAAGGCGGATATTACGGAGATAGAGGGCTTTGATAATCTCCATGAGCCGAAAGAACTGATAAAGGAGCTTCAGGAAAAAGCCGCCCGTATGTATGGGGCGGAGGAGAGTTTTTTTCTGATTAATGGCAGTACTGCAGGGATACTCAGTGCAATCAGTGCGGCGCTGCCCTTTGGCGGTCATATTCTGATGGCCCGCAACAGTCATAAGTCCGCTTATCATGCCGCTTATCTAAGGCAGTTGAAGATATCCTATCTTTATCCGCGGCAGTTGGATGGATATTTCGTCTGTGATGGAATATCGCCGAAGCAGGTGAGGGAGGCGTTGGAGCAGGACATGCCGGAGCCGGGAACGGGAGCGGTATTCATAGTATCTCCCACCTATGAGGGACGCATTGCAAATGTGCAGGAGATTGCCCGAGTGGTACATGAAAAAGGCCTGATTTTGATGGTAGACGAGGCTCATGGAGCCCATTTGGGGCTGGCGGAAGGTTTTCCCATGAACAGTAATCAGGCGGGGGCGGATATTGTCATTCATAGTATACATAAGACATTACCCGCATTGACGCAGACAGCATTGCTTCATGTAAACGGAGACAGGGTAGACAGAGAGAGATTGAGGCGCTTTCTGCATATTTATCAGTCCAGCAGTCCATCCTACTTATTAATGGCAAGTATTGACAATGCCTTGGATTTAATAGAAAGAGAGGGTAAAAGTCTGTTTCGGCAGTTTTATGTCCACTATGCAGAAATGCTGGAGAGGTTGTCGGAATGCAGGAGGCTGAGGTTTCTGCCATGGGACGCGGAGCATCAGGATATCGGTAAGCTGGTGATTGATACGGCCCGGGCAGGAATATCCGGGAGAAAGCTGTATGAGCTGCTGTTGGATAACTATCATATTCAGCTGGAGATGGCATCACAAAATTATTGTCTGGCCATGTTTACGGTAGGGGATACCCGGGAGGGCTATAGCCGTATGACGGAGGCGCTTCTGGAAATCGATAGAGAGCTGGCATTATGTGACGGGCTTTCCCAGGGGAAAATGGGGAGGGAGTGCGCTTCTTTGCCGGAAGGTCACAGATTCGATACGGCCATTCCTCTGGCCCGGGCATGGGATATGGATTGGGAATATGTGCCTCTGGAGGAGGCGGCGGGCCGACATGTGGCGGAATTTGTGAATTTGTATCCGCCGGGTATACCCTTATTGGTTCCCGGTGAGCTGTTTACGGAGGAGTTTTATCAAAAGGTCTGCCGTTATTTAGAGGAGGGCCTTTCTGTCCAGGGCGTGCTGCCCGGACAGGACAGATTGCAAATAAAATGCGTGAAAAGAAATAATTGATATATCATTCCAAAATGGAGGAAAAGATGAGAAAGACAAAAATTATTTGTACGATAGGGCCGGCATGTGAGAGCGAGGAGCGCTTGCGGGAATTGATGCTTGCCGGTATGGATATGGCGAGATTTAACTTTTCCCATGGCACTCATGAGGAGCAGAGGGTAAAGTATGAGCGGGTGCTGCGGGTGCGCAAGGAGCTTGGCCTGCCGGTGGCGACGCTGTTGGATACCAAGGGCCCTGAGATTCGACTTCGGGATTTCGAGGGGGGACGGGCAGAGCTGAAGGCCGGAGACAGGTTCGTACTTACAACAAAGGAGCTTCTGGGAACCGCACAGAGAGCAACCATCTCTTACAAAAATCTAAAGAATGATATATCCGTGGGGACAACCATTTTGATTGATGACGGCCTCATAGAGATGACGGTGGAGGATATGCAGGGGGAGGAAATTATCTGTCGGGTAGTAAATGGTGGTTTTGTCTCCAATCATAAGGGAGTTAATGTGCCGGGAGCGGTGCTGTCCATGCCCTATATCAGTGAAGTGGACAGGGAGGATATTCTGTTTGGCATAGAGCTTGGCTATGAGTTTCTTGCGGCCTCCTTTGCCCGTTGTAAGGAGGATATTTTAGAGGTACGTCAGATTCTGCAGGAACATGGCAGCTCCATGAAAATTATTGCAAAGATTGAGAATATGCAGGGTATTCAGAATCTGGAGGAGATATTAGAGGTGTCTGACGGAATTATGGTAGCCAGAGGAGATATGGGCGTGGAGATTCCGTTAGAGGAAGTGCCGGTTTTGCAGAAGAAGATGATTAAGCTGGCAAACGACCGGGGGAAGCATGTGATTACGGCAACGCAGATGCTGGAATCTATGATAAAGAATCCCCGTCCCACCAGGGCCGAGACCACAGATATTGCCAATGCTATTTATGACGGCACCACTGCAATTATGCTGTCGGGAGAAAGTGCGGCGGGTCTGTATCCTGTGGAGGCAGTAAAGACAATGGCCCGTATTGCCGAATGTGCCGAGCAGGATATTGATTATCGAAAGAGAATGACACATATGTCAGATACGGAAAAGAGATATATTACTACGGCTATCGCTTATGCCACCTGCTCTACTGCAATGGATTTGGGCGCGGCGGCAATCATTACGGTGACTTTATCCGGTTATACGGCCGAATCTATTTCCCGATATAAGCCCGGCTGCCCGATTATCGGCTGTACCATAAGTGAACGGGTATATAATCAGTTGAATTTGCTTTGGGGTGTGAAACCCATGCTGTTAAAGCGTGAGGTAACTACGGATGAGCTTTTTGCGGATGCAGTAGCGGAGGCCAAGCGTGCAGGTTATGTAAAGACCGGAGATATCGTGGTCATTACAGCGGGAGTTCCCCTGGGCATTGCAGGTAAGACCAATATGATTCGCGTGGTGGAATGCGATTAAATCAGTCCAGGGAGGATAGACATGGGTAAAATCATTTACCTGATGGGAAAGAGTTCTACAGGAAAGGATACTATTTTCAAGAGGTTGAAGAGGAATCGGACACTTAAGCTTCGCACCATGGTATCCTATACCACCAGACCTATTCGAGCGGGGGAAAGGGAGGGCGTGGAATATTTCTTTACCGACGAGGTGGGGTTTCAGAAGCTGTTGACACAGGGAAAAATCATAGAGGAGCGTTCCTATCATACCTGTCACGGATTATGGCGTTATTTTACAGTGGACGACGGACAGATTTGTTTGGAAAACAGCGATTATCTTATGATTGGAACACTGGAGGCCTATTTGAAAATGCAGGAATACTTCGGGCCGGAGAAGGTATTGCCGGTGTTGATTGAACTGGATGACGGCGCCCGGCTTCAAAGAGCGTTGAATCGGGAAAGAAGGCAAAAAAAACCCAGGTATGAGGAGATGTGTCGCAGATTCCTGGCGGACAGCGCAGACTTTTCTGAGGATAAGCTGCGGCAGGCCGGTATTGAGATGCGTTTTTATAATGATAATCTGGAGAGATGTCTGGAGGAGATTATTTCTTATATCATAGGATTTTGAGATATAGTCGGGAAAGGCAGGTGAGAGCATGGATATAAAGGTGAATCAGACAACTCAAATTCAGCAGCCCGAGGCGGCAAGAGCTCCTCAGGAGACAGACGGCAGCTTTAAATTCACCTTAGCCAGTCATATTGAGGAGGCAGAGCTGCAGGCCAGATTGAGCACAATGCTGGAGGAAATTACCATGCAGGGTGACAAGCTTGCCAAGCGCCGGGATATCAGGGATATGAAGCATTACAGAGGGCTGATTAAGGAGTTTTTGAATGAGGTAGTTACCAGATCCCATGCCTTTTCGAGGGAAAATTTCCTGGACAGGAGGGGCCGGCACCGGGTGTATGGAATTATCAGGCTGGTAGACGAGAATCTGGACCAGCTGGCTCAGGAGTTGATGAAGGATGAGCAGGACCATCTTGCAATCCTGAATAAAATAGGAGAAATCAGGGGGCTGCTGTTGGATATCTTTATGTAAAAGGAGACTATGTGGGCGGTGTCCCGCCTGGGGATGACGCATCAGAAAGGATTTTGGTGAACAGTACAAGGGCGAAAAGCCTGCCAGTATGGCAGAAGGAGAGGTATTATGGCTAATTTTAAGGATATTATCGGACAGGAACAGATTAAGGAGCATTTGCAGAATGCGCTCTCTACCGGGAAGGTTTCTCACGCCTATATTATCAATGGTGAAAAATCTTCCGGTAAGGAGTTCATTGCCAAGGTATTTGCCGCGGCCTTACAGTGCGAGGCAGGCGGTACGGAGCCCTGCGGTGAATGTCATTCCTGTAAACAGGCATTGACGCAAAACCAGCCGGATATTATTAAAATCAGTCATGAGAAGCCCAATGCCATCAGCGTGGACGATATCAGAACACAGATTAATGGCGATGTGGCGATTAAACCTTACAGCAGCCGTTATAAGGTTTATATTATGAACGAGGCGGAGAAGATGACGGTTCAGGCCCAGAACGCTCTGTTAAAGACATTGGAGGAACCGCCGGAATATGCGGTTATCATTCTTTTGACGGCCAATGTGAATGCGCTGCTTCCTACGATTTTAAGCCGCTGTGTGGTTCTGAATATGAAGCCGGTAGCGGATAGTCAGGTGCGGAAGTATTTGATGGAAGAGCTGCAGGTAACGGATTACAAGGCGGAGGTCTGTGTGGCTTTTGCCCGGGGAAATATCGGAAAGGCAAAGGCGTTGGCGGCCAGTGAGGATTTTGAGAATGTGAAAGCGGAGGCTCTGTCTCTTCTAAAATATGTGCAGGATATGGAGCTGTATGAGATTATTGCCGCCGTTAAAAAGATTGGCGAATACAAGCTGGAAATTAATGATTATCTGGATATTATGGCTATCTGGTACAGAGACGTTCTGCTTTTTAAGGCTACCAGCGATGTGAATCATCTGGTATTCCGCGAGGAGCTGCAGACCCTTAGACGGGTGGCTCAGCGCAGCAGCTATGAGGGAATTGAGCGGGTGATAGAGGCTCTGGAGAAAGCTAAGAATCGACTGAACGCCAATGTGAATCTTGAACTTACCATGGAGCTTTTGTTTTTGGAAATGAAGGAAAGCGGTTGAGGCAGCCGGGAGGTACAGAAATGCATTACATACATAAAGTACAGTATTATGAAACAGACCAGATGGGAATCGTGCATCATTCCAATTATATCAGGTGGTTTGAGGAAGCAAGAAGTTATTTATTGGAGAAAATCGGATGCGGCTATAAGCAGATGGAGGAAATAGGGATTATCAGTCCGGTGCTGTCGGTCTGCGCAGAATATAAATCCATGACACGCTTCTATGATGAAGTATCTGTTCAGATAAGGGTCACAGCCTATACTGGCATTAAAATTACTCTGGGTTATGAGATAAGGGATGTCAAAAGTGGGGAGATACGTTGTATCGGAGAGAGCAGACATTGTTTTTTAAACAGGGAAGGACGCCCGGTGTCCCTGAAAAAAAGTTATCCTGCCTTTCATCAGATTTTCTGTGGGCTTATGGAGAACAGTGCGCCGGGAGGAAGGGCATGATTAGAGAAGCCGGACAGCAGGATTTGGGAGAAATTCTGTCCTTATATTTATTTCTTCATGAAACAGCCATACCGGAGGATTCGGAGCGGTTAAGGGATACTTGGGAGCAGATTATCAGGGACGATAATCATCATCTTATCGTTTGCGAAGCGGATGATAAAATCGTGGCGTCCTGCGTCTGTGTCGTGATTCCGAATCTTACCAGGGATGTCAGGCCGTATGCTTTGATAGAAAATGTGGTGACTCATCCGGAATATCGCAGGAAGGGTTACGCTACTGCCTGCTTACATTATGCGAAACAGCTTGCGGAGAGTAAGGATTGTTATAAAATGATGCTGCTCACCGGTTCGAGGACAGAGGAAACCTTAAATTTTTACAGGAAGGCCGGGTACAACAGCCATGATAAAACTGCTTTTATTCAGTGGCTGAACCGGTAGAATTTGTTTCCCTTTTATTGTGCGGCATGGTTGAATATAAAATCGGTGAGAAACGCCATAAAGAGCGGCTTCAGACCGGCTTGGGTTGAAATGACTGCCAGAGAACGGCGGGTAGTGGGGGAAATGAACGAATGAGGAGGGTGGTTAAGGATGTTTCCGACAAGAGAAGAGGCGGAAGAATTATTGCGGGAGGCGGAGAGCTGTAATCCGGGAGCCTGGGCTAATCACAGCAGAGTGACGGCCATGTGCGCCGGAAAAATCGCAGAGAACTGTCCGGACATGGATGAGGAGAAAGCTTATATACTGGGCCTTTTGCATGACATTGGCAGGAAATTTGGTGTGAAGCATTTCGGGCATATTTATGACGGATGGCAGTATATGCTGCAGCTGGAATATGATGAAGTGGCAAGGATATGTCTGACCCACTCCTTCAGTGTTCAGAAGATAGAAGATTATATCGGAAGATTTGATGTTACCCGGGAGCAGCAAAGACAGGTGGAGGAGGCGCTGGCGGCAACAGAGTATGACGATTATGACAGGCTGATACAGCTTTGTGACAGTCTGGCGGGAGCGGAAGGGGTGATGAAGATAGAGGAGCGTATGGCGGATGTAAAGAGGCGTTATGGCTCCTATCCTCAGGATAAATGGGAGCAGAATCTGGCACTGAAGGCCTATTTTGAGGAGAAGCTGGGGAAGGCTGTCTATGAAGTTATTATGGACGGTTCCAAAGCTATACATATAAATGGTAACAGGTAGAGAGGTATCGTGGTTAAGGGAGTATGATTTATGGACAAGAAAGAAAATTATATCTTTGTGGGTGC
Source organism: Roseburia sp. (assembly GCA_023667765.1). Lineage (GTDB taxonomy): Bacteria > Bacillota > Clostridia > Lachnospirales > Lachnospiraceae > Acetatifactor. Next base: position 49,278 of record JAMOZS010000010.1, on the reverse strand, counting down.
AATAAAGGGAAGCGAGGCGTATCATTACAGATTTGCCTGTCCTCATTGTGACAATGCCTGTGTTCTGGCTACGGGAAGAGGTAGATTCGGACATCTGGGATACTTTATGTGTACGGATTGCGGGCAGTTATATTATGCCACAATAGACGAGCATCGTTTCCCGAAGCTGTATGTTGCTGAAAAGGACAGCGTAGAGCAGCCATTCGCGATATTAAAGGAAATGGATGACAAATGCTGATAAATGAGATGTTTTTCATAGCTGATACCGGTAGCCGGCCTTAATACAGCCTAAAGACAGAGAGGGCGATACAAATGAAACTAAACCAGTTACAGCCTGGTAAGGCTGCAAGAATATTGACAGTGGGCGGTGAGGGCGCTTTAAGACAGCATTTTCTGGACATGGGACTTATTCCGGGAGCGGAGGCGGAATTGGTGAAGTTTGCACCCATGGGAGACCCTATGGAGCTGCGAATCCATGGTTATGAGCTGACGCTGCGGGTGGCCGATGCGCAGAAAATAGAGATTGAGGAAATAAATGTCTCAGAGGCCTTGGATAAAAAGGAACAAAATGGTTCCCGGGGAATAAAAAACGGGGAGAGATACCGATATGCGGTTCCCCATCCCGGTCTGGGTGAGGGAGGAAAGTATCATGTGAAGGCGGATGAGAATCCGGTGCCGGAGAATGAGAAACTGACCTTTGCCCTGGCGGGCAATCAAAACTGCGGAAAGACCACGCTGTTTAATCGTCTGACCGGCGCCAATCAGCATGTGGGAAATTTCCCGGGAGTGACGGTAGACCAAAAGACCGGCGTTATCCGGGGGCATGATAACACTTTGATTACAGATTTACCGGGTATTTATTCCATGTCTCCCTACAGTAACGAGGAGATTGTAACCAGAGAATTTATCCTTCGGGAGAGGCCCAGAGGGCTTATCAATATTGTGGACGCTTCCAATATAGAGCGTAACCTTTATTTGACGATGCAGCTGATGGAGCTGAATCTTCCTATGGTGGTAGCCTTGAATATGATGGATGAGGTCAGGGAAAACGGCGGGTCTGTGCTGATTAACCGGATGGAGGAGATGTTGGGCGTGCCTGTGGTGCCCATATCGGCAGCGAAGAACGAAGGTATTCAGGAGCTGGTGGATCATGCCGTTCATGTGGCGAAGTACCAGGAGCGTCCGGGCAGAATTGATTTTTGCAGCGCGGATGATGAGGGCAGCGCGGTACATCGCTGTATTCACGGTATTATGCATCTGATTGAGGACCATGCGAAAAGGGCGGGGATTCCCATACGCTTTGCGGCGTCAAAGCTGGCGGAGGGAGATGCGGTAATCTTAAAGAGTCTGGCCCTGGATGACAATGAGACAGATATGCTGGAGCATATTGTGAGCCAGATGGAGAAGGAACGAGGGCTGGACAGAGCGGCGGCTATAGCGGATATGAGATTTGCTTTTATTCAGAAGCTCTGTGAGGCTACTGTGATTAAGCCTAAAGAAAGCAGGGAACATGCCCGCAGCAGGCAGATTGACAGGCTGTTGACCGGTAAGTATACGGCAATCCCGGCCTTTGCCTGTATCATGGCGTTGGTGTTCTGGTTGACCTTCGGTGTGATAGGCGCATGGCTGCAGGGACTGTTGGAAACGGGTATTGAGCGGCTGGCAGAGCTTGCGGCCATGGCTATGGAGGCAGGCCATGTAAACAGAGCGGTGCAGTCTATGATAATTGACGGAGTTTTTAACGGCGTGGGTAGCGTGTTGAGCTTTCTGCCCATTATTGTGACCCTGTTTTTCTTTTTGTCGTTGTTGGAGGACAGCGGATATATGGCGAGGGTGGCTTTTGTGATGGATAAGCTGCTGCGGAAAATAGGATTATCCGGGCGCAGTATTGTACCTATGCTGATTGGATTCGGCTGTACGGTGCCGGGGGTAATGGCTACCCGGACATTGTCCTCGGAGCGGGACAGGAAGATGACGATTCTGTTGACTCCGTTTATGAGCTGTTCGGCAAAGCTTCCGATTTATGGATTTTTTGCGGCGGCCTTTTTCCCCGAGTACAGCGCGCTTGTGATGATAGCTCTTTATTTCGTGGGTATGATGGTGGGGATTTTTTGCGCGCTGTTTATGAAGGGAACGGTTTTTCAGGGAGAGCCGGTGCCCTTTGTTATGGAGCTGCCTAATTACAGATTGCCGGGGGTCAAGAATGTTATGCAGCTTCTGTGGGATAAGGCCAGAGATTTCCTGCAGAGAGCTTTTTCCGTGATTTTTCTGGCAACGATTATCATATGGTTTCTACAGACCTTTGATTTGCGCTTTAATATGGTGGCAGATTCTCAGAATAGTATTTTAGCCGGTTTGGCAGGACGGATTGCCCCTTTGTTTACGCCCCTGGGCTTTGGGGATTGGAGGATATCTACAGCGCTGATTACCGGTTTTATGGCTAAGGAGAGCGTGGTATCTACTCTGTCAGTGCTTCTTCCCTCTCAGGAAGCGTTGTATAGCCTGCTGACGCCGGTAAGCGCGTTGTCTCTTCTGGTGTTTTGTCTCTTGTATACACCCTGTGTGGCAGCGGTAGCTTCCGTGAAGCGGGAGCTGGGCGCTAAATGGGCGGTGGCCGTAAGCTTTGGCCAGTGCGCAATCGCCTGGGCAGCGGCTTTTCTGGTACATGGGATAGGAATGCTTGTGGCGGGGCTGTTATAGGGGGAATAAAATTCTGTTGTGGTAAAAACTGTCATATGTTATGATACAGTATGGAAAATACCACAAGGAGAAAGTAATATGTTGAAATCCGTCAGAGGGTTGCCCAATTTGATTACAACCATTCGGATTATCGGAGCAGTCTGCCTGTGTTTTATTATGCCGCTTTCTATGGAATTTTATATATTCTATACGCTGTGCGGCGTCAGCGATGTGTTGGACGGTTTTATCGCCAGAAGCATGAAGCTTACCAGTGAGAGAGGGGCCAAACTGGACAGTATCGCAGATTTGGTCTTTTATGCCATTATGCTCTGCAAGCTGTTGCCGATTTTGTTTCAACGGCTGCCGAAGGGCATCTGGCTGGGAGTGGGGGCGATTCTGGTGATACGTCTGATTTCCTATTTGGTGGTGGCATTGCGTTTTCATTGCTTTGCGGCGGTACATACCTATGGAAATAAGCTTTGCGGTCTGGCAGTTTTTTCGGTTCCGTATATTCTGCTGAGCAGATGGGCGTTTGGCTTATCCGTCGGCGTATGTGTGATTGCAGCGCTGGCGGCTCTGGAGGAGCTGCTGATACATATGATACAGAAGGAGTACAGGACGAATCTAAGATGTCTGTGGGATTGTCTGAGAGCAAACGGTGAAAAACCGGCGCAATGCAATCCTTCCGTCTTACAGGGGAAAGGCTTTCATTTGGAGGAACAGAATGGCGATTGATAAGGTAAAGGAATATTTTAAGAGATACGGTATGGAGGAGAGAGTGCTGGAGTTTGAGGTATCCAGTGCCACTGTGGAACTGGCGGCACAGGCGGTACACTGTGAGCCCTGTCGAATCGCAAAAACGCTTTCCTTCCTGGTGGATGAAACGCCGATTTTGATTGTAGTGGCAGGGGACGCCAAAATTGATAATACCAAATATAAGGCCAGATTTCACACGAAGGCAAAGATGTTGGCTTTTGAAGAAGTGGAGGGGCTGATTGGTCATGCCGTGGGAGGAGTATGTCCCTTCGCTGTAAACGAAAATGTCAGGGTCTATCTGGATGCTTCTCTGAAGCGGTTTGAAACCGTGTATCCTGCGGCGGGAAGCGCAAACAGCGCGATAGAATTAACGCTTTCGGAGCTGGAGAAATATTCCGGTTTTGTGGAATGGGTGGATGTATGCAAGGGATGGGAGGAATGAACCTCCCCTGCCCATTCGTGTGTTTTGGACAGGGGGGCGGCTGGGAGGCTTGCTGAGTGCTTCTTAGGCATTCATAGCCTTTTTAATAGCAGCCAGCAGTTCATCATAGTTCTCATAGGCAGGAAGTTCCGGATGGTCGGCTTTGATTTTATCGGTGCTCTTAAAGAGGAAGCCGGCCTTGCTGGCCTGTATCATGCCCAGGTCATTGTAGCTGTCGCCGCTGGCAATGGTATCGTAACCGATAGATTGTAATGCTCTTACAGTGGTATATTTTGAATTCTCAATTCTCATCTTAAAACCGGTAATTTCACCATTTTCCGCTACCTCAAGAGAATTACAGAAGATAGTGGGCCAGCCCAGTTTTTGCATAAGAGGGGTGGCAAACTGGGTGAAGGTGTCGCTGATGATGATTACCTGCGTCAGGGAGCGGAGTTCATCCAAGAACTCCTTTGCGCCGGGAAGAGGGTCGATTTTGGCAATGGTTTCCTGAATCTCCCGAAGCCCCAGGCCATGTTCCTTCAGGATGCCGATACGCCATTTCATCAATTTGTCATAATCAGGCTCATCACGAGTGGTTCTTTTTAATTCAGGGATGCCGCTTGCCTCGGCAAAGGCAATCCAGATTTCCGGCACTAATACGCCTTCTAAGTCTAAACAGGTAATATACATTATAATATCCTCCAAATAGTCCGGCAGCAGTCTGCCGTTTGTATATGTATCGTTTCTATGGCACAGTATAGCATATTCTCTAAAAGTATGCCATGGTATTTTTAGAAGATTTTCCTTTTGGCTGACGATGGCGTTTGACACGGATACGGATACGGGACGCCGGGGAAACTGCTGATTCGTAGATGGAAAATAACGAGATAACATGCTATAATTGTGCAAAAACACAGCCAAGTCAAACGGTTACAATGCAAATATCTATTAAAAAAGCAAAGGACAAAACCATGTTTATAGGAATATGCGATGATGAAGTTGAATGCGTTGAAGCAGTAAAGGAATGCTGTGAAAGGGCGGGAGATGAGCTTGGTGAAAAATTTGAGTATCTGATATTTCATACAGGCGAGGAATTACTTACATATAATAAAGAGATTGATATTCTCTTCCTTGATATAGAAATGGATGGAATAAATGGTATAGATGCCATGCAGATACTGGAAAAGAGAGACTATATCAGAAATATTTTTTTTGTATCAGCTCATTCCGATTACGTTTTTGATTCATTTGGCAGCAAAACCAGAGGCTTTTTTTGCAAACCTCTGGAATATGACCAATTTACAAAAAAAATTAAAAAGTTAATAGACAAACAACTGAATAAAAGCAAAGAAATTATTGAAATCTCCCTTTCAGAAAAACATATTTATCTTTTTGTCGGCCAAATTGTATATTTATCGGGAAAGGGTAATTATGTATGCATAGTTACAAACAGGGAAAGTTATACTGTATGCGGTAGTCTAAAAGCATGGGAGAAAAAGTTGGCCGGATATAATTTCTTTCGTATACATAAGTCATACCTTGTTAATCTTAGTTACGTTTTAAATATTGGAAAGTATGTACGCTTAAAATCTTCTAACATAAATCTGCCAATAGGAAGAAAATACAAACAGACGAGTCAGTACACATACAGAGAATATCTCTTAAATATATTCAGGGAGAACATAGATGACTAGTATGATTTTATATATCGCTGAATCCATAGTTTCATTAAGCAATATTTTGCTTTGTTATACACAGATATTGCAGATTCCCTTAACAAAGAGAAAGCAGTATATCTATTGGGTATACATGGGAATTATTTTTTGCAATGTCATAAATATTGTATGTCATATAAATGCAGACAGAGTTCTGATTCATATGTTTTGTGGTCTGTTATTACCACTTCTGATAACAGACAGTCCCAAAATTATGTGGTTATTATTATATCCATGTGCATTTATGATTTCTTCAACCGGTAATGTTGCAGTTTCTTTTTTAATGGCAATCATTTTAAATATTCCACAGGCAACCGTTGCAGATAATCCGGTTTTAGAGTTGATGGCAAATTCTTTTTTCACAGTATTAATGATAATAATTTATCTCAGGAGAAGAATATATCATTCTCATAAACAGCACACGCTGACTTTCAGTAATCCCGTCTATATCGTTACTACAGCCGGTAACATAATATTCTATCTCTTAATAGGATTGGTTCAATACATAGGGTCCTTGCATCACATACCATCTACTGAAGCAAATATTCTGGGCTTTTTCCTGTCATGCGCCAGCATGATATTTTGTCTATTCTTTTTATGGCTGTCGGGGACTATTTATAAAAATGAAACTCTCCACGTTGAAAAAAATATATTGAATGTATATTTAACAGAACAGGAAAAATATATTCAGCTTATTTTGGAAAAGGACAAAGAAATGCGAAGTTTCAGACATGATGTAAAGGAACACCTGTATATCCTTTCCCGCTGTCTGGAGCAGAGAAATTATGAGGAGGCCAAAAGGTATATCACTAAAATAAATGAATGCTTCAGTGTTGCGCAACTAAAGCGCTATACAGGTATCATAACCATTGACGCTATTATTTCAGAAAAAAAGAATTGCATGGATACGGAAGGGATATCATTTACATGCGAAATAAATGCAAATAAACTTCCTGAGCATATTATTATGTATGATGTATGCACAATCCTTATAAATGTATTGAATAATGCAATCGAGGCTTGTGAAGACTTGGAAGCCGAGAATAGAAATATAAGGCTTATTATGGATACGACGGCAGAAAAGCTGTATATTTACGAAAAGAATCCACTCGGACACGAAATAGTATTCGATGAAAACCAAAACCCTATATCGTCCCAAAAAGACGATTCAAGGCATGGCTTTGGGAGCAAAAACATACGCAATGTTGCAGAAAAATATGGCGGAATTATAAACTACACTGTAAGTAATCAGTTTTTTACAATAGAGGTTATTATCTAATAGTAATAAAGTACTAAAAAGTGTCGTTTACGAAAAAATTATGTCGTTCAAGAAATAATAATTGAGTTTCTCCTGAAACCCTGTTAAGCTACCAGAAGAAGGAGGATAAAAAAATGTTTTTTTCAACGATTAATTGGAGATATATTTGGATTTGGATATTAGGATAATTCACATATAGAAGAAGGGTGTCTTATAACATTATTGGAAATTTTAGCAAGAATAACAGTAATAAATTTCTTCTTATCAATTTAGTTTTTCTCTTATTGTTAATCTATTTGCTTGAGCCCTTTTTGGGATTTTAGAAAACGAATCGATATCAGTTCACAAATTCAGGTGACCCTTTCAGAACAATATTTTTCACATTTGATGAGACTTTGACTAAGTTATTTTGATAATACAATTATACTGAAGTGATGAGTAACCTTGAATTTGATATTGCTAAAATTACTTCTATTGCTGACGATAGCATTTTTTGTTATTACCCAGATTTTCAGCAGGATTTGTGAGATAGTAGGCCTCTTCATTATTTATTTTAGAATGACTATTTTGATGCTTGCTTTCTTTTTGGTGAAATTTTTGGTGAATGATTGAGGAGGATGAAAATGGATGTCAGAGAAATGAATACTGTTTACTATTTATCGGTTTTTAGTCATGTAATCAAAAATAATAATGAGATAATTGTTTGTCATTCCGGAAATGGTAATAGTCTGAAAATGCCAGATGATTGCTGGGAAAGTATTGAAAAGTACATTACTTACTATTCGCCCAGCGAGATTTGTAATGCTGCCCATGAAGATGATAGGTCATATTATCAAGAGATTTTTTCTAAAATGGCGGATATGGGTTTGATAATCAAGGATGAATATGAGGAGAGAATCAAGAGCGTAGATTTAGCTATTACAAATCGATGCAATCTTCATTGTGCACATTGCTGTGAGGCAGCACAGGGTGAAGGTGTAAATCATGGTTTGTCTACACAAGAATGGAAAAATATAATTGACAAAATATGCTTGTCAGATATAGAAACAATTACTATTACCGGTGGAGAACCAATGTTAAGAAGAGATTTCTTTGATATTGTTGAGTATATAAGAAAAGTATATAAGGGCGCTATCGGGTTATCTTCCAATGGAACTTTTATAACTGAAGATAATGTAAAAAGAATTATTAATATTTTTTCTGATATCAGTATCAGTATTGATGGATATGATGAGAATACCTGTTCAAAATTACGAGGTCCCGGAATATTTAAAAAGGTTATTGATGCAGTCAGATTACTGATTAAAAGTGGATTTGATAGTAAAAGAATTTCTTTGTCCATGGTTGAAACCGCAATAACATCTGGAAAGAGAGAATTATTCGAGAAGCTATGTAGTGATTTAGATGTAAGACCTGTGGTCAGAGAGTTCAGCAAGGCGGGTAGAGGTGCTGAAAATGCTGATTGGTTATGTATTAGTCAAGAGAATAAACCGAGGCACAGAATGGCAGGATACGATAAACTGAAGAATGAGATGGCACTTGTCAGACCTTCTTGTGATTGCTGTTCTGCCGGGAGAACCAGAATTTCTATTAATTATATTGGTGATATCTATCCTTGTCTGCCTTTGGAAAATGAAAAGTTTTGTTTTGGTAATATGCGTGATGTGGAGGATTTAAGAAATTATTTTGACAATGCCTGTAATAACAGCAGGGGATATTGTAATTTTCAGGCGATTCTTGCAAAAAAAAGAGAAAGATGTTCACAGTGTAATGTCGCACCATTTTGCGTTGGCTGTCTGGAAAGCTTTGAAAGAGAAATAGAAGAATTCGGAATAGATGCAATATGTAAAGAGAATAAGGAGTATTTGCAGGAGGCAATATGGGGAAAATGATTTCTTTTACTTTATGGGTTACAACATCCTGTAATATGGAATGTTCCTATTGTTATGAGGGAGTGAAAAAAAGCAATACAAACATGACTCTGGAAACAGGAATGGCTGCTGCGCATTGGATGGTTGGAACGATGAGAAATGGCGGATATACTTTTGCGCAAATCCGGTTTCATGGGGGAGAACCAACAATAAACATGCCTGTTATCCGAGGAGTAGTAGACAGCCTGCGTGAAATTGGAAAAGAACTGAAATTTGAGTTTTCGCTTACAAGTAACGGATATCAAGTGGCAAGAGATGATTTGGATTACCTGCTTGCTAATATGGATGAATTATCTATCAGTTTAGATGGTACAAAAGAGATTAACGATATTTGTCGCAAAAATAAATATAATGAAGGCGTTTTTGATAAAGTATTTGCGGTATGCAAATATCTAGTGGAACAGAAAGAAAATATCTGGATACGTATGACAATAAATGATGTCAACTGTGCATTCCTGTCAGATAGTATCAAATTTTTTCTGGAAAATGGAATGAGACATATAGCAGCTGTTCCGGATTTGTTTTGTGTTAACTGGACAAGCGAGCATGTAGATACAATAGAATATCAATGCAGAACGCTACGGGATTATATAAAAGAGGAAGAGGTAGATGCTGAGATTATTTTGCCTTTAACTGAAAAAGTATTTAATCATATTCCATGCGGAGCAGGGAAAGAAAAATATGAAATTGATGTACAAGGAAAAATATATCCCTGTTCCTATGTTATTACTTCTGATATGTGTATGGGTGATATTTACAATGGATTGAATCGTAACGTAGTAAAAAATATCAAAGAAATATGTCTGCAAAGTGTTACAAAATGTGTTGGATGCAATGGGTATAACAGTTGTATTTCTACCAGATGCAAATTTATTAACAAGGCGGTAACAGGAGATTATTTTTTGCCTGTTCCGTTAGTCTGCGAATTGCACAGACGAGAGGCAAAAAAACTATTTTGAATCATTAAATGTATTTATGTTTATAGAATACGATAAAAACAAATTAACAGTAATTTTGGAGGATGAAAATGGAACTTAAAATCAAAAAAGTCAATCAGAAAATTGAATTGGACACAACAATGGAATTTGGTTGCAAGGCTTGTATGCACGTGGTATGGAAGGCTATTGATGCTGCTCATCATAGCGCTGGCGTTGGTTGCTGGCTGGGTAATCCTACATATGATAGGCAATATATGCCCTTTTTCTTAGGTTAATATTTTTATTATAAACATATCTTACATTTTATGATACACTTATTAAGTGGGGCCTGCGCCCCATTTAATATCTATTAGTGACGGCAGCAATATTGCATTAAAAAAGGATTGGAGCAATCAAATGGGAGTAATAGCGGAATTGCAAAATATATGTAAACAGTATGGATTAAAGGAAAGTCAGGTAAACGCTTTAATTGACGTGAATTTAAAAGTGAATCAGGGTGAATTTATTACGATTGTGGGTGCTTCGGGAAGCGGGAAAACCACGTTGTTAAATATTCTGGGAGGCATAGATTGTCCAACTGCCGGTAAAGTAATCATTGATGGAACAGATATTACCACATGGAAGGAAGAAAAAAAGGCAGCCTTCAGAAGAAGTAATATCGGTATCATTTATCAGAATTTTAATTTACTTCCGATGCTTACGGTATATGAAAACATTGTTTTACCTGTTCAGATGGGGGGAGAAAAGGAAGATGAAGTCTATATTCGTCAGTTGATTCGGGATTTTGGTTTGTCAGACTTGGAAAATCGTCTGCCGAATCAATTATCCGGCGGTCAGCAGCAACGCGTAGCGATTGCAAGGGCATTAGTAGCCAGACCCAAAATCGTTCTGGCAGACGAACCTACAGGAAATCTGGATTCAGAAAATTCAGAACATGTAATAGACTGTATTTTAAAATCCTCAAAAGAATATGGACAGACAATCGTAATGATTACTCACAATACTGAGATAGCAAAAAGAAGCCAGAAAATTTATGTGATGAAAGATGGTGTTCTTTCAGAGAACAAAGCATGAAAAAAGATATTTTGGCGTTGAAAAATACCGTAGCTCTTGCCGGTAAAATCATAAGACATCAAAAAAAGAGAAATCTTATCATGATTTCTGTAATCAGCATGTCCATCATTTTTGTCTTTGTGAGTCAGATTGTTTATCTTGCTATGCAGCAGGCGGTTTTTGCAAATAATCTGCGAGCGGTTGGAACGATGGCAGAAGGTATTTATTATAATATTTCAGGCGTACAGATGGATGCTGTCAGGAAACAGTCAGTGTTTACTGATTCGTCATATAGTATTCAATTGGGACAGGGAATACTGGCGAATCATCCGAAAAAGGACTACCCTGTTTTGTATGCAGAGGAAAAAGCGCTTACATGGGCTTTTGTCTCCCTGACAGAGGGAAACTGGCCTCATAACGAAAGAGAAATTGTTCTGGAAGAAAAGATGATTCAAGATGAAAAAATAGAATTGTGCGTGGGGGATGCCATTCATCTTTCTGTTTTTACAGAGGCAGGTACGATTGACGAGGAATTTGTAGTTTCTGGATTATGCACAAGCAGACAATATCAGACCAATATCTATGTATCAGAAGCATTTGCAAAGAAATATATGGGAGATATAGCAAACGGTACTTTGTACTGTCGTTTTAATTATGATAGTAATGCTGAGCAGAAAATGCGAATTGCAGCAGAGAGTATCGTGACAGATATAGGGGAAATTATGTTTTTTGCTAATCCGGCCTATGCAGATTTGAAAGGAGGTTCAGCTGAATTTTTCTTTATTGTAATAGTAGTAGGAATCATTATATTATTTACATTCATAACAGTATATTCTATCTTTAACATTGCTGTTATCGGGGAAATAAAGACATACAGTAATCTGGAGTTAATAGGTGTTACACAATCGCAAATCAAATTACTGGTCTTTTTGCAGGCATTTATAGTATACATATTATCGGCGCCTGTTGGGTTGGGAATCGGCTGGGGAGTCAGTATTTTGGGTTTGCATATGGCAAATTACAGAGAAATAGAATATGTGTCCAACAATACGGTATCTTATCTGGCTTGTGGAAGAAATGCAATATTGCTTACATTTCTGGCAGTAGTATTTAGTGTTATGAAACCCATTCGTTTCATCAGAAGGATATCACCTGTGGAAGCTTCTGTTTTTTCTGATGTTTCCCTTTTGAAAAGAAAGCAAAGAAAACCCAAAGAATACTCCCTTGCAGATATGGCTGCAAGGAACGTGTTGCGGTTTAAAGGCAGAAATATTTATATTTTACTTTTGTATAGTTTATCCATAGCTCTTTTTGTGGGAGTTACAAGTTTTGTAAAAAGTGTGAGTCTGGAAAAATACATGAGTCAAAGGCAATTACCGGCAGATATTGTTGTCGGAACGGATGATTTTGTAAATAGAAGCATGATGACGGCTGGGAGTTGCCGGAGTAATTCACCCAATGGACAGGAAGGAGAAATATGGACAATCAAGTCACAGGTGTTGCAGAAACTTAGAAATACTTGTGGGAACGCCAGAATAGAACCATATTACTACCATTATGATATGGATATCAATGAAGATATGAAAAAACGTTTTTTGCAGGTTATTTCCGATTCTTCTTTTCGATGGGAAGAGGATACGGAAATATATCTCCTGGGGAAAAGATTACAGGAAAAGGGAATAGAGGATTCTTCTCTATATCTTACGGATATGAGATATTTTGTGGAATATGAAACATTAGAAGGATATAAAATTGTTGAGGGCGCGTTAGACCGTTCCAAATTTGAATCCGGCGATTATGTTGTTTTGATTTGTTCCCCTTATTTAGGAGAGACAGGGACTCTTTACCATGCAGGTGAAAAAATTGTGCTAAGTGACTGGCCAGATGGAGTCACAACAGAAAGAAAGGAAGATGGCAGCCTTTGCTATCAGGGAAATAAGGATAAAGAGTACACCGTATTGGCAGTGGTAGAGGAGGTGCCGGTATTATATGCGCAATTGGATGTTCCGGTGGCGTGTATTTTGCCTGTCAGGAGTTTAGAGCGGTATAGCGGTAATGACGCTCCAAGACTTTATGCCGTTGCTTTGTGGGGGGAACAGGTGGAGGAACTGGAGGAGAAGGTGGCTGCGGTACTTGAAAAAAATGTGGAAAAACTGCAATATATTTCATACAAATCTATCAAAAAGGAGTTGAAAAGGGATGTAAATCAACTGGCATATATAGGATATATAATTGTGTTGCTTGGAGTGGCTCTGGCATTTGTAAACATGCAGAACAGCTTGCAGATGGGAATTGTTGAAAGAAAACAGGAATTTAAAATATTGAGAAATCTGGGAATGACCGGGAAACAACTGCTTCATATGATACATCTGGAAAATATAATTTTATTGTCGACCGGAATATCCGGAGGTTTTCTTGTGGGTATTATAGGCAGTAATCTGTTGGTCAGAAAATTTTGTGATAACTTTTTCTTTTTTGATTACAAGACGGCAATATTACCTTCCATCCTTTTGAGCGTCGGCTTTATACTTTTCGCATTTATTTATCCAAATAAAAAGACAGTTCTTTGATGCTGTATCAGAAGGGAGTAAATTGTTTTGAAATATTTTAAGAGTAAAATATTGTTATTGTTTATGGGATGTCTGTTGTTTTCCGGTTGTAGTAAAAACGTAGAAACGACGGAAGATAAACAGATATCCTCTGTCAGGGACACTATTACAATAGCCGTTTTTGACAAGGACACAGGCCGGCTGAGAGATATTGCCGTTGAATTCAATGACGCCCATCCGGAATATGAAATAGAGATTTGGGAATATGTGGGAGAAGAGCCGGAAGATGGCGTAAAGCGATTTCAGGCTGATATTGTTTCAGGGAATCTGCCGGATATTATTGACGTTGGTTCTCTGGATGTGGAAAGTTATGTAAAACAGGGAGTGTTGGAGGAGCTTTCCGTTTATTTTGAACAGGACGAGGAGATTGGGCGGGATGATTTTTTTGACAATGTAATAAATGCATACTGTTTTGAAAATGGATTATATGCTGTTCCCACCACCTTTTGGATTAGTAGTATGATAGGAAAAACACAGGATTTAAACGGGATTACCGGCTGGACTTTTCAGGAGTACCAAACCTATATGGATGGTCTTGCGCATCCGCAAAGCGTATTGGATGGTTCTTCCAGAATGAATTTCTTTGGAGGGTTAATGGAACAATACGGGATGTCCTTTATTGATATGAAAAGCGGTACTTGTTCTTTTGAAAATAATGATTTCATTGCCCTATTGAATTGTTCCATGCAATATCCTGAAAAGGCAGGTTTTACGGATAAGGAACAGGAAATTCAAATGATACAGGATGAACAGATATCTTTATTACCTGTTATTATCAACAGTCCCTCAAGTTATCTGGTTTATAAGACAGAATTTGATGATAATTTTACTTTTGTGGGATTCCCTTCTCAAAATGGGACCGGAACAAAACTGGTAGTGTTTGGTGCGGCGTATGGGATTTCCAAAAACTGCAAACACAAAAATGTAGTATGGGAACTATTCAAAAAACTTATTACGGATGAAGATATTGCACTTAATGGTTTCCCGACCTATCAAAAAAACATGGATAAAGCTTTTGAATTTATCTCTGAGGGAAATTATCACTTGAATGACAATGGAGAAAAAATACAGGAGCCCATTCTGAAAATGCCCTATGGGGATGCAATACTTGATATATACGGAGCCACAGCAGAGGATATTGATTTTCTGAAGAACCTGATAACGAATGCGGATGCCCCTAATGTTAGAAATATGGAAATTTATAGTATCCTGTTGGAGGAGGCGGAAACATTTTTTAAGAGTTCTAAATCAGCAGAGGAAGTTGCAGAAATTATACAAAGAAGAATAAAGCTCTATCTGGCTGAAAATGGCGGTGACGGTGAATAAAGAGGACAGGAAGTTTGAACGTAAACTTTCAAATATTGATTAGTATGTGTGCAAAAACACGTAAAAGGGTATAAAAATGTCAAATAATGAATTAAAGTATATTCCTTTTGTCGCAGTGATTGATTCTGGTGTAGCAAAAGATTGCTCATATAAAGAGGACATATGTGGGGGAATCAGTTTATGGATAGAAGGAAATGACTTAATTATGTCCGATGATTATCTGGATGAATTTGGTCATGGCACGCAAGTGTGTTCCATGATAAAGAAAGTCTGTCCAAATGCACTGTTGTATATTGTAAAGATATATAAACATGAGGAAATTAGTTCGTCTTATCTGTTGTTGCAGGCTTTGGAACATTTATTAACGGTGGATGTCAGCTTGATTAATATTTCGCTGTCTGTTGCCGGTACTACTTTTGTCAATGAGATAGATGAGACTTTGTGTAAATTAAGAAAACAAAATAAAGTAGTCATTTCTTCGGTAAAAAACGGGCAATTATCAAGTTATCCGGCCTGCAGTAAATGGAGCTATGGGGTTTTGGGAGTAAATGATGCTGAAGAGGTGTGGTACAAATACTTTCCCCGGGGAGGTATTTCCGAAATCATGGTTTCAAAATCTCTTGAATTGGTGGAATCAATTGGACATGAACAGAAATGGTTTTCGGGAAACAGTAAAGCTGCTGCATATATGACAGGAATGCTGGCGCGTATATGTGAGAATTATTTTCATAATGGGCAAAAACTGGAATATGAAATGATTGAAAATTTATTGAATACATTTAATATGGAGAAACGTGATGCGCAGGAGATTCCCATAATAAGAGTTATTAATTTGGAAATACCGGTAAAAAAGGCGATAGATGAAGAGGAAGTTAATATTGAGATATATAGAGAGGATTTTGTTATGATTGAGGGAAATTCACAGGAAAAAATGGACATTTTCTTTAATGTGCTCTCTGGAGCGCTAAGTCCTTCTTCCGGATGTATACTTATATGTAATCAGTGTGTAGATAAGATAGATACGAAAAAAGATATGCCATGTGTATATGGAGACATGTGTTTTAAGTACATAAGTATTGAGGGAAATAAGGTTGAAATAATAAACCTGATTCATACAGAATCTGGGGATGGGGGATTCAAAAAAATAATAGATGTTTATTTAAGAAAGTGGAGAGAGGAGAAAAAAACAATGCTTCTTTTCATCCCCCCTCATGATATGGCGGATGATGGTATGGCGGATGAGGGGATAAGGCATATACAAGTGTTTTAAGTATTAGGGAAATGCTGATGAAATACTCTCATTGTAAACGGCAGATAAACATTCCGGCAGACTTTCGGATAAACACAGGGCCGTTTTCGTCAATTCTTTTCTGCAGAAACCGTAAAAAATCGTCTCCCTTCTGCTCCAGTATATATCTTGCATTTCCGGGGCAGGAGCGCACATAATTGCAGATAGCTTCTGCATTGTCCACCAGCAGATTGTTGTCCTGGTCCCGGCGTATGATATGGCTGAAATACTTCTCAAGCTGAGGAGCGGCGTTTTCCAGACGAAATTCTACCGTCATATTCTGAAAGGGTATTTCAATGGAAGAATCAAAGGCGGCCACCAAATGATGCAGTTCTTTAAAATGCATATCGCCGACGGTGGTGCAGTAAAAGTTTCCCTCCGGGCGCAGGGCCAGAGAAATCTGCTCCAGACACTTATCCCGATTGTGTACATGATACAGCATATGATTTGCAATAATGCAGTCATAGGAGGCTGAAGGCAGAGCAAATGCATTTGCATCCAGAACCTGAAACTGCAATGTTATTCGTTTTTGGAGGAATATATCCGAGAAAGGCATCAGTGTATCTCGGGTTTGGGCCAGCATCCCCTCGGAGCGGTCTGTGAGTGTCAGATGCAGATTATCCGGGAACTTATGAGCATTATGTGCCCATAGAGCGCCAGTGCCGCAGCCCAGCTCCAGAATCTCCTGTCCGGGAGAAAGCTGCATATGCCGATAGACCCAGTCAAACCAGCTCTCCTCGCTGGTACTGTAATCATGGAGGCTGATTCGATGCTCTAAATTAGTGGCGGTTTTATATTGTTCTCGTACTTTATCATCGTCCGTCATCAGATGAAGCAGGTGCAGCAGAGCATTCTGCCTTTCGCTTCCCTGAGAGTACTCGGCTGTCTCAATGGTGGCAATCAATTTCTCAAGATGCCTTTTCTTTTCCTGCAGCAGCTTCTTTTGATAGGAGAGCTGAGAGGGAAAATCGTTTTCTTTCGTCAACATAGGAGCTATCTGTTCCAACGAGAATCCCAGGTATTTGAACATTAAAATATTTTGCAGGGTGGTCAGGGAAGTCTGGTCGTAACAGCGGTAACCGGCCTCCGTGTGGAATACCGGCTTTAACAGCCCTTTTTTGTCATAAAAACGTATGGCGCGCAGGGAGACACCGCCCAGACGGGCCAGTTCTCCGGCAGTATAATAGTTACTTTTCATGTTCCACCTCATTTTTGTGTTGTTCTTTGCACATCATATTATTTTAAGCTTCTGGCTTCCTGCGAGTAATAAGCCAGGCTTTATATACCCTTCAGATATCTGATGCTATTATTATAAAGGGTGACCTAAGGGAAGGGTCAAGAGGAAATGAAATAAAAATCAGATGGAAAAGAATATTGATGAAATGTATCATACATACTCGCTAAAATATGTTATAGTATAGGCGTAGCTATTCAATCATACGGTGCCGCAAGGTCAAAATTGTGTTTTCAGGGCAATTTAGATTGCTTTGAAATTGTTGCGAGACGTATAGGCAATTAGGTGGTGAGGATAAAATGACTACACGGAATAGAATTCTTGAATTGCTCGAAAAACATCGAGGAGAAAATATTTCCGGCGAGCGGCTTGCCGAAATGCTGAGTGTATCCCGAAATGCTGTATGGAAAGCGATAAGAGAGCTTAGAAGGGAAGGATATCATATAGAGGCCGCAACAAATAAAGGGTATTGCCTTTCCGATGATAATGATATTCTTTCGGTGCAGGGAATCAAGCCCTTCCTATCTCAAGACAGCAGGATTTACGCAGAAAAAATTCATGTATATCAGTCGTTGGAATCCACAAATAAAACCGCTAAGGAAATGGCAATTGCAGGCGCCGAACATGGTACGGTCGTTATTTCCGACTGTCAGACATCCGGTAGGGGCAGGTATTCTCGGGAGTTCTTTTCGCCTTCAGGGGGTTTATACATCAGTATTGTGCTGCATCCCGAAGCGTTATGTTTTCAAAACATAACAACGATTACCGCTTTTGCCGCAGTATCGGTTTGTGAGGCGATAGAGCTTATTTCAGGAAGAAAACCGATGATTAAATGGGTCAATGATATTTTCATAGACGGTAAAAAGGGGTGCGGGATTTTAACGGAGGCGGTCACTGATTTTGAGAGCGGTCATTTGCAGTGGATAGTTCTTGGTATGGGCATGAATGTTCATATACCTGCAGAAGATTTTCCCCGGAAGTTACAGTCGATAGCTACGTCTATCTATCCGCAGGAAGGAGTGGCAGGTGCAAGAAACCGACTGGCGGCTGAAATGATTAACAGGATATTGGGTTATAGCGTTTTACCCAAGGAACAAGATATTCTCGCTGCCTATAAAAAAAGGCTGATGATGTTGGGAAAGGAAGTAACGGTTATTCAGGGACAAAGCGCATATAAAGCAAAGGCAATGGATGTGGATTCTGCCGGTCATCTGATTGTAGAGGATGAGAATGGTGAAATACATTCTCTGTATTCCGGTGAAATCCGTGTGCAAATGTAATAGAAATTGTCACCCACAAACTGAAAATGGGTTGACATATAACCTCTGCCGTGTTATAACCAAATAAAAATGGTAAGAGGTGTTCTTATGCGAAACAGGAATACAGTGGAATTATGTATTTGCGCTCTTTTTGCTGCGTTAACGGCGGTATTATCCCAAATAGCAATCCCAATCGGTCCGGTTCCGATAAATCTTGCGACATTTTCTGTTTTTCTGTCAGGAGCTTTATTAGGGGCAAAATCAGGCGCCGTCAGCCAGGCCGTATATGTATTGCTGGGGGCTGTAGGGCTTCCGGTTTTTTCTTCATTCAGGGGCGGAGTGGGAGTGTTGCTGGGGCCGACAGGCGGATACATAGCAGGATATATTCTGGCAGCCTGGCTTGTGGGATGGATTGCCAAACGATATGGGAACAGGATTTACATCTTGGGATTAGCAATGTTTGCGGGATTTTTGGCTTATATGACTGCCGGAACAGGCTGGTATATGTTCAGCACGCAGACGGGCTTCACAGAAGCGTTTATGATTTGTGTGTTTCCCTTCCTGCCGGGCGATTTGTTGAAGATGGTTTTGGCAGCAGTATTATCGTATCGGCTGAGGCCTGTTCTGACAATCCGCAACAGGTAACCTAAGGAAGGGCTGATTAAATCAGCGTTTTCCTAAGAACAATTTACCGAACGGGGAGCTGCTAAAGGAATATTTAATAGCTTCCTAATATTCTCTGGTGATTTCGTGAATACCATACATTTTCATGAAATGGTGTAGTTCCCGGTCATTACGAATCAACATAATTTCCCGGAATTTTCCGGTCTGTCTGTCCTTCAAACCTGCCACCTGCTCGCCCGTACAGATGCTGCAGCGAAGGACAGGCAGGTATCTCTCCTTATCATAATCGCACGTCATTTCCGGGCTTTCTTTATGAAAAATACATCGCTTTTGCCAGGGCCATTGCTTCTTCATCTATCACTTCTCCCTTTTCGGTGTTCCCATATAGTTGTAAGCTCTACTTTGTTTTTTCGGGATGGCCGTATGATTTCCGAGTCAACCAAATACCACTGATAGTATTTCTTTACATATTAACATTGCTGCAGGAGCAAGTCAATGTAAAGCGCATGCATCTGTATTTTAATGGTAACGATTCAGCCATACGGCACTGGGAAGTCAAAAGAGAAGGAATGGAACTAAGAAAATTTTGCAAAAAATCAGTTTTTAAAAGCCATTGTCCGATGTATAATAAAAGTGATGAAAGAGGGTGATATTTTTGGATACGAAAGAGCAGGCACACCAGCAGGATTTGGAGCGTCTGAAATTGCTCCGCTATATGGACGATGATTTTATGACTGCTTGTCTTGCAGATAATTTTGAGGGTATTGAACTGATACTGCGGATTGTCTTAAGGAAAAAGAGCATAAAGATTAAATCAGTTCGGACACAGGAGGTGCTGAAGAACTTACAGGGGCGTTCCGCTATATTAGATGTCCATGCGGCGGACAGTGATAATAAGGAGTTCGACGTGGAGATTCAGAGGAAAGACTCAGGAGCGGGCACAAAACGGGCAAGGCATAACAGCAGCCTGTTGGACGCACATATATTAAAGCCCGGAGAAGAAACGGAGAATATTCCCGACAGCTATGTTATTTTTATAACGGAAAATGATGTAATGAAAGGGAACCAGCCAGTTTATCCGGTAGAGAGATATGTTACCATCGGGGAAAAGAAAGTATTGTTTGGTGACGGATCACACATAATATATGTCAATGGTAAATATAGGGGAGATGACGAGATTGGTAAATTAATGCACGATTTTTCATGCACCAATCCCGACGATATGAATTATGAGGCTCTCGCTAAAAAAGCGAGGTACTTCAAGCAGGACGAGAAAGGAGTGGCAACCATGTGCAAAATGCTGGAGGATATGAGGAATGAAACGGTAAAACAGACAACAAAAGACAATGCTCGTAGACTGTTGCAATTAGGAAAAATAAAAGTTAATGAAATATCGGAATGTTTTCCGGATCTGTCTGAGAATGATGTTAAGGAACTTGAAACGGAGGTCATGCAGTTAGCATAATCAGCAAAACAATTTACTATCAAAATAATCGAGAGTATAAAATTTTTCCGTAAAATGAAAGTCAGGGCTACCGGCTAAGCCGGTAGCCCTGCTCTGTCCCTATAAGGGGTTGTTACCTGCTTGCGCCCGGAAGGCGTAATCTCTGTCCTCCAGCACTTCTCTAACCGTCTGCTCCAATACAGCCATATCCACTGGTTTTGCCACATGTGCATTCATCCCGGCTTCCAGTGCATCCCGCACATCCTCGCTAAACGCATTTGCCGTCATGGCAATAATAGGAATCTTCTTTGCCAGCGGATGAGCCAGCTTTCGAATCGCCTCTGTTGCCTCGTATCCGTTCATGACAGGCATCTGTACATCCATCAGAATAATCGCATACTGTCCGGGCTTGGATTGCTCAAATTCTTCGACTGCAAGCTGTCCATTTTCACAAATCTGACAGGTAGCGCCTACGATACTCAGCATTTCCCTGAGAATTTCCGCATTTATCTCGTTATCCTCTGCTGCCAGAATGTGCATTCCATGGAGAATACTCTGTTTTTCGTCGGGTTCCTCTGTCACGGCAGCCTGCACCTCGCCGTTTAGAAGCATATCTACCTTCTGTCGGAAGCTGGTAATAAAAAACGGCTTAGGAAGAAAGGCGTCCACGCCGGCGGCCCGGCCCTCTTCTTCTATCTCCGGCCAGTCGTAACTGGTTAAAATCAAAATAGGAACCGTCTTTGGCACAGTTTCCCGAATACGGTGTGCAGTCTCCACGCCGTCCATGCCGGGCATCTTCCAGTCTAGCAGGACGATATCATACAACTGCCCGTCCTCATCAGATTTCTTCACCATATCCACGGCACTTCGGCCGTCTAAAGCATAGTCCACCTCAACACCTGTACCCTCCATCGTCAACTGAATATTCTGGCAGATAACCTCCTCGTCATCCACTGCCAGAAGTCTGGTAATACCGTTGTTTTTCCAAAAATTCTGGTCTATATTCTGTTCACTGATATGCAGTTTTAAATCCACGGTAAAAGTAGAACCCTCTCCTTTTTTGCTCTTCACCGAAATCATTCCACCCATCAAATCCAGCAGGTTCTTTGTAATCGCCATACCTAAGCCTGTTCCCTGAATCTTATTGGTTATGCTGTCCTCCTCCCTCGTAAAGGCCTGAAAGAGGTTTTGCTGATACTCTTCGCTCATGCCGTAACCATTGTCTGCCACGATAAAACGGTAGCTGGCAAGCTGTCTGGTTTGCTGCGGCAGTTCCTGCACTGTCAGCTCAATATGACCGCCTTCCGGCGTATATTTCACTGCATTAGACAGCAGGTTTAATAGAATCTGGTTCAGGCGCAGTTTATCCATCACCACATACTCATGTTTCAAATCCTTGCTGTAAACTTCAAAATGATGTCCCTTCGCTTTCATCTGCGGGCGGATAATACTGTCAATGTTTTCAATCAGCTCTACGATGCTTTCATCTGACAGATTCAATGTTGTCTTGCCAGCCTCGATTTTACTGATGTCCAGAATGTCATTAATCAGACCTAAGAGATGCTGGCTGGAGGAGGTGATTTTTTTCGTATACTCCCTCACCTTGTCCGGATTTTCCGCATCACGGGTCAACAGTGCGGCAAACCCTACAATCGCATTCATTGGCGTGCGGATATCGTGGCTCATATTCGACAGAAAAGAACTCTTGGCACGGTTGGCCTCCTCGGCAATCTGAAATGCCTGTTCTGCTGATTCTTTGGACTGGGTGAGCATTATGTTATACTCTTCCAATTGTTGATTCAGTGCTTCCTGCTGGTGCAGGTTTTCCTGTTCCTGACGATACAGCTGGACACTGTTGCGCTGCCGTAAAACAGCCACAGAAGTCAAAACTACCAGTACCAGAACGACCACTGCCAATATCAGCAGTGTGCGCACTACCGTGTTCACCATGCCGACTGTCCCGGAAGCCACAAAGTCTGCAGGAATCAGAAACAGCAGTAAAGTATCATACTCCTCCATAGATGTGATGCAGTAGTAATATTCCCGCCCATCCATCTGAAAGTTTGTGCTGATTGTTTCATTCTCCGCCAACGCAGCTCGTATATCACGGTACTGCTGCTTCTCCATTTCTTCCATCACTTTCAGCACATTGTATGCCTGAATCGTATGTTCATCGGAAATGTTGTCATGCATTCGGGTGCCGTTACTTTTCAAAATATATGTTTCATTATGTCCACCATAAGCGGCGCTGTTATAATACTGTGTCATCGTGTAGATATCCTTCATCAGGACAGCGTGGGTAAAGATAATTCCGTCTACCGTCTCCAACGGTGTTTCCAGCTTCTGCACAAAAATCCAACAGCTGCTCTGGGTGATATAGCTGTCAGAGATGAAACTGTAGCGCGCCTTCCCGTCAGACACCAAATCCAAATCAGACCAGATGCCGTGCCTTCCCTTCGCATCCCAGCAATTGCCCTGACTGTCCAGCAGCATAAGGTCGGAACTGTAACTGTCTGTTACCAGCAATTGCTCCAGACCATCCACATATGCTGTCACATCATCCCCATCGGCAAAGGTTCCTGCTTCCAAAGCATTGACAGCGGCAGTGAGATAATTCCAGTGCGTGTCCAAAGCATTGCTCAGATTAACCCGTACCTGTGCTGTGATTTCTATTAACTGCGTAGTACGCTCTACAAAAATCTGTTCTTCCAGAGATTTTGTAAAAAAGGAAGTTCCTGTCAGTAAAACCGCCAGAAGCCCCAATACCAGTACTGTCGGAAGAACCATGTTATGTTTATTTCTTTTGAAGTTCATCATGTTCCTCTTCTCTCTTATCGCAGTGTGATATAGTCGGTGGGTGCGGCAAGCTGACGTCCGGAGGCAAGCCGGTCTGTCACAATCTGCTTATATACCGTCTCCGTCAGCCCATAATCTGCCACACCTATCTCCTTTAAGACCTCACCTATCATATTCTCCATGTTACCCAGCACAGCTACGGTGTAGGCTGCTTCCCGGTCCAACTCCTGGCCGTCAATGGTAAGCCCTTCCAAAGCATAGCTGGTATCTGTCTTTCTGACGTCCATTTCAAAGCCACTGGACACGTACAGGGTGGAATCATTAATCACAGAGCCCCGCCTGCCCGGAATCGTGAGCACACTGTCCACGTACTGATACAACTGGTCTCCGGTCATCTCGCACAGGACAATTACCGGTGTCTCACCCATCGTCAGAAAACTTAACTCTGCCTGCGTGTAATCTCCAACAAGAATATTTCCCGCCACAGTTTCCGCAGGACCAATCAGCAGTTGTGTTCCCACCTCCTCCCGGAGGGAGTTAAATACTGCCGAAGCCGCCTGGCAGCCATGCTGATTGTCAAAGGTGTAAGGGTAGCCAGTGTCAATATGGGCAATTTTCTCCGTATCGGAGGACGGCGCACCCATAGCGGCGTTGAAAGCCTCGAAAGCAGAACGGGCATCGGGATATGTTCCGGTTATCATCCCCTGCACGACCATTTCAGAGACAGAGAACATGTCCGCCGATGCCAGCCGAATATAGAGACGGTTATCGGCGACCTGTTCCTCCATAGGAGCCAACAGCGAAGACAATGTCTGAGGCACGTCCTTATGATAGGCAATCAGTGTCTCATCGCGGGTAATCTGTTTTAGTCCATCCTCATCCAACATGGCAGACATAATGTCTAAAATAAGCTCCTTGCGGTCAGGATTCTCTGTTCCCTGAAGATTTGCCGCCACCTGAAAAGCCGGATAAGTCAAATACCAGCTGCCTTTTGCAGTCTCACCGAAATAGGGCAGAAACAGGCAGTCTTCCGGCATGTCATAGTTGTTCGTCTCATCTGGAGTCGTACGAATCATCGCCGTTTCTCCTTTCTCAAGCTTCTGAAAAGAGTCACCGGGATTGCCTGTCAGGTCAGAGGCATCCATTCCGCTATATTCGATAAATTCCTCCATTCGTTGAAAGACAGGAAGCCAGACCTCCTCGTCCAGCTGGTTTGTACGGCCGCTCTCATACTGCTGCCGCCACTCCCGGCCTGCCTGAGAGGTGAGCTGCTCTACCGACAACCCCTGAAGCATCTCCATGCAGGTGTAATCTGCCCCGAAATTAGAGTCGAAGGGTCGAATCCCCAACTCCTTAAGCTTCCCGCACAATTCCACAAATTCCTGATAGGTCTGTGGCAGAGACAGACCGTGCTCCTCCAACAGCCCTTTGTTGACAAGGAAGCCGTCCACCTCCGCACAGGCGGGAAGCCAATTTACCGTACCATCATTATAGGTGTAGCTGCGCAGATATGCCTCATGAAAAGTATTGGCAAGTTCCGTGTCGCTTAAGTCCAACAGGGCATCCTTCCATGCAGCAACATCCCGCAGGGCAAAACGCCGGACAGTGAGGATATCGGGCAAATCTCCCTGCTCCTGCTTAAAGCGGTAAAAATCAGTGGAATTGGTCGCCACATAGAACACAAAATCCACATCCGGAAAGCGTTCCTGCAGATAAGAAGCGTAACGCTCGGTAAGCTGGTCACTCCACAGAGCAACGGTAACCTGCTCCCGTCCAGAATCCTGCACCACATGATTTTCTCCCTGGCAGCCGGTCAACGCCGCTAACAATACAATCGTAATCATTAGGCTCAACCACTTTTTCATCTTGGTCCTCCTCGTTTATTCCCATGCATTCCCATCAGGAGATACAGTCTTTTGCTCCTCTAGCCATGTCCGCAGAAATTATCATCTGCGCCCAACTGTAACCGATACGGTTGGCACCTGCGTATGCCGCAATTTCCACATCAATATCGGGATAGGTCTTAGCCACCAGACGGCAGGATTGTTTTTTCTTCATTTTGTATCAGCTCCTTTTCATTTCTTTTTTTGGTTATATTTTAGCATTTTCTGTCTAAAAATCAAGAAAGAGCTTCTGCTCCTCAGGCCTGTTCCCTATCATTTTTGTTTTATTGCAAAAAATAATAGGCAAATCCTATCAGCTGGTGTTGTCAGGCTTAAGTAAGAAAAAGAAGAAAGAGATTATAGAGGGCTTGAAAGAGGGTGTTTGCTTATAAAAGGAATACAGAGAATTCTATATGCCCGGAAAACAACCAAGGATAGTGGATGTGCCTCCTATGGATTATATTGTGGTTCGAGGAAAGGGAAATTCTAACATAGAAGGCAGTCAGTACAAGGAATTCATAGGTTTTCTATATGCAGTCGCATTTACTATGAAAAATGAGCAAAAAGGAGAACATCTGATAAAAGGGTATTTCGATTATGTAGTTCCGCCCATTGAGGGCTTCTGGTGGTAGGAGAACATGACAGAAAAGACGACTTTTATTTTATTTCTGTTATTAGATTGCCGGATTTTGTTACAAAGAAGGATTTTGAGTGGGCTCTGGAGGAGGCTGCCAGGAAAAAGAAGCAGGACTTTTCCAGCGTAGGGTTTCTGGCATATAACGAGGGGCTGTGTATGCATATCGGTTCCTATGACAGCGAGCCGCAGACGGTCAGAATCATGCATGATTATTATGGAAGTGCAGGGGTATGAGTTAGAATATACGGATAAAAGGCTTCATCACGAAATTTATCTCAGTGACGTAAGGAGAGTGCATCCTGAAAAATGAAAAACAGTAATACGGCATCCCATCAAAATTTCATAGAATCATGGAATAGGAAGAGAATGGCAGGGAGAATGTAACAGTTTGGTCATTTATTGGATGATATTACGGACAAGGATATATAGCAACATTTTTGATGAAATCAATATCTTTTTGCGATAGCACTGTGATTACTTTCAAGTGTG
The DNA here is from genome assembly GCA_023667765.1 of Roseburia sp. Classification (GTDB taxonomy): domain Bacteria; phylum Bacillota; class Clostridia; order Lachnospirales; family Lachnospiraceae; genus Acetatifactor. The sequence goes on along the minus strand of JAMOZS010000010.1, from coordinate 22,938 downwards.
AATAATCCTTGGCAAGTATCTCCTGCAATGTACTCTTTTGCTTTGGAATGGACCATAAATTCTAATAAGATTTCCATCTGTATCCTTATAGTAAGCCATAAATGTGTCTTTTCTATTTCTTTACAAAATTCCTTGGAGCCAGATTCTTGGCAACTTTCATAGCTCCGTTTGCAGCCTGCAGTTCTTCCGTTGTCCAATCTTTGCTTATAACAGGACCTCTTTCGGTAGTACATATTACATATGTTGTTCTGAAATCTGAAAAGAACAACATATGTTACTTATAATCCGTTGTTTCAAAAACAGCACACCCATATAATATTTAAAATGGAGGTGTGTTTCTTATGGTTACTGTTGATTTAGGCAAGAGAATTCGGGAGCTTCGTACACGAACTGGACTCAGCCAAGAAAAATTCGCATTAAAGATAGGTATGGACAGAACCTACTTTGCTTCAGTTGAGACTGGTAAGCGAAACATCGCCATCTGCAATATCAAGAAAATAGCTGATGGTCTTGGTGTGTCCCTCAGTGAACTATTCGAAGGACTATAAGGTATATGTGGGAGGATGATTTTATGGGTATTTCAAGAGTACATTCTTATGAAATTTTCTGCGATTCACTTCAAGAGGGACTGTGGTTTAAGCATTTAAACAGCTGCTTTTCGGACGCGCAATTAGTTGTCATACCTAATTCCCAAAGGAATCAGCGAGCATATGGTATAGAGCGTATCCTTCAATATGATAGGCCGGATATTATTCTTAAGGATAATGGGAACGTAATCTTTGTGCTTGAAAGAACAGTAGAGGTTCCGAGCGGACATAATGTTGGTCAACGATTTGGGAGACTGGTTGCAGCTGCAAAAGAAAGAATCCCGGTAGTATATTTTGGACCATACATGGCATATAAGCATGGTGGTGCTACGGCTGGTCCACGATATATGAATCTTAGACTTTTTTATTCGCTGAAAAATGTAGCAGATTATTACAATACGGCGGTAACTACAATCAATTGGCCGGTGGATCAATACTTTGAAGTATTAAAAACGCCTTTCAAGGATGAGCGGCTGGTAGAATATCTTGAACTTTTCATGAATTACTATAACGCGTATGGAAGTAGGGGATTGACAGAATACATAAAGAATTCTTCTTTTCAAGAAGAACAATATAATGAACAAGAAGAGTTTGCGGAAAACGAGGTGCAAAACCCTGAGCAATACGACAATCCGCCTGATTCTGTTGAGATTATGCCGGTTTCTCAATTTGAGAGAACATATTGTATTCTTCCGTATCGTGATAACAGTATGCGGCTCATAGAACTGTATCATGTTGGTATGACATATATCCGCTCTGACCCTTATGCTGGCATGGCAGCACTATATCATTATTTGTATGGCGGAAATGGCGTCGTACAGATATTACATTTTCCAAACATACGGTACGATGAATGGTGTACTCTAAGAAAAACAACTAAAACTTATAGAATGTATAAGGAATTCAGCTATGCCATTTTGTTTGAAGACCAATTGATAATGAACATAGATCTTTGAAATTTTTCAAAAGTCAACTTTGTTCGCTTGAATTTATAGCAATGTTATGTTATCATATGAGCATAATGCAATGCTATGGGGGCTTGTTTATGAAAGATTCAATTAAAGCTCTACGGACAAGGTTTGGGTTTTCTCAGATTAAGTTTGCGGCCTTTCTTGGCGTTTCCGTTGCTTCACTAAGAAGATGGGAAACTGGGGAGGCATTTCCTTCGCCAATGGCAAAAGAAAAAATAGAGGCTGTAATGCAATTATCTGATGAAGAGTTGTTAAAGTTGTGTAGCCAGATAAAAAATAAAGAAGATACTGTACCGGATGAAGCCTATATAACAACTTTTACCTTTGATGGTAACAGTTATTGCGCAGAATGGCCTTATTATGTTATTAATGGACCAACTGACCAACTTGATTTTTACAAAAAGCTTATTGAGTTACAACAAGAGGCAAGTATAGATTTGCCCAAAGAGCTGTATTTCTCTCGTCTGTCAATGTTGCGCTCTGTAGATGGCATAGAAACATCTCAGTACAAAATGGAACATCCTAACCGAAATGCTAAAAGTTGGTCATCGGATTATGGTACTCATGGAGTTCACCGCTATGTTGGACGGTTTCCATCTCATCTAATACGTGCGTTAATAAACTCTTTTGGTGCAACTTCAGAAGACACTGTGCTCGACCCATTTTGTGGCAGTGGCACGACTTTAGTCGAAGCAAGAATGCTTGGTGTCAAAACAAAAGGTATAGAAATTTCACCTCTATCGGCAATGATAAGCCGCGTAAAAAGTCAGTTTCCGGAAAATGGGTTTCCTGTGGTGGATTTATTGACAGAATTGGATGATTTTTATACTGATAGGTGGGATGCTTTTCTTGGTACTAAGTCCATAGAAGATTTTAATTATGATGAGATTCTTAATCGGCCAGGGAATTCAGTGAATTGTTTCCCAAATATTGAACGATGGTTTAGCAAGGACGCACTTTTAGGGACATCTATTGTAGTTGAGTTTATATTGACAAAACTTGGATATGTTAAGGACTTTCTTACTATTGCTCTTTCATCGAAAATGAGAAGCATAGGAAATGTAGATGTGGATGTTGTAAGAGCTGAGTACAGAAAGACGCCGCGTGAAAATGTAGATGTGCTAAAGTTAGTAAAAGGCCAAATTTGTAAAATGTCATTTGGGATTGCGGCTACGGTTGATGCTTGCAAAAACACTCTTGGGCCTGTATCCAACGTAGAGATTATTGAAAATAGTGTGCTAACAACTGAAATAGAACGTGGTTCCATCTCCCATATTATTACCTCACCTCCATATGGTGTTGAGTCCTTAAGCTACTTGAGAACTCATTTGTTATCGTTTAGAGCTTTGGAATCCATTCTTGGAGTTGATCCATACAATTTTGGTGAAAGCATCATTGGTTCGGAATATTTAGACGATGAAATACCAGATGTCAACAAATTCAAGGTAAAGAATGTTAGCCCAACATATGGGAGCTATTTTAATAAACTATTATTGGCATCGGATAAATCATTAAATCAAAAAAGAATAATAATGATGATGAAATTTTTTGAAGACATGTACGGAGTTATTGAAAAGTTCTCTATATGGCTCAAGAAGAACGGAAAAGTTGCATTCATCATTGGAAACAAGAAGATAGGTAATTCAATAATTCCTACTGATAAAATAATTAATGAAATATTTGGTAGTTTCGGCTTTGAATTAAAGGATTCAATAGCCCACAAATTAAAAACTAACAACAGTAATTCACAAGTGCCTTGGCAAGATAGAATAATAAAGGATGAGTATGTGTTATTGTTTCAGAAGGTGAAGGAATGCGAATAACAGAAAGTTTTGTTCATGTTGCTATGCGTGAATATTTAAAAAAATGTGGATGGCTTCTTATTGCAGGCGAATATCCTAATGGTTCGGATGATGAGTTGAATGTTCTCAGTATTTCGAATCCTATTGTGGCGCGTGATAATAGTCCAGACCCAAGAAGACATAGCGCTGGCGAAATTATTCCAGATTTGATTGCATATAAAAATGGTGTGATATTAATTATCGAGGCAAAACCGGATTATTCTATTGAGGATAAAGAGAAGCTTAATAATTTGCTTTGTAACAAAAGAAGCCGATTGATATTATCGCTTGAGAAATTTAGTACAGGAAAGCATCAGTATTCAGGTATTGATTATAATAATGCAATATATGTACCTGTGCTTGCTTATGGTAATCCTACATATAAGGTGGCATATAGAGATTCTGGGTTTGGGCATATATATGTGAAAACCCTAAATGATGCAAAGCTAATATTCTTTGACCTACCAGAAATCGAGGTGCTGGTATGACAAATGAAGAATTGCGCAAGGCGATACAGGAGTGCGACTGGGAATTTACGGATGCTGATACTCAGTATCTCACTCATAACATACACCGCTATTCTGGCAAGTTCATTCCGCAAATAGCAGGCAAAGCCATTGATTTGCTGACAGAGCCTAATGATTTGATTCTGGATTCTTACATGGGGTCTGGGACGACTTTACTTGAGGCGATGTTGCGCGGCCGAAATTCGGTGGGTGTTGACCTAAATCCGTTAGCTGTATTGATTAGCAAGGTAAAAACAAAAATTGTTTCATCAGACGATATCGACGAAATACACAGCGGACTGATTCCATTTGTCAAGTATTTAACTTCTGGAGGCCAATTATCTTTAATGTTTCGGCCTTTTAATGAGGATAGGATAAATGAACAAATAGAAAAAAATAGCTGGCGTATAGTTGATGAATGGCACTGCAAGTGGTATCAGACCGATGTGCTGAAACAATTAGTTCAGATTTATAGCTACATAGAAATTATAGAGAATGAGAAGGCAAAAAATATTGCATTGGTGGCGTTTAGCGATATTTTGCGTAAATCGAGTAATGCAAGTAGTAGATATCCTAATGTGATGTATGACAAAAATGCAAAGAAAAAACTACTTCCTGCAAAGCACTTTCTTGAATCACTAAATAATGTGGTTGAGGCTGTTAATGCCTTATCGCATAAGATGGAAGACAAGCCATGTACGATAGGTATTATAATGCAAAATAATTTGAAGCTTTCGATAGACTCCGAAAGTGTAGATGCTATTATTTCACATCCTCCTTATATAGCCGCCGTTCCTTATGCAGAATATGGGTCGCTTAGTCTTACATGGTTTGGATTTGATTGCAAAGAGCTCGATGGTAAATTGACTGGAGGGAAAAGGCATTCGACACAGCTTGTTTCCAGATTTTCGGATGATTATAAGCAATATTTTTTTGAAAGCTTTCGAGTTTTAAAACCTAATAAGTATATGTTCCTTATGGTTGGAAATCCGACCGCTCATGGGGAAAGGATAGACTTAAATGAGATGACGGAAACATATGCTAAGGACGCTGGTTTTTTGCATATTGCTACTGCAGTTAGACATGGTCAAAACAGGAGAGGAAACAAAATGGGGGATGAGTATCTTCTATTCTTCCAAAAAGCTTGCGAATAAAGAAAGACCACACTAACGGTTAGGCAAATCTATAGTGAACCAACAGTATATATCAGTGATTCAGATAAAGAATTATTGGCTTCATATAGAATAAATAATCTTATAATTTTTGCAACAGAAATTAATTCATTTTTGCATACGGAATTAGGAAATCCCACCGGAAATACGGCATTGGATGACGATTAAAAAATTGGGATGATACAATTTCGAATTGGAATTTAATGTAGTATATCTATAGTATAATTTCAGCATGCCATTATAAATAGTAGAAGGTAATAAGTTTGTTGGTTCTATTTGACGCTAAAAACTTTAACTGGCACAAATTCGGTAGCGTTTTTGGAGAATATGGATAATACATCCTTTAAAAATCAAGGGGAAATAGTTAGTTCAAGTTATCCGCCGAGGAGTTCGAGTAATGAAATTGTTACATTGATTATTCTATCGTGAATTCCAAAAATAAACCCCGTATGTAGGACTGAATCCTACATGTCCTCAAAAAACGCTTAAAATATCAAAAGTTTATAGTGTACCAGACACGAATGTATGTTAAAATAGATGTAAATTTATGAATAACTTTGAAATCTGAGTATACCAATTAGACCTCTGGGAATGTGTGTGTTCAAGACTAATTCCTACAGGTTAGGGCGAATTTTATAAAAGTTGTCCCGGTGACAGTTTTGTTCATATGTTAATGGGTTACTTCTTCGGCAGCTTCGGTGATAGCACTATTTTGTCTGGCGCAATATACCAGAGTTACAATTGTTACAGGGTTTCTGTATCATATGTCTCGCATGCCATCTCATAGGGAGAACGCCATTTCAGACGTTTTCTGGGAGCATTGTTGGGGTGATATTGACACATTTCCTGATATTCCACCGCATAAGATTCGTAAACACGGTATCTTGGGGGATAATTATCCGAAGCATGGTGTGTACGTTTTCAATCCCGGCTTTCTGGCTGCTGCGCATGGGGTCACAATAAAAAATGCTGGTTCTTGACATCTGCTCTGTGCTGGCCTCCAGTGCGTCTGGTTTATCGAATTCTACATCCCAGTTGATCAGAGATAAACTGTATGTAAGGTTAAAAATGTGATTCAGGGTAATAAGTAGATTGTCATATTTTTATGGAAAAACGGACATTTATATGATAATATACAGGAGCAAAGATAAAAATACAATGCAAGGCATATGTGTTGATGCAATCTGAAAGTGCTCTAAACACAGTATCCTCATATAGCCAAAATGCAATGACCAATATCATAGTTTTAAATTATTGAATGGCAGTTCAATGATTAGCAGCACAGGTAAAATTAAAGAGGGAAAAATGTTCAACGTAGAAAAGTACCAAAAGAGAAATGATAAAGGGGAATTAATTGAGCATGAATATGTTTTTAATGATGTTGCTCAATTAATTGTAGCGGAATATAAAATTGGGGTAGCAAATCCTGAGTTTTGGGATAAAGGCTCAATTTATCATATTGGAGAAAGTGTGGCTGACAGGCAAGGGTTTGATATTAGAGCAAAACGACTTGACAAACAAAAATATATTATAGAGTTAGAAAAGGGTAAGTATCCACTATGTTATAAGTATAGAGTTACAGTTTCTCAACAATATTTAGGGAAGGGAGCAGAACTTGTGCGGTATGGATCAGAAAGGGGACATTTTACGGCACTTAGTGGAACTGAATTCAATAAATTAGGATTACCTTATGTACAAGATTCAGTTGAATTTCATCGATATAAAGTATTAAAGAATATACCGGTGATGTGCTTTGAGGTCATAGACGATAAAGAACAGCAAAGAATATTAGATATAAAAGATGGAAAAGAGCAACCGAAAGTTCAATATGCTGTTGAAGGTATTACTGCACCAGCATTTGGAACTTTGGGAGGTGCGATTCAATATTATCATGATATATGTATTATGGAGATGTTGGGGACAATTTTAGAGAAAATTGAATAGGGGGGTTGAAGAAATATGAATGAAAAAAATGTTAAGGAATGTTTTGCAAGTACTATGAAAAATATTGGGATTTCAGATTCTTTTTATAGTCTTGAAGGATATAAAGAAGGTGCTTCTTGTATTATAAAACAAAATAATAGGTGGTTGGTTTTTGATGCAGAACGTGCTGAAAGATATAAGGTTAAAGAATTTAAAAATATACAACAAGCATGTTTGGAGGTGATTAGACGTTTTACTTATTCAGAGGAAGATTATGTTTATTTGAGTGGTGAATTTAGACATAATTTATCTGAAGTTGTAAAACTAGAAGCAAATGCAGATACCATTCGTTCTGTAGAAAGTATTATGCCAAGTAAAAGAGTGCCATTTGGAGTTACAAAAATCGCAGGTCGAAGAAGAGCAGTATATAAAGCAGCATTGGAACATCAAGCAATAGCAAGAACAGGTGGTAGGCGGCTCACAGCGAAGGAAATGAATAAAAAACGAAATAATTCTGTTGTAAGGAAAAAAAAGAGAGGAATTTAATAGGTTTATGATTTGCAAGTGAGACAGTTACAGGGAAGATTGGTGATACCTGTTTGCTCTGAAACTGTAAATAAGGATGTTATGACTATAAAAATCCATAAAAAGCAATCGTATATTTAATAATTATGTTGTGGTTGTGGAGCGAGTGCAGAAATTGTTACACTGATTATTTTATATGTCCGGCATTATTTAAGTTGACATATTTTTATTCTGTTATTTATTTTGCATATAATGTAAAAAAATTTGTTGCCAAATTAAGCATATAGAACTGAAAATACAATATTTGAAAAAGAGGAAAAAAGATGGGAAAAGTATGTTTTATAATAACACCTATTGGTAAAGAGGGAACAGAAGTACGTAAAAATGCGGATGAAGTAATGGAGTATATTATTAGTCCAGTATGCCAAGATTTTGGATACTCTGTTGTGAGAGCTGATAAAATGGCAAATAGTGGATTAATTACAAAGGCTATTATTGAACAAATTATTTCTGCGGATTTAGTTATTGCTGATTTAACAGGAAATAATCCTAATGTATTTTATGAATTGGCGATTAGACATTCCTATCGGAAACCAGCTATTCAAATTGTAAAAGGAGATATTGAAATACCGTTTGACGTATCTAACATGAGAACTATTTCGTATAATACGACTTTGAGTGGGGCTAATTTGGCAAAAAAAGAAATAGAAGCTATGTTGAATGCTATTGAAAATGGGGAAATTGTTCACAATCCGGTTAGTGAAGTAGGCACTTTATTAAATTTCTCTGAAAATAGTACAGAAGAGAATGCAGAAATTTTATCAACATTATTGTTGGAAGTGCAACAAATTCCTGATAATTTGAAAGCACTAGAAAATAATATTGAAACAAGGTTTTCACAGATGCTTTCTGCGTTTATAGAAACTATAAAGAATGAACAGGTTGGGAGTTCGATTAAGCCAGAGGATAGACTGTTAGAAATATTTATGAATAAATTGATGGAGAATCCTCAAAAAGGAATGCAAAGTTTTGATGCTCTGATGAAATTGCAAGAAAAAATAGATAAATCTTCTAATGAACAAAAGTAGTGCTAGTATGCCTGCTGACTAACCCGAAACAGACCCGTTACGATATCGGGATTGTCGTCCCTGCCGGAAGTCAGGAAACATTCTTGTACTCGGACGAGGAAAAAGGGGGAATGGTTCAGAAACGGTGTGAATGTCCAGAATCCGGCTGACGAAGATAAAATCGTTTATGTCCGCGTAGAAAACATTGAAGTGAGAATCTCCTGCCCCGATGCCGACGAAGAGGAGCAATATCATGCGGATTATATCGGGAATGCTTCTAGGGTGTCCGCAATCGCGCAAAATCTGCTTTATCCGGAAGGATATGCCTGTTCCTCCATAGAACTTCAAACGAAGGAGGAACCCTATGAGCTTATTATCCTGCTTGAGAGCAGCGATGACGTATCAGGTGAAGCCTTCAGGGAATGTGCCGATATTGCTTTTGATTGGAAATAGGGGGCGTATTTCTTTCTTTGACGCAGAATCGAAAAAGGCATTGGCCGCTTACGGTAGGAATGGCAGAATTTCCGTCTCGGATACGGGAGGCATGGAGGAAGCTATTATGGCGACTATTATGAAGCGCTATGCCGATGACAGAACCAAGGGCCTGTTTCGGGCAGCAAGTTATGTGCTTCCGGCTAATGAGGGAAGAAACGGCGACTCTGCGGCCGGGCAGGATAAGGTGGAGGGGGAGATTATGGTATATCTGTTGGTCTTTCGGGAGAAGTACAGCACTTATGGAGGTGCGGGAAGGAAGCTATTTTCCTACAGCCATTACCTTTCAGAAGGATAAAAGAGGCCGGTATGCGGTAAGGGAGTATTGGGAGCCAAGGGAGGGGGCTATTATACGAAGGGTATTCGGTCTGTGTGTTCTGCAAGCTTTTTGCGGATATGTAGAATCATCTCTGTTACCACACGATGGTTGCCTTCCGCATCATAGCCGCATACTTTTTCGTAAATGCGTTCCTTATCAAAAACCTGTCCCGGATTCATAGAAAGAAATTCTAGAATCTCGTATTCCAGCCGGGTTAATTCTATAGCCTGCGTTTCCAGCTGAACCTTTTTGCGGCATAGTCTATCATGAGTCCGTTTTCGGCTGTCATCACCTGATATTCCTTTTATGTAAAACCCTACAGCATTTTTAGCAGGGACTTGTCATCATCCACAGATAATAGCTATAAGGCATTTGTTATCACCTCCGTCGTTTTCCCTCGCGTTTCATTGCAGTAAACTGCTCTGACAGGGCGGATTAGCAGGGGGATTCGAAGAGCGCCATGCTTGCATTTAAGAATGCATGATTATATAATGAATTTAAATGATAGGAAGAGCGATATTCAGGAGGGGCTGCGAGATGGTATTTCCGGCACAAATCGGTAAAATTGTTTCAGGGGAGCCGTATCAGGTGGATTCGATTGGAATGTCAGGCTCCAAGGTACTTATTTTTTCTGATAAAGTTTTGAAGGTACAGGATTACAACAGGGATTCGGAGAATGAATACCGTATGCTGACATGGCTGCAGGGGAAACTGCCCGTGCCCGAAGTGATTGCCTGTGGGGTGATGGATAAAAGGCTGTACCTGCTTATGAGTAAATGCAGCGGTGAAATGGCCTGTGAGAGGAAGTATATGGAGCAGCCAGAAAAGCTGGCGGGGCTGCTTGCAGAAGGCCTGAAAAGGCTCTGGGAGGTCGATATTTCGGATTGTCCCGTGGACGCGCGGTTACAGAATAAGCTGGCCCGTGCGGCCTATTATGTGGAGAAGGGTCTGGTGGATATGGATTATGTGGAGCCGGAAACCTTTGGAGAAAACGGTTTTAAGGGACCGGAGGAGCTATTACAGTGGCTCCGGGATAATCGACCGAAGGAGGAACCGGTGTTATCCCATGGAGATTTCTGTCTCCCCAATGTGTTTTTGAGTGATGGTCGGGTGACCGGCTATCTCGACCTGGGAGGAGCGGGCGTTGCCGACAAATGGTGTGATATTGCTTTGTGTTATCGGAGCTTATCCCATAATTACAGCGGAAAATATGGAAGGCAGGCATATTCCGGATTTGACGGACAGCTCTTGTTTCGGGAACTGGGCATAGAGCCGGACTGGGAGAAAATTCGATATTATATTTTGCTGGACGAGTTGTTCTGACAGAGTGTTTCGTTTGAAGCGCTATGGTTGGTACGTCAGGCACAGAGGAGCGACGCGTGTTGTCGCGCCCTCAGGAAAGGAGATTGTCATGTATAAAAGATTCATCGGGCTGGTGTTTGTTCTTGTTTTTGTAATGACGGCATGGGGCTGTGCGGGAGCCGGTGGGGAGACGGAGAGCCCGGCAAAGGAGGAGTCCGCTCCGGAGGGAAAGAGCTCTGTTACAACGGTGGACTGGAAAAATAACGGTTTTGCAGTTCAAGGCGAGGTAGAGGAAGAGCAGGGTTTATGGATAAAAGAATACATTTCGTGGGAGCATGAAGAGGCGGTCTGTGACGAGGCCAGGGAAGAAGTGTGGGACGTGGTGGACAAGGTCTGGGGAGAAAAGATTTACAGACTTTATCTTTTGCGCGTCAAAGAATCCAGTGAGATTACTCCCGGCAGATGCCTGTTGGAGGTATATGACACGGGTGTCATGAATACCTCTGTTACGGAGCTGACAAATGACAAAACAGGTCTGGAAAGTGTAATTGGCGTGTCCATGGATGTGATGGGGGAGCAGGAGTTTGTGTTTCATGAGGAATTCCATTTGGAGGATACATCCTCCATCCATAATATCTATTCCGATTCTCAGGGGGCCGTGAACAGAATAGACATGCTTCCTATCTATTATGAGGAGGAAATTATAAATGATAAAGGTGTTTCCCCTATGAGTGAATGTATCTGCGATAAGGATGGAAATCTTTATGTCAGAGCGGGGCAGAGCTCGAATCCACTCAGGGAATTATATCTTTTTGATAGGGAGGGGAAGCTTTTGATGTCTCAGAAGTTTGATGAGATGGAACAGGTGGGAATGCCCCTCAGAACCCAGGAAGGCGAACTGATTTTTCCGGTTTACAGCAGTCGGGAGAAGCATACAAGACTGGTCTGGTTTGATTGGGAGAATAACCGGATAAAGGAGGTGGCGCTTCTGGAGAATGAACTGCCCCTTGACAGATATGGCAGCAGCGCTATGTTAGGTATGCAGGGAAACAGCGTTTACTATAAGACGGCGAAGGGCATTGTGAAATGGGATGTGGAATCCGGTGCAAGGAAGCTGGTGTTTGATTTCCGAAATAATGCCGTGCCGGAAACTTATAATACGATGCTGGTTATGCGGGAGGGACAGGCGCCTCTGCTCAGAATGTTTGGCAGTATTAATGAGCGTGAGGAGGACTGGCTGGTCGTATTATCCGAGGAGCCCTATGAACGCCAGGTTACAACTCTGAGCGTCGTGAATCTGGTGGGGGAGAAGGAAAAGCTATCCTATGCGATTGCCGCAGCCAGTCGTCGGAATCCGGATTACTATTATGAATACAGGAACAGTAAGGGCTTGGAAGCGGAGGATTTTCGCACAAGAATCATGGCCGAAATCATGTCGGGAGAATGCCCGGATATCCTTTATGTGACGGAGGATGACATGGAGAAGCTGCAGAGCATGGGGCTGTTAGCGGACATAAAGCCTCTTATTCCGGGGGAGACGCTGGAACAGTTTCTTCCCGGAGTGATAGAGATGGGAACATCCGGGAATGTCCTGGTGGGGCTTCCTCCGGAGGTGGATTTGGCCACCGCCATGACATTGAAGAGTATCTGGCAGAAGGACAGTTGGACGGTGGAGGATTTGCTGGAGCTCCTGGAAACGGGAGATTATGTAGGGCTTCATTGTCAGGGAGAGAGCCCCTATGCTTGTCGGGCCACATTGAATGAACTGGTAAAGGGGCTTTTAGAGGACTCCTGGTTAGTTGACTGGGAAAAAGGAGAATGCCATTTTGACGATGAGAGGTTTCTGAAGATATTGGAGGCGGCAAAAGCATATGGGGACGATACACTCAGCCGGAAAATGTTCCTGGGCGCCGGGGGTTGTCTGTATGATAATGCCGTGAGCTCTGTGGAAGCTATCAACGAGAGGTACGAAAGATATGGAGAAGAGTGCTTTTTTGTGGGAAACCCCAATTCTAAAGGGAACGGTCATTTCCTGATAAGCGACGGAATGATTGTGGTAAGCAAAGACGCTGATACTGAGGCGGTCAGAGCCTTCCTGGAGTGTCTGCTGAGCGAGGAGGTGCAGTATCTGGACTATTTTGGAGCCGAAAATCCGGTCAGTAAGATTTCTTTGGATGAAATCGAGGTAGTGGAGAATTATCATAATACCGGGGAAACCGAAATTGTATGGAGCGGATGGCGAGGGGGTAACAGAGTACTGGAAAGGCTTGCGGATGGCAGGACGATCTTGCATATCTATAAGGAGCTTTTGGAAAAGGCGGTTCCCGGCCGCGACATTATGGGGTATTATAACGATATTATCAATATTTTGTGGGAGGAGGCGGAGGGTTACTTCGCAGGGGATAAGAGTACCAGGGAGACGGCGGAAATCATAAATAGTCGCGTTCAGGTGTACCTGTATGAGAATCAGTGACGGATTTTTTGTCACAGCCCGGAGAAGTCCCCAGTATTCTTTTATAAGCCCTGTAGAAGGAGGAGTAGTCGGTAAATCCCACCTTGGCGGCGACGTCGACGGCATTTTCTCCGTTCAATAGATATTGCTTGGCGAGGAAGATGCGCTTATGAATGAGATAATCAATGACGGTAGTGCCTGTGGCTCTTTTGAAGGAGCGATTCAGATAATATTTGCTGATATAGAATTTCTGTGATAAATCGTCCAGAGTGTGCGGCTGCGCAATATGGCTGTTGAGATAGCTTATGATTTCCGTAATGGTTGAGGAGACATTGGAAGCACAGGTGGAGGAAGGGCAGCGCAGCTGGCACATCAGATGAATCCGGGCCAGAAACCCCTCCAGATAAATAGGATAATAAATTTGTTGTTCTTCCTGGGGCAGAGAATCCAGTTGCTGCAGGAGATAAAAAAAGTTTTCAAATTGAAATTCGGTCAAATCTTCATAAAATACTGCCTGTTTGGAATCCTTTAAAGGATTGGGAAAAGAGGAAAGCAAGAAGGAACGTCTTTCGGACAGCAGTTCAGACGGCGAAAAATACAGGCAGTATCTCACATAATCCCTATCGGATTTTACCCGTACGCCGTGAAGCACATTTGGAGCCAGCAGTAAAAGACTGTGAGGGGTCAGATGATACTCTGTGCCCTCCACAAAATAATCCGCGTCGCCGGAAATAAAATAATAGACCTCATAGGTGGAATGAAAATGATGGGTGTAATGTGCATACTGGGAGGAAGGTCTATGGTTTATTTGCAGATAACTCATGGTAAATACCTCTTCCTATGAGATAGTGATACGGTTTTGCAGTTATTTTATTATATAATAGAGAGGGCTATATTTGCAATATTCTTTTGCTCATTTGCAATGGCATATTAAGGGAGAGAGGTATACTATCATAATTAGGAAAACGCTAAGGAAGCGCTGATTCAATCGGCCCTTCCTTAGAGAAAATTGTTTCCTGCGTCGGAGGCTCTATATAATCCTATGGAACAGGTAACAATTTCAAGAGAATAAGCGGAATAAGGAGGTTTGGCTATGGTGCGAATCGGTGTTATCGGTGTGGGAGGAATGGGAAGCAATCATTGCAGACAGATTGCAGAAAACAAAATTCCCGATATGGTGTTGACAGCGGTGGCGGATGTGAAGGAGAGCAGAAGGAATTGGGCAAAGGAGAATTTGCCTGATACAGTACATATTTATGAAAGCGCAGATGTGCTGATGGATTCGGGGGATGTAGACGCTATTTTGATAGCGACGCCTCATTATATTCATCCCGAGCTGGCTATCAAGGGCTTTCGGCATGGCTTGCATGTGTTGTCCGAAAAACCGGCGGGAGTGTATACAAAGCAGGTGCGGGAGATGAACGAGGAGGCGGATAAGCATGGGGTGGTGTTTGGATTGATGTTTAATCAGAGAACCAATCCCCTGTATCGAAGGCTGAGAGAACTGGTGCAAAGCGGTGATTACGGCGCGATGAAGAGGGTCAACTGGATGATTACGGACTGGTACAGAACACAGGCCTATTATGATTCGGGAGAATGGCGTGCTACCTGGGACGGTGAAGGAGGAGGGGTGCTTCTGAACCAATGTCCTCATAACCTGGATTTACTTCAGTGGATTTGTGGTATGCCGTGCAACGTGCGCGCTTTTTGCCATGAGGGAAAGTGGCATGATATTGAGGTGGAGGATGATGTGACGGCCTATCTGGAATTCCCTAACGGAGCGACGGGTGTGTTTGTTACTTCTACAGGCGATGCGCCGGGGACAAACCGCCTGGAGGTTGATTTGGAGCGGGCAAAGCTGGTCAGTGAGAATGGGAAATTGATGTTATATGAATTATCAATCAACGAAAGAGAATATTGCTTCCGGTCAAAGGAAGGTTTTACACAGCCGGAGGGACAGTGGAAAACAGTGGATATCGAGGGAGAAAACACGCAGCATAACGGAGTTCTGGCCGCCTTTGCACAGGCTGTTCTGCACGGCGGCCCATTGGTTGCAAAGGGGCAGGAAGGAATCAACGGTTTGATGCTGTCAAATGCCATGCATCTGTCTGCCTGGCTGGGACAGACGGTAGAGATACCGGTGAATGAGGATGTTTTTTTGCAGGAACTGAATAAAAGAAGGGAACGCTCGCAAAAGAAGCAGCTGAAAGAGGAAGTGACCTTTGACACGACCGGTACGTATGGCAGTTGAGTGAAGGAGTGGTTGATATGAGAGTGGGAATCATTGGCTGTGGCTGCATTTCGGAGGTTCATGCAAAGAGTATTATGGCGCTGGAGGATTCCGAGCTGGTTTCAGTGGCCGATTGCGTACCAGAGAGAGCCCGGCGCCTTGCAGCAAGATATGGGGGCAGCTTTCACACGGACTGGATGGAGATGCTGGAACAGGAGAAATTGGATGTCGTGCATATCTGTACGCCTCATTACCTGCATGCGGCTATGGCAGTAGAATGTCTGGACAGAGGAATCCATGTGTTTATGGAGAAGCCGCCGGTTATTTCCTGGGAGCAGTTTCATATGCTGAAAGAAGCTGTCAACAGACAGAGCGGGGCTGGGGGAATCAAAACAGGGGTATGTTTTCAGAACAGACGGAATCCGGAGGTGCAGTTTGTCAGGAAGCTTTTGCGTGAAAATTATTTTGGCAGTATTGTGGGAGTCAGGGGAATTGTGACATGGTGTCGGGATAAAAGTTACTATGCCGCCGGCAGCTGGCGGGGAAAGAAGCATTTGGCGGGCGGGGGCGCTCTTATCAATCAGGGGATACACACGCTTGATTTAATACAATATCTGGTGGATGAAAAGCCATGCGGGGTAGAGGCGATGATGGATAATTTCCATCTGAAGGAAGAGATAGAAGTGGAGGATACCCTATGCGCTCATATCAGATATTCCCAGGCGGCGGGATGTCTGTATGTGACCACCGGTTATGCGGCGGATGCGGCGCCTGTCTTGGAGCTTCAGTGTGAGAGGGGGCGTATCCGTATGGAGGAGGGCAGCGTATTTCTGAAAGAGAATAAGGGAGAAGAGGAAATCATTGAAATGCCCGGAGAAAAAGGTTTTGGAAAGGATTATTGGGGAGCCGGACATGGACAGGCGATTGAACAATTCTATAACAGTATTCAGAAGGGCGAGTCGGATATTCTGGATTTTGAAAATGTGGAAGAAACATTGAGGTTGTTTTTGCGGATATATGATTCCGCTTATCTGAGGGAAACAGTAAAATAACACGGAAAAGAGGTATATGATGCTGGAGAAATGTAAAATAACAGGATTTGCGGATGAGATAGCCTCATCCTTTGACGAGCAGCTTGAGGTTCTGAAAGAGCTGGGGCAGAATTTTCTGGAACTGAGAGGAGCGGACGGTATTGGTGTGTCAGACATCTCTATGACAAAGGCGTTGGAGCTGAAAAAGAAAATGTCAGAACAGGGGGTGGGGGTTTCGGCGATTGGCTCTCCTATCGGAAAGATTGGTATTGAGGATGATTTTGAGGAGCATTTTGAAAGCTTTCGGCATATTGTGGAGCTGGCGCATTGCTTTAATACGCCTTATATCAGGATGTTTAGCTTTTATCTGCCGGATGAGAAAAATCCGGAGGCTTTTCGGGGACAGGTATTTGAACGGATAGGAAAGTTGATAGACTATGCGGCCCGGGAGGAGGTAGTGCTGTTGCATGAAAATGAAAAGGGCATCTATGGAGCCCGGGCGGCGCAATGTAAAAATTTATTTGATGCCTTTTATGGAGAGCACTTCCGGGGAATATTTGATTTTGCCAATTTTATCCAATGCGGACAGGATACCCGGGAAGCATATGCACTGTTGGAGGATTCTATTGCCTATATACATGTGAAGGATGCCGTCCGGTCAAGCGGGGAGGTCGTGCTGCCGGGAGAGGGAGACGGCGCGCTGCAGGAAATCTTCAGGCGATTGGAGGAAAGGGGATTTTCGGGGTATCTGAGTCTGGAGCCTCATTTGTTCCATTTTGCCGGGCTTGACCGGCTGGAGAAGAATCCGGAGGCAAAAAAGGAGAAGAGCGGTGTCAGAGCTTATAAAGCTGCCTATCACAGTCTGCAGACGCTGTTAAAAGAGAATTAAAAACAGAAAAAGAGAGTTTTGAATCTGCGTATCTTGTGGTTGTGTTTTAACGAAGGCATGGTATAATGTGAAGAAGCTTTGCCTTATCATTTTTAAAAGTATAAAAACACAAGGAGCGTTTCGCAGATGAAAGCAGTAGTATTTGATATGGATGGCGTATTATTTGACACGGAAAGGCTTTGTATGGACAGCTGGTGCCGGGTGGCAGAGAGTCAGGGCCTGCCGGATATGGAGGAGGTATTCCCACGCTGCATCGGCTCCAATTCCACGGATACCCGTGAAATCATAAGGGATTATTACGGAGAGGAGTTTGATTATGACGGCTTTCGCAAGCTGGCAGGAGAGGAATTCTGGCGGTGTATCGAGGAGCGGGGCCTGCCGGAAAAGCCGGGGGTGAGGGAGCTTTTGACATATTTACAGGACAGGGGTGTGCGTATTGCGCTGGCCTCTTCTACCAGGCGGCAGAGCGTGGAGGACCATCTGGAGAGGGCCGGCATCAGAGAATATTTCTCCGTGTTGGTTACAGGAGATATGATTGTCCATTCCAAGCCGGAGCCGGAGATTTATCTGATGGCCTGCGAGGAGCTGGGAGTGCAACCCAAGGAGGCATATGCGATAGAGGATTCCTATAATGGCATCCGCTCCGCTTACAGGGCGGGCATGATGCCTCTTATGGTTCCGGATATCATACCGCCGGATGAGGAGATGAAGCGATTGAGCCTGGGGATTTTTAAGGATTTGGCGGAGGTGAAGGATTATCTGGAGAGGGAAGAAAAAGGGGATAATTGCTTTGGAGGAGAGGGAAAATGGCATATTTAGGTATACCCCGTAATACCATAGAGATTTTGCAGAAGTATCAGTTTCGTTTTCAGAAGAAGTTCGGACAGAATTTTTTGATTGCTCCCGAGGTGCTGGAGCGGATTGTGAAGGAAGCCCAAATTACGAAGGAGGACTGCGTGCTGGAGATTGGGCCGGGAATCGGTACGATGACGCAGTATCTGGCGGAGGCGGCGGCGCAGGTGACAGCGGTGGAAATCGACAAGGCGTTGATTCCCATACTGCAGGAGACGCTGTCGGATTATGAGAATGTGACGATTATAAACGAGGATATTTTGAAAACGGACCTTCGGCGGCTTGTGGAGGAGCAGAACGAAGGCAGGCCGGTCAAGGTGGTGGCGAATCTTCCCTATTATATCACAACGCCTATTATTATGGCGCTTTTTGAGAGCAGGGCGCCTATAAAGAGCATTACGATTATGGTACAGAAGGAGGTGGCGGAGCGCATGCAGGTAGGCCCCGGCACCAAGGATTACGGTGCGTTATCTCTGGCGGTACAGTATTATGCAAAGCCGGAAATCGTGGCGAATGTGCCGCCCAGCTGCTTTATGCCTCAGCCGAGCGTGGGAAGTGCGGTTATCCGTTTGACCCGTTATGAGGAGCCGCCGGTTAAGGTGTCTGACGCCGAGTACATGTTTTCCTTGATTCGGGCTTCTTTTAATCAACGAAGGAAGACCTTAGCCAATGGTTTGAGCAACGCCGCTGGATTGAATATTTCCAGGGAGAAGGCAGTCGGAGCGCTGGAACAAATGGGACTGTCCGCCACTGTTCGGGGCGAGACGCTGACGCTGGCACAGTTTGCGGAACTCTCCGACATACTTCAAAATTCATAAAAATTTATACTGGAAATGAAAGCATCTTTAGCATTTTAATAACTGTTATATTTTGCCTTTATCATTGGGACAAAGCCTTGAAAACACTAAATTTAAGCATGTGTGTTTGCCCTTAGACATTCCCTTGTGTTATATCGACCGGAGCGAAGACAAGAAAAATTTATGACAAAGTATAACACAAAATAAATCAGGCGAAAAGAACTGATGGAAATGCTTTCAAAAAAATATGAAAAAACCATACGAAGAATATCAATAATTTAGTAAAATAATTGACAGGCATTAGCTGCATTGATACAATAAAGAAGTCCTTAACAAGGATGGGAAGCACTGCATAGCGGCAGGCGGTTGGCTGATATCCTCCGAAAGGTGAGGCTTATGCGGATTACGCTACATATTGGTAGATTTACTATTACAGTAATTGTAAAAAGCAACAACCGCCACTCGGCAAAGTGACGGCTGTTTAGATAAGTAAATTATTTAAACACTCTATACTGGAAGCCAACCGCTTGTCGCAGTGCTTTCCTTATGTTTACATTATAAGTAAACAGCATAAAAATGTCAACTATTTCATCAATTTTGATGAAGCCATGTCTGACAAGCCTGATTTTCAAAGCACCATAAACTGCCCAATCCGCGCAAAGTTTTTCCCCGGATTTTTTGTTATAATTCTTAAGGAAAGTATCATATTCAGAGCAGCAACAAAAAAGAACAGCTTATACAAAAGATAAACTGCTCTGAGTTTGTGTAAGACATACAGTGTGAAGAAGCGCAGCTGTGAGATGGCACAGTTGATGGTACGGTCAGAAAGGTTTCTGGAATGCTGCAGCCATTTGATGTAACCGCGCAGTTCCTGCCAGGAAATGTCTTCAGGGGATTTGTGAAGAACATTGGAAAGATAATTCAGATAAGCACGAATATAGGTGCAGTAACCTGTAAGAGTATGTTCGGTAAGACCACCCAGGGAAATCATTTCCCTGAAGGAATATAAATATTTGTAATAAAAAACTTAAACAGATATAGTTAAGAACAACAAAAAACACGCCGAGGTGTGGTGGTTATGATTGGAGTTGCAACAATGGTGCCGTAGATTGAGAAACAATCGTAAGAAATTGCGAAAGTCTGTTGAAACAGAACATATGTTGTCATATTTTAGAAGAGGTGGAGTTTGTTAATGATGAAAATGAAGAATGTAATACATATTTATGGAGCTTCCGGTTCGGGAACCTCTACTTTAGGAAGAAAAATCAGTGAAGAGTTGGGTTATAAATTTATGGATACCGATGACTATTTCTGGCTTCCAACCAATCCGAGGTATACTACGAGGAAGTAAGGAAGAACGGCTTGCTCTGATGAAAAAAGATATTTCAGAAAATGATAATGTAGTAATCTCCGGTTCACTGGTAGATTGGGGCGATGAATTGATTCCGTTATTTACATTAGTAATCAGGTTGGTTACGGATACTGAAATCAGAATTGAAAGAATTAAGCTGCGAGAATGGGATAAATTTGGAGATAGAATTGCTCCGGGCGGGGATATGTATCAGCAACATTTGGATTTTGTTGAATGGGCAAGAAAATACGATACCGGAAGTGTAAATATGCGGAGTAAGGCGAAACATGATGAGTGGCGGAAACTGCTACAGTGTAAGCAGATTGTTTCGAGTAATGAAAAAAGTAGATTATATCAAGCCAATGAATTAGTATAGGTTGTAAAGGTTGCTATTGATTTGCTACTAAAAACATTTGAAACGATGCGAATAGAGCAACATTTTATGAAATGGAATTGCCCTAATTGTAGGAAATATCAGCATTTGTGAGTTGCTGATAAAAAACTTGGAAAGAGCTCGAGTGATATTGATTTGATATAGGTTATTAGGTATGGCAGGTGGTCTATAAGATATCCTGCCATATTCGTATTATTATGAATTGGATTAAATAGGTGTTGCCGGCAAGCATACAGAAAAAACTTAATTTAAGGGCTAACTTACCGTTATTTTGCTCTATGCGTATGTTGATTTTGTAAAGCAAAGTAAAAAAACAGGATATTATATGCAAGTTCTCAATGCCCTCTGAAAGACAGCAAATGGCATTGATTCAACACTTTAGTTTGTCGGGGTTGACTCTAAACCATACATTAGGTTTATACTTCTTTCATGAAGCGTTTCATAAGTAACTGTAAATAGATTTTTGAAAGAGGCACAGGTATGAAAATAGGTGAATTTGCAAAGATAACGGGAATGCCCATATCGGCGCTTAGGCATTATGATAAAGAGGGGCTGTTATGTCCGGACTATGTTGACCATTTTTCCGGTTATCGTTATTATTCGACTGGACAGATAGGGCAGGTGCAGAAAATTGAGTTATTAAAGGGCGGCGGTCTTTCTCTGAAAGAAATAAGGGATATTCTGAAAAATGCCGACAATCATGAGTTCATAAAGGGCATTCTGGAACATCGGGAGTCGGAATGCCGAAATATGCTTGCTGCCATTGCGGAGGTGAAATGTATGATATTTGAGAAAGAGGAGAAAAATACGAAGGTTGAACAGGAAACACTGTCAGTAGTAGAAGAAAATCCATTTGGAGAAATGCTTATAAAGGGAATGTCCTTGCCCATACCGTTAAATTCCAAAGACTTGCAGGCTGCATGGCGCAGTTTGGACGAGGAAATACAAAGAAGAAATTTCCAGCGTATTTCCGGATTCATGACCTATGGCGGTAAAGACAAAAATGAGATACAGGTGGTTGCCAAGGTAGCAAAACTTAGAGATGAAATGGGGGAGCTGCATGAAAATATAGACCTTGTTTTTGAGGATGACGGGCAGGTCATTGGCAAATGGAAGGTTGTTGGTGAATATGCCGTAAAGGAAGATTTTTATTCCGAGCAGGGAGAGCGGAGGGAATCTGATATGGGAAATAAGGATAGGGAAATCTATTTCCTGCCGGGTGGAGAAGATTACTGGATTTATAGCTGGACAAAAGGATATCTGAAATTGAACGGCGGCGACCAGTCCTGTTTATGCAGATATCAAATTGAGGACTATCAAGGCAGCCGTTATATGTTTGTGGAGAATAAAGCCTATGAATATCTTCGCGGCGGGATGCCTACCGTATTAGTGCTGGAACAGGTTGATAAAAACAGGTATACCAAACGTGAGATTGCCAGAGAAGATGACACGGATATGCCTTTTGTGAATGACGAGCGGGTCTTGGGAGATTGGAGGGCCTTTGACTTTATCCGCAATAGAGAGGAATTTGATCCGGATGGGAATCATCTCCCTCAGGAAAAACTATTTTTTAAGCATATGCATTTTGGAGAAGCGGGATTTTTATCCAGTGTTTATATGGATGAAACCATATTGGGTAAAGAGCTTCAGAGCTGGACGAAGGGTTATGTGCTGAAACATTACAATCATACCGCCTGTGCATATGAAATTGTGACAGTTGGTGACATGGACTATATGATTATAGAGTGGAAGAGCGGGGATTATCGCTGGGGCGGCTATGATACGGACTATTATGTATTTATAAGAGATCATGTGTGAGTTACAGAGACAGTGTTATAGATAGAGCGTTAGGGAGTATTTTTTGATGCCTTGATTTGCAGGGATTTGTTATCATGGATGCGTGGCAACATTTTGGCAACAGAAAATCAGCAAGCTATAATAAATGATGTAATGGAAGTAAAAAGGGCGTATATTTGCATAAAACTTAAACAAATACAGTTAATAGCAGCAAAGGACACGCCGAGTTCGAATAGTCGGAGGTGAGCCGTAAACCCAGTAAACATCAGGTTTAATAGTGGTAAGGAACTAATCATGGCAATAGACGATATGACCTAACGGTTGTACCGTCTCTTGCATTATTGGGACATTTTGCAATAATATTTCATTCTGTAGCCTGCCAGAAAGTAATGCTTTCGCTTATTCTCAGGCAGGTTTTATCCAATAATGTCCTGGTCTGC
>JAMOZS010000101.1 GCA_023667765.1 Roseburia sp. | reverse complement strand
GCAGACGGAATCCGTATGGATGCGGTGGCCAGCATGCTGTATCTGGATTACGGAAAAAACGACGGCGAATGGATACCCAATATCTATGGCGGTAAGGAGAATTTGGAAGCTATCGAGCTTATGAAGCATTTTAATTCCATATTAAAGAAGCGCAATCCCGGCGTACTGTCCATTGCAGAGGAGAGCACGGCTTTCCCTATGGTGACGGGAGAGCTGGACAAGGACGGACTGGGCTTTGACCTAAAGTGGAATATGGGCTTTATGAATGATTATCTGGATTATATCAAATACGACCCTTATTTCAGAAGCCATCATCACGGGGAGCTGACCTTCAGTATGATTTATGCCTATAGCGAGAAATTTGTGCTGGTATTTTCTCATGACGAAGTGGTACACGGTAAGGCTACCATGATTGGCAAGATGCCGGGAGAGCTTCCCCAGAAATTTGCCAATCTGCGGCTTTCCTATGCCTATATGATGACGCATCCGGGCAAGAAGCTTTTGTTTATGGGACAGGATTTGGGAGAATTTGACGAATGGAATGAAGGGCGCATTGTACAGTGGTATCTGCGGCAGGTTCCCGAACACGAAGGCATTGCCAGACTCATGCGGGAGCTGAATCGGCTGTACCGGGAAAATAAGGCTTTATATGAGCAGGATTCCCGGGCGGAGGGCTTTGAGTGGCTGAATAATCTATCGGCCAATGACTGCTATCTAACCTATGCGAGAAAGGGAATGCAGCAGGAAGATACCCTGGTTATTGTGGCGAATTTTTCCGGTCTGGAAAGAGAGATTACAACAGGGGTGCCTTATGACGGAAAGTATAAGGAAATCCTGAATACCGATGCGGCAGAGTTTGGCGGAAGCGGGATTGTCAATGCCAGAATAAAGCCGGCAAAGCAGAGAGAATGGGATGACAGACCTCAGTCCGTTACCGTACGACTGGCGCCCGTGTCCATGAGCATTCTGCAGTATGTGCCCTATACCCGGGAGGAACGGGAGCGGCAGAGTCAAAAGGCGGCCGAAAGGCAGAAAAAGCTGGAAAATAAAGAAAAGGTAAACAAAAGCAGAAAGAAGGCGGGAGCCGGCCGGGAAACAGAGAAAAAAGCTCCTGTGAAGAACAGAGGGACGGCAAAGGTTATTACCAAAAACGAAATTGCCGATTCCGCCAAAAAGCATACCACCAGGTCTAAAGCCTGAAATTCACTGATACGGGTATAGGGAGGAGGATACATGGAGGAATTGAATGCATTGCTGAACGCCGGTGTGACAGGAGTCATTGTAAAATTCCTCCTGCGCCTTGTATTGGTAGTTGTTATCTTTATCATTGGAGTACAGCTCATTAAGCTTGTGCGGAAAATTGTCCGCAAGTCCATGGAGCGGGCCCATGCGGAAAAGGGCGTTATGCAGTTTGTGGATTCCTTTATCAAGGCAGCCTTATATTTATTGCTGATTTTTATGCTTGCCGCCAATCTCGGAATGGATGCGGCAAGTATCGTTGCGCTGCTGGGCTCGGCCGGAGTCGCCATTGGTCTGGCAGTACAGGGAAGTCTCTCCAATCTGGCGGGAGGCGTGCTGATTTTATTGTTAAAGCCCTTTAAGGTGGGGGACTATATTATTGAAACTACCGGGAAGCAGGAGGGGGTGGTGACGGAAATCCAGATTTTCTACACGAAGCTTGCCACCGCGGACAACCGTATTGTCATCCTGCCTAACGGCAATTTGTCCAACAGCAGCCTGGTGAATGTGACCGCAGCGGACAAGCGCAGATTGGATGTCATGCTTCAGATATCCTATGAGGCGGATTTAAAACAGGCTAAGGAGGCGCTCCTGGAGGTTCTAAAGCAGGATGAGAAAAGCCTGAAGGAACAGGAA
Source organism: Roseburia sp. (assembly GCA_023667765.1). Classification (GTDB taxonomy): domain Bacteria; phylum Bacillota; class Clostridia; order Lachnospirales; family Lachnospiraceae; genus Acetatifactor. The sequence continues at coordinate 1,393 of JAMOZS010000101.1, read as the reverse complement.
ATGCTGGTTTATGTGGATGCACTGGCGGAAAGCGGCGTGGCGCTGGGCGTCAGATGCTGGGTGAAAACGGAGGATTACTGGCCCACAAAATGGCGTATTTCAGAGAACTGTAAACTGGCGCTGGACAAGGCGGGAATAGACATTCCTTATCCGCAGCTGGATGTTCATATGAAAGAAGGAGGCCTTATAAAATAGCGCTGAATATAGAAGGCTGAAATCTTAGCAAGATAAAGAAAGGGGATAAGAACATGCAAAAAATTCATAAAAGGAAAAAATTAGTCACTGTACTACTGGTTCTGGCATTGTCAATCATCCAGATTCCTGTAACCGTTCAGGCGGCATCTACACGTTCGGCAGATGTCAGCAAAGCAGGGAGCGACAATATCCTTGTCGGGGTTTCCGGTTCCTTTGAAAAGGTAAGTAAATCCAAAATATTAAAAAGAATCAATCAAATCCGAAAGGAAGCCTGTACGAAAGGGTATATCAATCCCTCCACGGGCAAAAAATTAAAAGCTTCCGACTACGTGGCGATAAAATGGTCTTCTAATTTAGAATGGATTGCTTTATTGCGGGCAGCGGAGTGTACGGTAAATGAGGGCCATACACGTCCAAATGGTAAGAGCTGCTTCAGTATAAGCTACAAGAATGAGCAAAGCTGGGCCGAAAACCTTGCGTGGAATTACTCCGGACTGATGGAGGGGATTGAGCAATGGTATCGTGAAAAGGATGACTGGGTAAAACAAAACAGCAATGCCGTAACCGGACATTATACCAGCTTAATTAATCCGGCTTATAAATACATCGGACTTGGTTCTTTTGTACGTGATTCCGGCGGGTGGTATGGAGTGTCTGCTGAATTCGGATATCATACGAACGGCGCACAGAAACAGTCTTCTGTCAAAGGAAAGACGGTACAGACGATTGAAGTCGCCAAAAAAAATATAAAGCAGGTAAAATTAAACGCTCCTTCTTCTATCAAATTAAAGAAAACGAAAGCACTGACCGTCAGTTGTGAGGTGACTTATCCGGGGATTATGGGCGGGGTAAATACGACAAAAGCCAACATCCTGGATGGCATCACATGGAAATCTTCGAAGCCGTCTGTTATATCTGTGAAGTCAAATGGAAAAATAACGGCAAAGAAGACAGGAAAAGCTGTAATTTCTGCGAAAATAAAAGGGGTAAAAACCGTAAAGAAAACCATAACCGTAAAAAAATAGTGAAGGTAAAATAACGTAACAGAAATAAAAAAAGGGTTGCAAAAATTCATAAGACCCTATATAATACATTTAGTTGTCCAAAAGGACAAAATAAAATTGTCCTTTTGGACAACAGGTGAATGCTGAAATAGCTCAGTTGGTAGAGCACTTCACTCGTAATGAAGGGGTCGTGG
>JAMOZS010000100.1 GCA_023667765.1 Roseburia sp. | reverse complement strand
CTGGTACAGCTTTTGCCCCGTCGCTTCCTCAAGCGCGGAGGTTCTCTCAATAATCAACGCCCCGTTTTTCAGCTGCTCCAGTATCTCCGGCACATTCTTCGTATTTAAATTATTTCCCGAAATCTTTGCTACCTTTCCGGAAAAATTACTGTCGGACGTCTGTATTTCCCGCACCACATTTTTTGCCAGCGTGAGGATGTCCATCCCCTCCTCACCGGTAATCACCAGGTTTCCCGTATAGGATGCCATGCTGATATTATCGATAGCCTTTATCAGCTGCTCTCTCGAGGCCTTGCTCTGAATAAAGGGCGCATACAACTCCCTCTCCTCCCGGGTCAGGCTGCGGACTTTCTCCTTGTCACGCGTAACCTCCTCGTCGTCCTCCAGGAACTCCTTTGTCAAAATCACGTCCGTCCGGGGCTTTTGCGGCACCTCTGCCCGACTCTTATGCTCCTTTTGCTGTTTTTCTGCGGCCGCGAAAACCGCCGGAGTAGCTTCCGGTTCTCCTGATTCCGAGGCTAAGGCTTCCGACTCCCCGTAATCCTCATAAATCTCTTCCTCCTCCGGGTCTGTGGTGTCCCGTATTTCCTCCGGTTCCTCTACCACATCCTCCTCCGCCATCGGCGCCTTTTGCAGAGTATCCTCCTCGGTCTGGGCTATCTCCTCGTCCTTCTGCAGCTTTTCCAGTAATCCATCCCGCACAGACGCTTCAAACTCGGTGAACATATCCCCTGTGTGCTCCAATACATGCTTGCGCACCTCCTGCTCACGCTTTTCCTGATTCTGCTTCTTCATTCGCTCCCACTCTGTCAGGATATCCTCTATACTCATCTGACCGGTAATCTGCTTCTCCAGATTGCCGCTCTCAGGCAACACAAAACTGATTTGTCCGTCCGACTCCTGCGCCAATACATTGGCCAGCTCCTTAGGCGGCTGCGCTGCCATCGCCTGCCGCTCCAGCATATCTCTCCCTCGGGCATTCCAATCCGTTACGACGCTCTTTCGCAGCAGCTGCGTTACATCCTTCCCCTGAACCGCCACCTCCGGCACAACATCCCTTCGAAGGCCCTTCTCTATTTCCTGCGGCAAATCCCCGATTTCCTCAGTCTCGCCAAAGAATACCTCGGAGCTTTCCATCATCTCCGTCTCCGGATCCAAATCCTCCTCGTCCACCTCTTCAATCTGTATGGAATCCAGCGATTCCGTCTCGGAATCAAACATCGGTGCCACAATAGAACGGGTGACAGGATTCTCCATCCCCCGTTTCCCGTCCTCCTCTGCCAACACCTCCCGCAGACCTGCCGCCAGCTCCGCCTGAAGATTCATGGTATTATATTGCCCCATATCCATAGTCTTTACATGGATTTCCGGCTCCTCCTGCTGACTGCCGCTTTCCGAGCTCTCTTTCCGGGAATAGTCACCCTCCCGTCCCTGATTCTGCTGTATTTCAGTATCCCCGGCATTTTTGAGGCTTTCTTCTGCCGCATATATCCGGGTATTCTGAAGAGACGTCTGTCCTTCGGCCTCCAACGGCTGCCCCCGGTCAACCCCTGCCCCATTCTCTTCGTCTACAACCTGATATTCTCCCGTCTGATACGCTTCCTTCCGGTATTCCTCCGTCAGGTCATTCCCAGCCGGATAACTCTCCTCATCATATTCCCCGGTCCGATAATCTCCTGCCGAATAGCTTGCCTCATCATATTCCCCAGTCCGATAATCTCCTGCAGAATAATCTTCCTCCCCATCATTTCCTGTCTGATAATTCTCCTCCGCAGCCGCCTCTTCCTGATAAGCCTCCTCCTGCTCGTTCCCGCTCTCCTCCGCCTGCTGTCTTTCTATTGCATCAAACCGATGGTCATAACGCTCCTGCTGCTCCGCCGTCAGTGGCTGATGGAGCATCTTAAGCTCCATTGCCTTTACCACATACCTTCCTTCACCGAACCACAGTATCAACTCGTCACATTCCTCAACACAGCGAGTGGCAAGTCCTACTCTGTGATAAAGATAAGCCAGCTCATAGGCCCACTTCTCCCGATAATCCCGCTTCTTCAGTTCCTCCAGAACCTCAATACGCTCCTCGAGGCTCACCTCCTGAGCCTCATATATCTTATACTGCAAAATATAGCGCCCCGGGTCCGAGGGTGCCACTTGTACAAATTCCTTATAATATTCTACCGCCTGTACATACTCTTCCGTCTTTATGGATAATTCACACAGAGAATAACAGATGGTGCGGCCGCCAGGTCTGCGCTCATATGCCAGCAGCAGCATATCTCTGGCGTCCTCATACCGTCTGTTAATCTTATACAAATCGCTGATGGTACAAAGCATCATCACGCTCTTAACCCTACGCCAGTCTATTGTATCCGCTATATCCGCTGCCTGCGCATAGTCCCCCTGCGCAATTAACTGCTTAATCTCATCCGCTCTTACTTTATATTCATATTTATCCACAGTACCTGACTCCCTTTATTCCATGGTATCCTATCCCAATATGTTCATTTTCATAATTATTCTCAGTTTATCATAGTACCTGTATATATGTCAAAAGTAAACCGCAAAAAAAGCGAAAAAAATACAAGATATTGTGCCAAAATGAGCCTCTGAATTCTAAATATCGAATTTTTACTTAATCAGCGTTTCCCCGGCTATTGCAGTCAGGTAAAACTCCATGCTATACTGGAATGGTAAAAAGAGAAAACACACAGCTAGAGGAGGTAACATAATGGAATATAAAGAATTACCGGAACGGTTAAATCGTACCGTTATTTATGAAAGTGATTATGTCTGTTTATATGCTGATAAAGTTAAGCTGCCTAATGGATACATAATAGAAAAATACCACCAAATTCATTATCCGCACGAAGCGGTAAGTGTTGTTATGTTTAATGAAAAAGATGAAATTTTGTTGATTCAATCCAAAAGATACACAGTTATGAGATTAGAGTGGGAGATCCCTGCGGGCAAAGTTGAAGAAAATGAAACAATCGAAAATGCAGCAATGAGAGAATGTGTTGAAGAAACCGGATGTGAGATAACAAACTTGAAGCATTTATGCACACATAACCCTGCAAATGGAATGTCTGATAGTGTATGTCATGTATTTGCGGCAAGAGTGAAATCTGAAACAAATAACTTTGATAGAAATGAGGTCAATGAAAAAAGGTGGGTTACTAAAGATGATGTATTAAAAATGTTAGAGAATAATCAAACACAAGATGGCATTTCCATATTGGCAATACTTTATGCGTTGCAATTTTATAAATGAAACATAACAATTCCAACGAAAACCCTGTTATTTTTTCCTGCCTGTGGAGAAACAGAAAGCACTTTATCATCTATATTATGTAAATTA